>JABZFO010000066.1 GCA_014237405.1 Desulfosarcina sp. | reverse complement strand
CCAAGTGTCATACTCTCCGGGGCCCACAAAATCTCCAGCGGCAAGTTCGCGTTCAACCCACACAATTCGTGTATTACACTCCCACACTTTTCTCCCAAGTTCCTCTTTGCGCTTTTCCAAGGCGATGTCGGCCGCTTCCCTATTATCATGAACAGAAATCACCTTTTTTTGAGGCCTGTCAAGTTGGTGTTCGTCGTAAATAAGTGCATACATAAGACACCTCCTTATTTTTATTTGTATTCAACTGAATGGATGGATGGATGGATGGATGGCGGAATTGCGCCCCGCCCGTTTGCGTCCTGAACGAGCAAAGAGAAATTATTTTATGTTACCACATAATTTCAGTATCACCAAATTGTAGCGCTTCCTGGCAGGATACCGATTGATGTGCTGGGGATTTTCGTAAAGACCATTGCCGGCGCACGAAAACAATATGCCGATTACGTTTCAACGTGCGCTGCAAAAGGAAGGCGTTCAGAATTAACTGGGGACCGGTTTGGCCGTTTTACGATTCAGATCAGGTAATGAGGGAAAACATGATCAACGGTAGGGCATTATAGTTGATTTTTAGAAAGGTCAGTCCGGCAACAAAATAGAAGGCCTTTTTCAGATGTTTGTCGTTGATCCGCCGCCATATTTTTTCGGCGACCCGCCTGGATCGGAAATGAATCACACTTTTGCCGTAGCGGATATTTTTTTCCACCAGATCCGGATAATTGTTGATGCTATTTTTCAGTTTGGCGCCGTTGGACTGTATTTTTTTCAACAGTTTGGACTCGGTCCCCACCACCTTTGCCTCTTTGCGGCTCAAGGCATCCAAAAAGGCTTTTCGGCTGCGGTCACAAGCGGCATAGGTAACCGCGCTGCCCAACTGCTGAATGCTGTGGCCGTCGCTGCCGCCGGTAATGGCCCGGTCCAGATTGAATCCCAACAGGGCACTTTTTAAGTTCCACCCCTTCAAATTTTCCGAATTGATCACCTCCACACCATCGGCCATCCCGAGCAGGCGATTGTATTTCCTGGCGCGCCGAAGGATGGATTCCACATCCAGTTCGATCGAGGACATCACCGTTGAGCCCATATGGGGCTGCACATCGGCGGCATAAAATGCCTTAAGATCATCAATCCGGTAAAAATAGACCAGAACGTGAGTCCCTTCCAGGGATGTGACTTCGATGCCGGGAATGCTGAGCACATCGTCAACGCCATCGAGCTCCACGGCGCCGTCAATGGCATTGTGATCGGTAATGGCAACCCCGATTCCCAACTGCCGGGCTCGTTGTGCTATCTCATCCACCGCATCAGCGCCGTCTGAAAAATGGGAATGGAAATGAAGATCAACCACCGTATGTCTATTACGGGATAAACACCTAAGCTGTAAATCTAATCTATCCAAATCCTGTGTCAACATTTATTTTCTGTCTCGCGGTTGAGCAGCGATTTCGTTTAGCGCTAACTGACACAACAACCCAATTATATTATCGGCAGTTGGTGATGATTCTAAACCCCCTTTTTTCAAGTCAGTGAACCGTCTTTCAGCCACCGGTTTTCCTGTAATACCTTGCCCCGTGTACAGGCACTTGAATTTACCGGGTCATGTGCTTATAGTCACGTATTATGAGAGAATTGAATGAAAAAATACCCGACCCCAAAGAGCTTGAGAAAGAACTGGGTGATTTTCTGGCCAAAAAATTCGGTGGCAGCGTGAAGCTGGCAAAACCCCAGGATCTGGTTTCCTATCTGGACCAGTACATTGTCAAGCAGACGGCGGCCAAAGATATTCTGGCCACAAAGGTCTGCACCCACTTCAACCGGATCAAGCATGTTCAAAGTGTCCCCGACGACTTCAACGACATGGTCGGCGTCATTAAAAACAACGTGTTGATGCTCGGGCCCACCGGTGTGGGCAAAACTTACATGGTGCGGCTCATTGCCAAAAAAATAGGTGTCCCCTTTGTCAAAGGCGATGCCACCAAATTCAGTGAAACCGGCTATGTGGGCGGCGACGTGGAAGATCTGGTCCGGGACCTGGTCAGAGAGGCAAACGGGGATATCGACCTGGCCCAATACGGAATCATCTATATCGATGAGATCGATAAGATCGCCTCCAGCCACAACCTGATCGGCGCCGATGTCTCCAGGACCGGTGTCCAACGGGCGCTTCTCAAACCCATGGAAGAGACCGAGGTGGATCTAAAGGTACCCCACGACCCGGTATCCATGCTTCAGGAGATCGACCGGTTCAGGAAAACCGGCAAAAAAGAAAAAAACAGTATCAACACCAAGCATATTCTGTTTATCATGTGCGGCGCCTTTTCCGGCCTGGACAAGATTATTTCCCGGCGCATCGCAGACCAGAAGATCGGATTCGGGGCCTCAATTTCCAACCCGTCCCAGGACAGGGACATTCTGGCTAAGGTAAAATCCGAAGATCTCGTCCAGTACGGGTTTGAATCCGAGTTTGTCGGTCGGCTTCCCGTGCGTACAGTATTCGAACGACTGACCGAAGCGGATCTTTGCGACATTCTTAACAATCCCAACAACCCCATCATTTTGGGCAAAAAGCTGGATTTTGCCGCCTACGGCATCGATGTCAAGTTTCAGACCGAAGCCCTGGAGGTGCTGGCCCGGCGGGCATATGATGAAAACACCGGCGCACGCGGCTTGGTCAGTGCGGTGGAAGGCGCCCTGTTGCCTTTTGAAAAAACCCTTCCATCTACCACCATCACCCGGTTTGCCGTCACCCGGCAGGTGATCGATTCACCGGAAAAGAGCCTGAACGAACTTCTTGACCGACCCGATGATGAGACATTTAGACATGCTTTTGACCAACTGGCGACAGAAGAATGTCAACGCATTGTAAAATATATTACGGCGAACCGGAAAACCTTCAGTGAAAAATACGGTATTCAACTGACAGATTCACGCATTGAACTGGCCGCCAATGCCTACTGCCGTCAGGTGACCGACATCGAGAAAGTGCTTAAAAAGGTCAAGTCTTACTACGAAGGAACCAAGACTATCGAGCTTTACTTTATCAAAAATCATGGTATTAACATTGTCTTGGAAGAAGAGGCCATCGACACCATCATCGGACAATGCTTCAACACCCTGAGCACGCCGGAAGGGTATTACCGGAAGTTGACCGCTGATTTCGAACATGGTCTGAAGCTGGTTCGTGAAAAGACAGGGCGGACCCGTTTTTTTATTACCCGGGAGGCTCTTGAAAAGCCGGAAAGCTATATCTCTGAACTCCTCAGGCAAAGCGGCGATGACCGTCCCCAACTGCCCCCGAAACCTGACAACCTGCTGGAAGGCTGACCCCATATGATCGGAATATCAAAGCTGTACTGCGGCACCGTCGAGCCCTCTGACGCCCTTCGCTACGGCCGACACTCCTCCACCCTGCCCTCCCATCTGCTTCAGTTCTCCAAAGACAAGCGGCCGGTGGTGGTCTGGAACGTAACCCGAAAATGCAACCTCAAGTGCGTTCATTGCTATGCCCATGCCACGGAAGAATCCGTTGCCAACGAGCTCTCCACTGACGAAGGGAAAGCGCTGCTCGATGACCTGGCCCAATTCGGCGCCCCGGTAATCCTGTTCTCCGGCGGCGAGCCCATGGTCAGAAAGGATCTTCCGGAACTGGCTGCATATGCGGTCGAAAAAGGCATGCGGGCGGTGATTTCCACCAACGGCACCCTGATCACTCCCGGCATGGCCAAAACACTCAAATCCATCGGCCTTTCCTATGTGGGCATCAGCCTGGACGGCATGAAGGAGATCAACGACAAGTTCAGGGGCGTGTCCGGTGCCTATGACAAGGCCCTGGAAGGCATCCGCAACTGCCAGGACGCAGGCATCAAAGTGGGGTTGCGTTTCACCATCAACAAGTTCAATGTGGATGAAATTCCTGCCATCTTCGATCTGCTGGAGGAGATGGACATCCCCCGGGTCTGTTTTTATCATCTGGTCTACGCCGGCCGGGGATCCAAAATGGTGGAAGAGGACCTGAGCCTGGAAGGCACCCGCAAAGCCGTTGACCTGATCATCGACCGCACCAAAGCGCTCCACGACAAAGGCATCCCCAAGGAAGTGCTCACGGTGGACAACCACGCCGACGGCCCTTATCTCTACCTGCGGCTGCTCAAGGAGAACCCCGAACGGGCTGCTGAGGTTCTCGAACTGCTCAAGATGAACGAGGGCAACAACTCGGGCCGGGGCATCGGCTGCGTCAGCTGGGACGGAGAGGTGTATGCCGACCAGTTCTGGCGACACCACAGCTTTGGCAATGTCCGCCAGCGCCCCTTTTCCGAAATCTGGACCCAGCCGGAAGATGATCTGCTGTTAAAGCTCAAGGAAAAAAAGCGCCACGTGAAGGGCAAGTGTTCCACCTGCGCGTGGCTGGATGTCTGCGGCGGCAACTTCAGAGTCCGGGCGGAGGCGGTCTATGGTGATGTGTGGGCCGAGGACCCGGCCTGTTACCTCACCGATAAGGAGATTGCCGAAACCTTATGATCGCCTATCGACGTTTTCACAGTGGACCGAAAAATAAGTTCTGATCCGTCATCACACGAACAGTTGGCCACCGCTATCCATTTCACGACCACCACCAGGAGTTGACATGCTGTTTCCCGATTATCGCCCCCGAAGAATGCGCCAGAGCAAGGCTTTTCGCAAAATGATCCGCGAGACGGTCCTTTCCGTCAACGATCTCATCCTGCCGCTGTTTGCCATCGACGGGAAAGGGGTCAAAAACCCCATCGATGCGATGCCCGGCCACCACCAGCTTTCCATCGACCACCTGATCAAAGTGGCCGGACAGGCCTTCGACCTGGGCATCCCCGCGATTATCCTTTTCGGCATCCCACCGAAAAAGGACCCCTTGGGCACTCAGGCCTACGCCAAAGACGGTATCGTCCAGCGGGCCACCCGCGCGGTAAAAGACAATGTGCCGGAACTGGCGGTGATCACCGATGTGTGCCTGTGCCAGTACACCGACCACGGCCACTGCGGCTTTGTGGACGGCCATACCGTTGACAATGACGCCACCCTGGACCTTCTGGCCCGAACGGCCCTGTCCCATGCCAAGGCGGGCGCCGATATGGTGGCCCCATCGGACATGATGGACGGCCGGGTCGCCGAGATCCGGAACATGCTGGACGAAAACGACTATTCCCACATCCCCATCATGTCGTACGCCGCCAAGTACTGTTCGTCATATTACGGGCCGTTTCGGCAGGCTGCCAACAGCGCCCCCCAGTTCGGTGACCGGCGCACCTACCAGATGGACCCGGCCAATGCCAAAGAGGCCATACGCGAAGCCACCATGGATGTGGAGGAAGGGGCCGACATCATCATGGTGAAACCGGCGTTGGCTTACCTGGATATCATTTGCCGGATCCGGGACGAAGTGGATCTGCCCGTGGCGGCATACAATGTCAGCGGCGAGTTTTCCATGATCAAGGCTGCTGAAAAAATGGGGTGGATTGACGGCCAGAAAGTGATGATGGAAACCCTTACCGCCATCAAACGGGCCGGTGCCGACATGATCCTCACCTATTTTGCCATGGATGCCGCCGCCCTGATAAACGGTTGACGGCGATCCTTTTGCCCTCGCCACTGCTAACTATCGGCCATCGTAATGATCAAGGCCTCTTAAAGGATAGATGTGACCCATGACTCCTCATCCCCACACTGAAAAAGGAAATCCGCCCCACGGTCATGGCCAGGATTACGGCAAGGGCCACACCCTTCGCCTGGTGGCCTGGGAAACCACAAGGAACTGCAACCTCTCCTGCGTTCACTGCCGAGCCTCGGCCACCAACGGTCCCTACGCGGGAGAACTGGATACCGGCCAAGCATTCAAACTGCTGGATGAGATCGCCGAGGTGGGGAGACCCATCATCATCCTCACCGGTGGTGAACCCCTGCTCAGGGATGACATCTTCGACATCGCCAAGTATGGTGACAGCCTGGGGCTGAGAATGGTGATGGCTCCCAATGGAACCCTGATCACTCCGGAAGTGGCCGAGAAAATGGTGACCTCCGGTATTCGGCGGATCAGTGCCAGCATTGACGGGGCCACCAAGGAGTTCCACGATAAATTCCGTGGCGTTGACGGCGCTTTCGATGCCGCCATCCGGGGAATCGAATATGTGAAGGCCGCGGGAATCGAATTCCAAATCAACACCACCATCACCAAAACCAATCTGGACCAGATCCCCAGAATTCTTGAACTGGCCGAGGAACTGGGTGCGGCGGCCCATCATATTTTTTTGCTGGTGCCCACCGGCCGGGGAAAATATATCGTGGACCAGGCCATCGATGCCGAAGCGTACGAAACCACGCTGAACTGGTTTTATGATCAGCGCGAAAAAACTCCGCTGCAACTTAAGGCCACCTGTGCGCCCCACTACTACCGGATACTGCGTCAGCGGGCGAAAGCGGAAGGAAAGACCATCACCTTTCAAACCCACGGACTCGATGCCGTCACCCGGGGCTGCCTGGCCGGTACGGGGTTCTGTTTCATCTCCCACACCGGTGTCGTGCAGCCGTGCGGCTACACCGATGTTAAATGCGGGGATATCACCAAAAACACCTTCAGTGAAGTCTGGAATCACTCACCGGTGTTCCTGAAGCTTAGGGACTTCAAACAGCTGGAAGGAAAATGCGGTGCCTGCGAATATCGGGCGGTCTGCGGCGGATGCCGCGCCAGGGCCTTTGAGGCCACCGGCAACTACATGGCTGAGGAGCCGTTATGCGCCTACCAGCCGGAGAAGGCCTCACCCGCCTGAAGAAGATGGTTTCATAAAGCCGCACCGGAGTAAACAGGGAAATGTGATAAAAACCATCGGCATAACGATGATCGAGCTAAAAAAATGGGTTGCGCTGAAAGCAACGCCGCTACTGATCGTGTCCCTTGCCATGCTTCTGACGCCTATACTGCAGGCAGAAGCGTCGGTTATTAAGGACCTTCGCATTGGCAGCAATGACCGTTTCATCATCGATGCTTATCGCCCCGTCTCTTCGGCCGCAGCCAACCTGCCGATTAAAAAAGCGCATCAGATTCCATCGATCGAAGAAAACGCGTCTTTACCGGAACCAACCAGCGAGCCGGAAAAGTCGGCACCGGCGGGGAGCTCTACGTCCTTCGATGGGGCATCTATGAATGCCTACGGTTCGGTTTTTTCAAAGAACAGCAACGCTGATGATTTAATCCAAAACCGGTTTCAGCAGCGACTGATCGCAGCCCTTATCGTGGTGACGTCAATCATCGTTGTCCTGCTCATTTTTCTGATATGGGTGGGCAGCGGCAAGAAAAAAAATCAGGCGCCATCCTGGACACACCATCTGCCGCGAACAAAGGACCAGAATATCGAAAACATTGACTCGGTGATACGCGAGCATCTGAAAAACTATGACCACATATGAGGTAGCAGGCCAGGTATCTTCATGTCCCAGCAAAAAGTAGATGCGTTCACTGTCGGCCTGTCCGAGGCCGAAAAGCATGATCTTGAAAAAATGATCGGCGAGTTTCGCCGGCACCGCCCGGTGGATGCCCTTGAGGTGGCAAGAGAGCCGATCCAGGCCCAGTTGGACAGCATCACCCAGAGACTTGCCGAGCTGACCGAAATGTTATTAAATATCGACCGTCGGATGGCCCCACTGATGGAGATCATGCGCCTTTCCCACCAAAAAAGCGAATTGTTGAACCAACGCCTGGACGCTGTCATCGCCGCACTTAAAAAAGGACGGATGCTTTGAAAATGAATGGAATCGAACAGCACGCGAACCTGGACCAGGGAAGCATCATCGAACAGATCCTCGATAATCAAATCGATATCAATTCGGTGGAGGAATTCGAAAACCTTCTTGAAGTCTTTCCCGACCATCCGGACCTGCACCGCAAATTCGCGGATCTGTTAGCCGGTAGAAAGCACCCGGAAGCGGCACTGGTGGCCTACAATAAAGCGGCCGCCCTCTACCTGGACGCAGGCATGGTTCTCCAGTCCATTGTGACTAAGATTTTAGAGTGGAGTATCGTCAAGCCTTCCCATAAAGAGGGGCGCGACTTTCATGCCATGGTCCGACGCAAGGGAAGCGGCGACATGCCGTCACAGGTTCTTTTTTCCCAGCTGAACTATGAGGAGATGGTGGCCCTGATGCTTCGTCTGACCCGTGTTCGCCTGTCACCCGGCGAAGCGGTTTACGACACCGACCAGGAGGCCACAGACATCTACTTCATCGTATCGGGTGAATTGACAGAAACACTGCCGCAAAGGGACGATGCCAGGCCATCCACCGCCATTGCGCTGGCGGAAAATGACATTTTCGGAGATATTTTTCCCTTGGAAGAGGAGTCGTTTTGCCGCGCACGGGTCGCGGCCACCACCGCCGTGGAACTGGTTAAAATTTCAAAGCCTGTGCTCAAGGCCACTTGCTACCGTTATCTGAGAATCCGCGAACTCATCGAACGATTAAGCCGGATCCGGACGCCGCAAGGCAGCGACCGTTCCTGGCAGACGGTTCGTCGGACCTGCCGGTACTGCATGCCCGCGGATGTCAAATTGGGGTTTAAACCGGAAAACACCGATAAAAAGCGGGTCATTCACGGCACCATCAGAGACCTTTCAACCGGTGGCGTTTGTGTGGTTCTGAAAAATGATACCGCCCGCTCCGATTTTGAAGCGTTGCTCAAACAAAAAACGACGCTGACGATCCTTGAAGGGAATCGGACGGTGATCAATCAACTGACCGGCAATGTGACCTGGCGAAAAACGGTCGGCGGGATGACCCGTCCGACCCACATTGTCGGCATTGCATTCGATCCAATGGCTGAAGAAACGGCAATAGCCCTGAATGCATTCTGTACCATAATCAACGACGAACAGGACATGATCTGGAATCTGTGGAATCATCTGGTACGACACTGAAATTCAAGGGGATAAAACGGATGCAAAAACAGCACACTGAAAAAGAGCGGACACAATCACCGCAAATCTGGGCGGTCGGTGGCGGTAAAGGGGGCATCGGCAAGAGCGTTCTCAGCATTTTGATTTCCATGGCACTGGCCGAAAAAGGCAATGACACCGTGGTCATCGACGGAGATTTAGGCGGGGCCAATCTTCACACCTTCATGGGCATCCGCACACCGAGCAGAACCCTGAATGATTTCATCAGCCGCCAGTATGCCACACTGGACGAAGTCTGCATGGGCACTGAGCAGAAGGGGCTTAGAATCATCTGCGGCGCCAGCGAGGTGCTGACCCTGGCCAATCTTCAATACGCTCAGAAGATTAAAATTCTTCAGGCCATCTCAAAAATCGAAGCCGACCATGTGATCCTCGACCTGGGGGCCGGCACCGGCTTCAACACCCTTGACTTTTTTCTATCAGCCCACCGTCAGGTCGTGGTGATGACACCCCAACCCGTAGCTATTCAAAACGCGTATGCCTTCGTCAGAAACGCCGTCTATCGAACCTTGAGCCGGATGACAAGCCGCCGGCCCTCTTTGGGAAACCTGGTAAAAGCGGCGATGGACCCAAAAAATGACATGCAGGTGAGAACAGTGAGTACCCTGCTCGATCGGGTGGCCGAGAACGGAGATCCGGCGGATGCAGCTGAAATGGCCGCCCATCTGAAGCGGATTCGACCCACCCTGATCACCAATATGGCCAGGAAACCGCGGGACAAAAACGCCGGCCGAATCATCCAGATGGTGTCGCAAAAGCATCTGATGATTCAAGCGGAGAACGGAGGCGGCGTCTATTTCGACCCCCAGATCAACGCCATGGTTTCGGCCATGGAACCCCTCACACGGGTAGACCGTGACAGCGATGCCATCCAATCCGCTTTGGCCATCGTGTCACATCTGGGAAATACAGGTAATTGGTGAGAAATCGGGCTGTAGCAGATGGGGATAGACAGTCACCTGGTGGAAAGATCAGCGAAGCGGCAGGGTATCCCTGAAGGTTTCGAAACAGTTTTTAATGGCTTCATTATTTTTTGGGGCAGTATCCACAAAATGGCATCCCACGCCCCGTTTATTGACATTGACGACCCTTGCCTTTAAAAGAATCGCTTTTTCCTCGGTGGGGAACTTAATCGCAAGGCTGACCACCCGCCCTGGATCAAGACCAGTTTTATCCGCTACCTCCACAAACAGACCATTCAGGCTCATGTCGGTCACATTTAGCACTCCCTTCATGTGACCAAAAAGCACCGTGCAACGAAATTCCAGCCTGGGGTATTGCCGCCGTTCACTACTGACTTCAATGTGCTGGCTTCTAACGTCGATCATTTCCAGTTCAACTCCTTTTCTAACCACGCAACCGTTGTACTTTAATTATAACACGGTCAGTTCCAATTTCAATGGCTTATCTGCTGGCAAAACGGATGGAGGGCAGCGCCACGCACAAAATCGATCAGGCCATTGGGCACCGGATCTCCGGAAAGATTATTTTTCAGCCCACACGAAGCTGAGAACTAACTTGACGATGGAGGCGGTTTATCAAATCCTTCATGATTTCTAACTGGTAACTGGTCAGCGCCTCGTATTTAATTCCAACCCCCCCGTGCTCCAGGCGGATGACACGGCCTTTGAGTTTCAGGGCCAAGTCCGGCACTGATATCCGTGGCAAAACAGTTGATTGCACGGCCATTAGCGGCCAGATCCAGGGCAATATTGCAGGGAACCCGGGGATATTCCCGAAGCATGGTAAACCGTTTTTCCTCGTATCGGTTCATGAACTCGAGCAATTCGGCTTCGGACAGGTGATTGATCAGGAGAAAAAAGCGGGCGATAAGCAATTGCCTGTCTCTGGCACCGACAATGCCGTCTGGATGGGACTTCGGCATTTCCAGAAGCTTCTCTTTGTCTTTGAGTTCCAAGTCTTTGAACAGATGCAGCAGAGAGATCAGCTGTTCATCCGTCATTTTATATATGGCGATGGAAAGGCGGGTCAGGATTTTCTTTTTTTCCGCCTGCCAGATGGAATCATGCATCGATGTTGTCTCCTACGTGTGTCAACCACAGATGGCGCGTGGTTCCGACCGGTATGGAAAAGATACCAGTCGAAGTCGTCCATATCGACGTCCGGGCGCACGAAAGTATGGTCATGACACCGGCAGAATTAAGTCACGCCAAGGAAAACGTTACCCAAAGGGTGTGCGTGGCGATCTTCTTAACGGGCACTTTATCCTGTTTTCAAGTGAAAAAGCAAGCTTCTATTAACCGGAATGGTATCGAATAACTAACAGTTACAGTCAATTAGCAAAATAGTTGACAGACCGATTGATGAAGCACCGATGTCCGGTAAAAACGGATGTTCATAGCCTGCCTGCGTTGGCAATGTTCCATCGGAAAAAGGCCGAACAAAAAAAAGTACCTAAAATCATAGAAAAAACTTGTAAACCCAAAGCGAAAAAGGGTATCAGGAGAGGGTATGAAACGCACTTGAACCGGTCGCATCGTTCCCGAATAGTTGGACCTGCGGTTGCCGCCGTGGCGGGATTACACGCCATCCGTTCATGGCTGACTGCCTGGGAAAGACCTGATTCAGCAAGGAGGAAGGGACATTGTCGTATATCCTGGATCAAGAACAACTGGACGGTTTGGAAGAAGCGTTGACCACCGATTTGATGACGCTGGGCATACAATCCGTGATTCTCATCGACATGGCCGGCAATGTCATCGTCAACCTCGATGACGGAAAGGTTCGCCACGACGTATACTCTCTGGCGGCCTTAGCTGCCGGGAACTTCGGGGCGGTTAGCGCAATGGCCTCCATCATCGGCGAAGAGGAGTTCTCGCTGCTTTTCCATAAAGGCAAAAGCGAGAACATCAATTTCACCAAAATCATGGATGACTTTCTCCTGGTGTCCATTTTCGGTAACGATGTATCACTAGGCTACCTGAGGCTGAAGATTGATGAAGTGATTAATAAAATCAAAGTGCTGATTGACCGGACGGGATCGTCTTAGTCTGGTGGCCTGCTCTTCAACGGCCTGTACCACCCGAATTCATCGACAAGCGGGACGGAAACATGGCGTTTATCAATACCAAGACAAAAGAAGTTCAGGTCAAACTTGTTTTTGTTGGCCCCGGCAGGGGCGGAAAAACCACCAATCTGGAATATATCTTCAGCCGGATCCGACACCGTATCGAATCTGACATGGTCAGTATCAAAACCCAGGGCGATCGGACCCTGTTTTTCGATTTTCTGCCGTTTGAACTGGGGGCCATAAAAGGATACAATGTTAAAACCCAACTCTATACGGTTCCCGGCCAGATCAAGTACAACGCCACCCGCAAACTGGTGCTGAAAGGCGTGGATGGGATTGTCTTCGTCGCTGACTCCATGGTCGACCGGCGGGAAAACAATATCAGCGCCCTGAACAACCTGAAAGAAAATCTAAAATTCTACGATATTGACATAGCCGACATCCCCATTGTTTTCCAATACAATAAGCGAGACATGGCAATGGAGGGAATTCCCATTCTCGATGTCGAAACGATGGAGAAGGATCTCAACGCACAACTCAAAGCGCCTAGCTTCACGGCCAGTGCGCTAAAGGGAGATAACGTGGTCCCCACTGTTAAAAAAGCCATCTCTATAACGATTGTGGCCATTCGGGAAAAGCTTCTATAGGAGGTACCGCCGTGGACAAAAAAGCGAATGATACTTTCGCCTTTGATTTGGAAAACCGTCTCGATGATTTTTTCAGTAATTCATTGCCGCTACAGGATGAATCGCCGGCGGATGAGCCTCCGGCACCCAAGACCGATTTTCCGTTAAAAGACCTGAAATCAACGATTCTGTCCATCGACTGGGAAATTACCGACGATGCCCTCGACGCCTTCATCTACCAGGTTGACGAGTTGGTGGAGCCGTTTGAAGACGACAAGGTGATCCATACCCTGCTCAGGCTTTTAAGATCGCTGGGCAAATATATCCGGACTCACAAGTCCAAAGCCCATCCGGACACCATCAAGCGAATCATGGCGGTCTACTCTGCTTTGGAAACCTCCGTTATCAACGATGAATTGGGCCAGGACGAAAAAGAGAAAATGCTGCTGGAAGAGGTCAGGCAGTTCCAGTGGCTGAAGGCAAAAATAATCGAATCCAAAGCCCCCTACCTGATCAGTGACTCACAGAAACGGATAAAATTGGGAGAGAGGGCCGGCATTGATGCTGTCATCAAGGCCATCGAGGAACTCAAATCACTGATGGCGACCGAACTGGGCGCTATTCGGGAGGAGCTTGGACAACTGCGCAAGAAATAAATTTTTCAGACAATTTCTCCGAGAGAATTGCAGCTGTTGGCCCCCATTGTTCATAAACCTTTCCGACTCCCCATTTACCAAGAATACCGATCTTTATTTCTGACTGGGCGTAAGCCATGGTTGATCCGCAGAGCCCGAACATTAGTGTCAACATGACAATCAGTTTCCAATGATGATACTGGTGGCCTGTTCCATTCGTGACCATTCGGCAACAATCTTTAGGATCGTGAACTTTATAAAGTGAACAGAATTACTTGTTTTTATGTCCGTCTTCCGCGTTGCATCAACGACCACAGACAGCCAGTATGCAACCGTCGATGCGCCTTGAATACGAACTCTAAATCCTGCGCAATTATGTCCACTTTATTTCGTCCCCAATCCTTAGTCAGGAATATGAAATGAGATATACCCATGCCATCACCAGAAGGCCGGGAAAAGAAATGGCAGCCGGCATCACCACCTCAATGCTGGGGGCACCCGACCATAAAAATGCAATGGATCAGTTTGATGCCTATGCAAAATCGCTGAGTGATTGCGGGGTTTCGGTAACCGTGCTCGATCCGCTGGAGGGGTATCCCGACGCCCATTTTGTGGAGGATGCGGCTGTAGTGACCCCTGATGTAGCCATTATCACCAATCCGGGTGCCGCGTCGCGCAAGGGAGAGGTGCCGTCCATCGCATCCGCTCTGGAGCCTTTTCGCAAAACCGTCTGGGTCCGGCCGCCGGGAACGCTGGACGGTGGGGATGTGCTTATGGTGGGACATCATCTGTTTATTGGGTTATCGGACCGGACCAACGAAAATGGTGCACGCCAGTTGGGAGAGGCCGTGGCCGGATTTGGGTACACCTGGACCCCGGTGCCCGTTGCCGCCGGGCTGCATTTCAAATCCAGTGTCAATGCGGTGGGAAATGACACCCTGCTGACCACCCAGACCTTTGCCGATCATCCGGCCCTTGCCGGCTTCCATCGGATCGTGGTTTCACCGCAGGAGGAATATGCGGGGAACACCCTGCTGGTCAACGGCCACCTGATCATGCCCGCTGGATTTCCCGACACCCGGCAAAAACTGCATGCGCTGGACAAACACATCATTGAACTGGACACCAGCGAATTCAGAAAAATGGACGGCGGCCTGACCTGCCTGTCCCTGCGGTTCTGATCCGATGTCGGAAGAGACCGGCCAACACGCGGACAGCAGTCGCACCGTTGTTAAGCCAGGCCTTTGGTGGTGGCTCAGACAATTGCTGCTCACCGGCATCGCCTGTTTTTTTGTCTGTTTCGGGGTTTCCCTGCTGGCGGCATCCTACAGGCTCGGAGACCCGTTTTCCTTCATCATGACCTTTTTTGCCGCCAGCCTGATGATTCTGATCAGTGCGGTGATGGTGCTGGGTTTTGTGGTTCGGATGAGGCTGGTGCTGCGGGCAAACCGCTCCATGAACAATCATGAGATGGACCCATAGCCTGCGATGGTTCAATCACCCGCCTTTTTTCCCGCCGGCCCGGTACATGCGCACCCGGGCCTTTTCCACCGTGACAATGCCTTCGGTGATGGCATGATCGATGGTCTGAAGAAATAATTCGATCTTCTCTTCAGAATCGATAATCTCCACGACCACGGGCATGTCTTCGGAAAGTCGGAGAATCTTGGTGGTATGAATGAGGCTGTTGGCGCCAAACCCCTGAATTCCCCGCAGCACCGTGGCACCGGCCATGCCCCGGGACCGCGCCTGCTTTACAATCCATTCGTAAAGGGGGATTCGGCCATATTTGTTCGCTTCCCCAATGAATATCCGCAGCAGTTGCCCTGCTTCCTTTAATACGGTCATGGCCCACTCCATGTTTGTTCACAGACATTTTGTCGTTAAAAAAAATTAGCCGGCGGTCAAATCAGCCGGGAAAGCATATGACCGGCGAGAACCGCTGCCAGCCCCAACACCAGACTGATCCCCACATTGCCAAAGGATGCCAGCCATTGCCCCTCTTTGGCCAGGTTGAAGGTTTCCAGGCCAAAGGTTGAAAAGGTGGTGAAACTCCCAAGGATGCCTACAAAAAGGAACGCCCGCCATTCCGGCGAAAAAAGCTGCCGGCTCTCCATGAGCCCGCCGCCGATACCGATCAGCAGGCAGCCGGCGATATTGACCGTCATGGTCCCCACCGGGAAAGAGGCCGTATTCGCCAGCGTGTGCACCCCGCCGGCCACAACGTATCGGAGGATGGCGCCGACGCACCCGCCCAGGCCGATAATGGCAATCTTCAGCATCACAAACTCCTGTAGCAAAAATAAAAGGGGAAAACTTCCTCGGCCAGGGATTCGCTTGAACAGCCGGTATTCGATCTTTAGGGACCCGGCAAGAATAGAAAAAAAGGATGGAGACATCAATCTTTTTCTCTGAACCACAAGAATGGTTTATATTCTATAAAACAATGTTATATACGAATTATCTGCTCAAAGTACGTGAAACAGACACAAAGGCGCTGGGGCGCCTGGTGAGAGAGCGGATTGCGCCGCTGAAGGGGGTGGTCTCCACCGACACCACCATCGTCATGAACGCGTTTCAAGAGACCGCCAGGATCCCCATCGATGATCAGGATCTGAGGACCTCGGAAATAATCAAATCAACGATCTTACTTGTCTTTTTGCCCGTGTTCTGCGTTGCGTCGATGGCCACATACAACAAGTATGAAACCATCGACGCGCCTTGCCTGATCTTATATAAAATTGGCGAACAAAAATCCGGCGTCATCTCTGTGGATTTAATTATTTCCGAGGCCCTGATTCGGTGACCCATCAACCCTTTTCGCAACGAGAAAACGAGGTATTCCATGATTCTCATCAATGATAATTACCTGAAGCTCAAAGCGTCCTATCTCTTTTCTGATATTGCCAAACGGGTAGCCGCCCACCAGCAGCGCCAGCCTGATCCGGCTGTCATCAGACTGGGCATCGGCGATGTCACCCGCGCCCTCCCAGAGGCCTGTATCGCCGCCTTTCACAAGGGCGTTGACGAGATGGCCGCCGAGGGCAGTTTCCGCGGATACGGCCCTGAACAGGGGTATGAGTTCCTGCGGAGAGCCATCGCCGAAAACGACTTTAAGGCCCGTGGTGCAGACATCCGTGCCGATGAGATCTTCATCAGTGACGGTGCCAAGTGCGACACCGGCAATATCCAGGAAATCTTCGACACCGGTGCCCGGATCGCCATTCCAGACCCGGTCTACCCCGTTTATCTTGACACCAATGTCATGGCCGGCCGCACGGGGCGATACCGCAATGGGCGGTACGATGGCATTGTCTATCTGAACGGCAACGCGGACAATGGTTTCATCCCCGGCCTGCCCCAGGAGCCGGTGGACCTGATTTACCTGTGCTTTCCCAACAACCCCACCGGCGCCACCGTTACGACGGACCAGCTCAAGGCATGGGTGGACTATGCAGCAGCCAATAAGGCCATCATCCTGTACGATGCCGCTTACGAGGCCTTTATCCGGGACGACACCCTGCCCCACTCCATCTACGAAATCGAGGGTTCCCGGCAGGTGGCCATCGAATTCAGAAGCTTTTCCAAGACCGCCGGTTTCACCGGTACCCGATGCGCCTATACCGTGGTGCCCAAATCCCTGATGGCGTATACATCATCCGGTGACGCCCACTCGGTTCACAGCCTGTGGAACCGGCGTCACAGCACCAAGTTCAACGGGGTTTCCTATCCGGTCCAGCGGGCAGCAGCAGCGGTTTACAGCGATGCCGGCAAACGCCAGGTGGCCGAACTGGTGGACGACTACATGGCCAATGCCGCCCTGATCCGAAAAGAGATGCAAACCCTTGGCTACCCCTGCATCGGCGGCGAGAACTCGCCCTACATCTGGGTTTCGACGGGGAGGGATTCCTGGGCCTTTTTTGACATGCTGCTGGAAAAAGCCGGCGTGGTCTGCACGCCGGGTGCCGGTTTCGGAACCTGCGGCGAAGGCTACATCCGGATCAGCGCGTTCAACAGCCGCGAAAATGTGACTACCGCCATGTCCCGCATCCGTCAGGCCCTGAAACCCTAAGAAAATGTCCCATGCCCGGCACGCCATCGGTATTTTCATGATCCGGCTAAAGTCGCTCACCGGCCCTACCGATAAGTCCGGATAGAAACGCGCCCTATCTGTTCTGCGCCGTGTTTTCCATACACTGTCCCGCAATAGTGAGGCCTGATGTCACCTGCTTTTGGCAAAAGGTCACGGGTATTTATTTTCCATTTTGCATTCAATATGATATCGAGGCATCAAGGAGGAGACGACGCAGGCCGATGTGGCGCTTTATTTTTTCCGCGGCCCTATAACGAGAAGTGGAAAGCTGAAGCAGCCGGACCGGGGAAGGCGGGACTACACGGACTACAAGGGCCCCCAGCGCCGTACGCCAAACGAGCGCCGGCGTCCGGATTACTACGCCAAAGTGACCAGTGAGAATTTTACGCTCGTCAAGGGCAGCCTGGACATTCTGGCAGAGAACCAGAAACGCATGGCCGATACACTGGCGGCCGGGGAAAAAACAGCGACCCGCATCGCCGACGCCCTAGAGACCATCGCCAGCATGATGAAAAGCCACTTGGGCGGCGAAGATGTTCTGCCCCAACGCAGTCAACCGGCTGATGCACAACCGGACGGAAATGCGATCGACAGCATCGTACCGGCTGAAACCGTGGATAACCCCACAGGCATCGGTGGAATAGGCAATGTAAAACTCAGTGATGAAGACAAGCCCGGGCTGCTGGATATCATTGCAGCCATGCGGACCGCGGGCAACAGCTGGGAAAAAGTCGCCCGCCATATTGACGATCAGAACATTCCTACCATTTCAGGCAAAGGGAAATGGCGCGGGCCGGTCGTTAAAAAATTCTGGGATGCCAATACCGAAGACGCAGGATCGTGATCCCCGGTCGAAACTCACCACGCTCTCTTTTCAACGGATTGCATTCAATTGGATAAAATCTTGGACGATGGCGCCCCGGTGGCGCAATTCGACCGGCCCTTAATTTCATGCAGCAGCCCGGACCCAAGCCAGGGTATCGATCAGCCCCTGGCGAAGCGCCACCTGTGGGCTGAATCCAAGTGCTTTACCAATCTGACCGATATCAGAGACAGACTCACGGACATCACCCGCTCGAGGCGGACCGAAAACCGGATCGATCTTTACGTTGGAAAGCTCGCCGATCAGTGTCCACAGGTCACGAATACGGATAAACGCCCCGGTGCCCACGTTAAATACCCGCCCGGCGGCGGCCGCTTCGGTTGCGGCCAGCAAATTGGCACGAACCACATCTTTAATATAAACAAAATCCCTGGACTGACCGCCGTCACCGTATATGGTGGGTGGTTGGCCGGCAGCCGCCTTGGTCATGAAGATGGAGATCACCCCGGAATAGGGTGACGACGGATCCTGCCGGGGACCGAACACATTGAAATATCTCAGGCAGACCGTTTCCAGACCGTACAACCCGCCGAAGGCCGAGGCGTAAAACTCTCCGGTAAGCTTTTGCACCGCATAGGGACTCATGGGCATGGGTTCCATGTCCTCGGTTTTGGGCAGGCGCGGATCGTCGCCGTAGACCGCACTGGAACTGGCCATGACCACCCGCCGCACGCCATTTCGCCGGGAGGCATCCAGCACCCGCACCGTCCCCAGGTCGTTGACCTCGCAGGAATGGGAGGGATCCTGTACGGATTGGGTGACCGATACCACCGCCGCCTGGTGAAACACCACCTCACACCCCCTGACCACCCGGTCCAGCAATTTGGCATCCCGAATATCACCTTCGACGAACGCGATTCGATCTCCCAGATGATCGATATTGTGGCGGTGGCCGGTGGACAGGTTGTCCAGCACCGTCACCCGGCATCCGTTTGCCACCAGTTCATCCACCAGGTGAGAGCCAATGAACCCGGCGCCACCTGTCACCAGCGCATGGCTGATTTTTTTCATTTAAAGAGGTCCTTTCATTTGAACCCGTTCACCCATTACCATGAAGCCACGCGAACCCATCGTCTGCCGAAAATGCAGATTCTATTACATCACCTGGGACACCCGCCAGCCCCACGGCTGCCGGGCCATGAGTTTCAAAAGCCGGCGGCCCCCCAGTCTCGTCGTCCGCCAGAACTCGGGGCAGGAATGCCTGCGCTACACGCCCAAGGGTGAGACGGACAGCAACGGGACGTAACCCGGGTCACCCCACGCTCAACCAGAAAGAAAAAGTGGCCGCAGACATCAGGGTTGTTGCCGAGATGGCAGCCACGGCAAAATCCGAATCCGCTCCCATCTCCCTGGCCATGACGTAGGCAATGGTCGCCGTAGGGGAAGCCAGCAGGATCATGGCCGGCAGATAGTCCTCAGGAACCTGATCGGTCATGCGAAACAGCACAATCCCCAAGGCCGGGAGTATCAGCAATTTCAGCAAGCAGGTACCCAATACGGCAGCGAACCGTGCTTTTATCAGTTTCAAGGAGAGTGACCCACCGATAATGAGCAGGGCCATGGGCAGGGCCAGACCGCTCAGGATCTGCAGGCTGCGATCCATCACCAGCGGCATGGGAATATCGGCAATGGAAAACAAGATGCCGCAAATCGCCGAAACGATCACCGGGTTGGCCACGATCTTGCCGGCCACCGCGCTCAGGCGGCCACCCTCGGCATCACCCTTCCTGTGGGATTGAAGCACCACCACCGCCAGGAAATTTTGAAGGATCATGACAAAGGCGGCCAGAATGCTGGCCCGGGCCAGCCCGTCGGCACCCAGGTGGTAAAAAGCCACCGCCAGACCGATATAGCCCAGATTCCCGTGAAATGAGCATTGGATGAAGGCCCCCCGGATCGGGGCTGCGACACGCAATAGCCGGCTGCTTACCCAGCAGATAAAAAACAGTACGATCAGGGCAAGAAGTGTCAGCCAGACGACGGTCGGGTTGAACTGACGGGTCAATGAGGCGTTGGCAATCGCCCTGAAGATCATCGCCGGGATGGCCAGGTAGTAAACCAGCCGGTTCGCCGGTCCCAGGAACGCCGGGGGCAGGAATCCCCTGGACCGGGCAACGGTGCCGAGGATCACGAGACTGAAAATGGGAATAATCGTGGCTACGATGTGACCCATAAAACCAAATCTTTTCCCATGCCTTAGGGCTTCGGAAAAAATAAAATCCACAGGGATGACGCCGGATTTTTGCTTGTGTTCAAGGCGCGTCGATGGTTTCATACTTGGTTGTATGTGGCCATCGACGCAACGCAGAACACGGGCAAAAAGACAAGTAAGATCGTGGATTTAATTTTTTCCGAAGCCCTTATATGAAAGAAGGGGATCGCAATCATCGCTAATCGCGTTTCAAACTGGGCGATGATGCCACAAGCCAATGTCAAAAGCAACGGGTGCACACCATGAATCTCCGCTTTGCAGCACTTGACGAAGAACATGCTTTGTCTTAAATTTTTGATTGTTATATCTTCACCCACACATGCACCACAGATGAGGCACCCCATGAAGCAGCCGCATATTCAACTCAAGCTGTTCGCCGCCTTGACGCCCCTGTCACCCGAAAATTCCGACCGGGTGCCCATCGAGCCAGGCATCTCCATCAAAGAACTGCTGGACCACTTGGACATTCCCATCGTCAAGGCCCATTTGATTTTTATCAATGGTGTCAAACGATCCCTTGAAACCCGGTTGAATGGCGGGGAGCGCGTGGGCATATTCCCGCCTGTGGCTGGTGGATAATTTATGAAAAACACACTTTCCCACCGTCTCAACACCCTTGCTCTGAAAGCATCACTCACCGATGGCACGCCCTGCCGAACGATTAGCGCAGCGGAAGTTATACACCTTGCAGACGACACGGGCATCACCGGGCGGATGGTGGAAATCGCGGCGTTAAGGGAACAAATCCTTCCGGATCGTTATCTTCGCAACATGAAAACCCTTTCCGAAGCCGATCAGATCCGACTGCTCGAATCAGCCGTCTGTATCGTGGGGTTGGGGGGCTTAGGGGGCTTGGTGACGGAGACATTGGCCCGCATGGGAATCGGGCGGTTTTATCTGGTCGACGGCGACATGTTTGAAGCCCACAACCTCAACCGCCAGCTGCTCAGCAGCATCGACCGCATCGGCATGCCCAAAGTGGAAGCAGCGGTCATGCGAGTGAAAACGATCAACCCCGGCCTCGAGGTCAATGCCACCGGAGCCTTCCTGACATCGGAGAATGCGGACACGCTGGTGGGTTCATGCAACATCGTGGTGGATTGTCTGGATAACATCCAATCCCGGTTTATCCTCGAAGCGGCCGCCAAACGCGCCGGCATCCCCATGGTTTCCGCTGCCGTAGCCGGCATTTCTGGACACGTGACCACTATCTTTCCCGAAGACAAAGGGCTCGAAAACATCTACGGACCCGAAGATCAGTTGAACATGGCCAAGGGGGCGGAAACACGATTGGGCTGCCTGGCACCGGGGGTCAATCTCGTTGCATCGCTGGAGTGCATGGAAGTGGTGAACCTTCTGCTGAATCCCCAAAAAGCCTTGAGAAATCGTCTTCTGGTGATCGATCTCGAAGATCACACATTCGAAACCCTGCAATTGGCATAAACAGGTAACGCAGTGCAGGATAGCTGTATAATAGCGACATTTTAGCTAAACCATCTTGACCCGTCCCGGCACTGATGTTAAGAGGACCTATTCGAACACCTTCGAAGCACCACGAAAGTAAAATTCGAAATATACGGGGAGGAGATGATCGAAAAGCTGGTCAAATCCAGTGGAAACAGCGGCCGTGTATATTTGCCACCGGACTGGGTGGGTCGCCATGTGAAGATCATCCGAGTCGATTAACCCAATCACGCTGTTGAAACAAAAGGACCGTTTACGTGGAAAATATTCGGATCAGAGAACTTGAGGCAGCAGATGCGGACGACATCGCCGACATCTACGCATCCATTGTCCGCAAACCCGCAGATACGGACTTTAAAGCCCTGATCGAAAAACACGCCCGAAGCGAAAACGACATCTGTTTTGTGGCGGAACTGGACGGTCGGGTCATCGGGTTTATGATTAGCTATATTCTCACCTTCGGCTTCGGCATCGAAAAGAGCGCATGGATCGCCACCCTTGGCGTCGATCCGGAATACATGGGCCAGGGTCTTGGCGACCAACTGGCCCGGGAGATCTTCAAGCTCTACAAAGGCATGGGAATCAGCCGTGTCTACACCTCTGTGCGCTGGGACTCCACCGATCTGCTCTCATTTTTCAAGACACTGGGGTTCGACCGCAGCATATTCAT
The DNA here is from genome assembly GCA_014237405.1 of Desulfosarcina sp. Classification (GTDB taxonomy): domain Bacteria; phylum Desulfobacterota; class Desulfobacteria; order Desulfobacterales; family Desulfosarcinaceae; genus Desulfosarcina. The sequence goes on along the minus strand of JABZFO010000066.1, from coordinate 4,101 downwards.
CAATCTGAAAAAGGATCTATAGCCGGACAGCGCTTGACGATCCGGTGTCCTTAAAACAGATCGTCAAGAATGGCACTGTTTTTCTCATTTTGTTTACCTTTCAGGAAAGCTGGAGGACTTCAGATCCCGTGTTGTCAAGGGATCGCGGTAGCCGATTACAGCTTCACCCTTGATGCCTTGGCTCGGAAGCCCTCCAGCTTTTGCAACGTTGGGGTTCACTTTCTCGCTTGGAGAACATTTTGGCTCATCGTTGCCTATTCCCCTGACGCGGGTTCGGAAGAAAGTGAGGGAAACGCGAGAGCTTCGATTAAAACGAAAGCTGCCTGAAGATATGATGTAGGGCAAAGCGGAAAACATTCCTTACAGTTCCAGCACTCCTTAGCGGCTATTTCTGGAATGAAACTGATCTCTTTCCTTATTCCTCTGTCGACAAATCCAACAGCGTTCTTCTTCTTGACCTCAGCACAGTATCTTACACATATACCACAATGAATGCAAAATGAGGCCTCTTTTTCAAAACGGTCTTTGTCTGCTCCATACTCTTGAGCCAAAACCTGTAATTGCGGGGAATTCGGGGCATGAGCCATCAATAGCTCTATGATGGTTTTTCGTATTCTATCTATCTTTTCAGATCTGGTTCTGACAACCAAATTTTCTTCTACCAGATAAACGCAGGAAACAACGAGCTTTGTCCAGCCGCGATCTTCTATTTCTACGATGCAAATTCGGCAACCCCCATAAGGTTCCAATTTTTCGTGGTGGCAAAGTGTGGGTATAGATATCCCCGCACTTTGGGCTGCCTCCAAGACGGTCATCCCTTCCCTTGCTCCAATTTCTTTTCCATCAATCTGTAAAAGGACTTCACTCATTTTTCTTTGCTCTTTCTGATTATAGTTCTTTCTTCTTCAGGGATAGGAGGCGGAACAGGCTCGCCAGAAATCTTCTTCACCGCACCAAAGCGAGGGGGGCAAACTTCAAAGCAAGTTCCACAATTTGTGCATTTCTCCTGGTCAACTACATGGATCTTTTTCTTGCCACCTGCAATCGCCTCTGCAGGGCATTTCCTAAGGCAAATCATACAGGCCTTGCACTTATCCGGGTCAATATAGTACGAGATCAGCTCCTTGCAGGACAAAGCCGGGCACCGCCTCTCTTTGATGTGTGCCTCATACTCATCTCTGAAGTAGCGTAACGTGCTTAGAAATGGATTAGGGGCACTCTTACCTAAAGCACAAAGGGAGGCCTCATTGGCTACCTCGGATAGATCCTCCAAAAGTTCGATGTCGCCCTCTTTGCCCTTTCCTTCGGTGATATTCGTTAGAATCTTATACATCTGCCGCAGCCCCTCACGGCAAGGAACACATTTACCACAGGATTCTTCTGTGAGAAATTTAATGAAGTACCTGGCTACATCAACCATACAGGTATCTTCATCCAGGACTATCATCCCACCTGACCCCATCATTGAACCGGCCTTGGTGAGTTCATCAAAACCAACTTCCAAATCTAACAGTTCCTCAGGGATACATCCTCCGGACGGTCCTCCGGTCTGCACTGCTTTGAACTTCTTGCCGTTAGGGATTCCACCACCTATCTTGTAGATAATATCTTTCAAGGTCATACCCATGGGAACTTCCACAAGGCCGGTATTGGTTATCTTACCAACAAGGGAAAAAATCTTTGTGCCCTTGCTTGATTCAGTTCCAATTTGAGTAAACCAGTCAGCACCTTTATTGATGATAAGAGTCACATTTGCCCAGGTCTCAACATTATTCAATACGCTGGGTCTATTCCAAAGCCCCTTGATGTTGGAACGGGTATACTTCGGTCTGGGTTCTCCTACCCTGCCTTCCAATGACGTCATTAGAGCAGTTGATTCACCACAAACAAAAGCGCCGGCCCCCTGGTGTACGAAAACTTTGAAATCAAAGCCAGAACCAAGAATATTTTTTCCAAGCAAACCATACTCTTCAGCCTGTTTAATCGCCAGATTAATATTCTCTACTGCCAGGGGGTATTCCTGTCGAACATAAAAATAGCCCTCGTGGGAGCCGATTGCATAACCGCCAAGAATTAATCCCTCGAGGATTGAATGAGGGTTTCCTTCAAGGAGCGCTCTGTCCATAAATGCCCCGGGATCACCCTCATCCGCATTGACGATTACATATTTGATCGGCTCAGGAGCATTGCGTGATCCTTCCCATTTTCTCCCTGCTGGAAAGCCTGCACCTCCCCTTCCTCTCAGGTTGGATTTTTTGACTTCCTCCAATACTTCCACATCAGTCATCTGGAAAAATGCTTTGGTTAATGCAGAATAACCACCAATTGCCAGATAATCATCAATACTCTTGGAATCAATCTTAATGTTATTGCAGATGACGTTTCGTTCTTGATTCTTATAAAAGGAGATATCGGATTCATGGATTGCTTTTTCGCCTGTGACTGGGTCAACGAAAAGCAGACGATCGACGACTTTCTTCTCCTTTATGGTCTGTGAGACAATCTCGGGAACGTCTTCAGCCGTTACCCCAAGATAGCATATCTCATCAGGATAAATCACCACAACAGGTCCTCTCTCACAAAACCCTGGACACCCGGTTCCTTTGGTATCCACATGATTCTTTAAGCCCTGTTTCTCAATCTCTACCTTAAAAGCCGCTATGACTTCATCTGCACCGGAGGCAATACAACCGGCGCCGGCACATATTGAAATGCAAGGCGTGTTTGGATCTCTTTTGGATAATATTTCTTGTCTGAATTTCTGTAATTCTTCAGGCGTATTTAACCGCGCCATAATTTTCCCCTACACATAGATTTTTAACACTTCTGCTGTCTTGACTGGCGACATCTTACCATGGACCTTTCCATTGACTTCAACAACCGGTCCTAAAGCGCAGCATCCGAGGCAGTTAACAGTTTCCAGGCTGAACTTCAAATCCAAGTCCGTTTCACCAGGTTTAATTCCAGTCGCTTCTTCCACTGTGTCAAGAAGGTAGCAATATGCTGTATCCGGCTTGAAGGAACGTCTAATTTTTTGCCGACCTTCTCCAATGCTTCCCTGGGCAGCCAATGATTTTCGCTTTGAATATCCAGTAATATTTGAATTAAAGAACTGGCTTCGCCATGATGTTTATCAATAATCTGATCTATTTTATCGTTATCCATAACCGCTTTCCTAATCTTCTTCTTTCCCCTAATCCACTGCGTGGGGGCACGATGCATCGTGCCCTTACATTCACCCTATGCCAGCGCATAACAATTGCTGGTGGTATCGTACCTGACCAATCCTTGCCTTGATGAAATATTCATGTGTCTTGATACTTCAGACGGATTCAGGCCCAATTTCTCAGAGATGTCGCTCGTTGAAAGGGGTTTTTCCCCCAGGAGTAACATAATTTGGCTTATTGTCAGTTTATCGCCAAACAATTCACTAAACAACCGGTTTACCTCGCTGCTTTCGAAAAATTCATTATACGCTTCTTCCGATTTTACAGGTACTCTCAGCCTCTCCCTTTCCACCAGTTTCATGTAGGGGACTAATTTTCTAACAGCTTCAATTTTGAGCTTTAATGCCAAAAGGTTTCCATCAGCGGCAGACATAAATTCGATTCTTAGCCTTTCCGGGTTCAGGCCTATGTGTTCCATTATTTTTCTGCATAGATACGTATTGCTTAATGCATCGTAATTTCCATGAGTAATGTAATTACATTCATTTAAGCGGCAACCACCAATAAACACGCCGTCATGGCCCTTTAAGAAGGCTCTGAGTATAAATTCCAGGTCGACTCTACCGGAACACATGACTCGGATAAGTCTGACTTCACTTGTATATTGCAGTCTGGAAACTCCAGCCAGGTCAGCAGCACCGTATGCTCACCAATGGCATACAAAACCTAATATTCTTGGTTTAAATTCAAGACCTGTACTCATTCTCATCTCCTTACCCGGAAACTACAAATTTAAATAAAGAATCCACCTCCAAAGGAGGTGGTTTTGAAATAACCCCTAAAAAGGGATAAATTGCCTTTTCCCCCAGAGGAGGCAAAGGTTGAGTTGTCCCTTTTAAAACAATTTACTGATTATTTTTCTGACTTCTTCTCT
>JABZFO010000189.1 GCA_014237405.1 Desulfosarcina sp. | reverse complement strand
GGTTATTCTCAAGGGACGAGCCATTATCAATCTTTTCTATATGCGGTTCATGTGATAACGAATCTTATAGACCCTTACCAAGCTGTTTGTCAAGAATGAAGATCTGACCCCGTTGTTTTCCCGGAGGTGTTCATTTGAAGCTTCACGTTTTGTGTGATCTCCATATCGAGTTCGGGGATATGGTAATGCCGGATGTTGGTGCTGACGTAGTGATCCTTGCCGGTGACACCCATGTTAAGGAGCGCGGACTTCAATGGATAATTGATCAAGAATTCAAGATTCCAGTGATTTATATATTGGGAAACCACGAGTTTTACGGGGACAAATTTCCTGGGCTCATCGAAGAGCTAAAGCGGGACGCTGAAGGCACCAACGTCCACGTACTCGAAAACGACAGCGTCGAGATTGAGGGCTTCCGTTTCTTTGGGTGTACGCTGTGGACGGACATGGCGCTGTTTGGGAACCGCCACGCTGCCTGCATCGCGGCGGCTGCGTCCATGAACGATTACAGGCTGATACGGAACAGCAAAACGTATCGCAGGCTGATGCCTAACGACACGGCGGCCTGGCACAAGCGGTCCGTCAAAAAGCTTATAGAATTTCTTGAAGGGAGCGACCCCGAAAAGTCGGTAGTGGTTACGCACCACGCACCGTCCATCCAATCAATAGCAAACCCATACCGTAACCATCCAATAACTCCAGCTTTCGCCTCAAACCTGGACGAACTCATTTTGAAGCACCAGCCCCTCCTATGGGTACACGGTCACATCCACGAAAGCTTCGATTACCGTATAGGAAAAACGAGGATCATCTGCAACCCGAGGGGATACGTGCCGGAAGACGACAACCCCGACTTTGATCCATACTTTTCGGTACAGACGTGAGGTCCTAAAGTTCGTTACCGCTTCGCAGATATGACCCAGTGAAATGCATAGCCAAAATCCCATAACCTAAAACTTGATGCGTTCGTAAAAAGTCCGCAGAACGTAAACGCACACAATATGTAGTGTGTTCGGGCAATTCATAATACACTTAATTGCGGTAGTAAAAAAAATTCCGATTTTTACGAGGCCATCAAAACTTAAAACCAAACACGTTTAACGTTTATTCCCTTTTTTTACTTGCAATCCATTTAAATCTGGAGTTATTATCCACAATAGATCCAGCCTTTAAAGTTCCAATCGATACCTTAGATATACGGCCATATCCTCCCACAGACAGAGCAACACGTCCATTCCTGCATCTTAGGCCGGTACTTTTGTTCCAACAATACAGGGTTGAAAAAGGTGAAGGTTCCCCCGAACCCTGAACTGTGGAAAAAGCTGTTGGGATAGTGACCCAAGATGATCGCTGTCCTCAAGTACTTGTGTAGCAGTTGCGATCTCCCCCCTAATGTAACGAGGCTGCTCCGGAATCTCATTTACAGAAGCTCAACTATCGAACAATACCATAATCGCATTTATTTTTCAGTTTGCGTTATCTCTTTATTTCAGATCATCTTGACCATTTATCGGTATATTTTTCATATTCTCTAATCTGCTACACCTAAGAGAATTAAGAATAGTAATGGAAGGGGGTGGTTAATGAAGCAAAGAATAGAAAAAGTGGCCTAAGAATTGGGATTAATGGTGATCAAACATTCTCAAATTGAGGAAAGGAGCAAAGATGATGGAAATAAATATAGATAAAATAGGAATGGGATGGATACCTGATCTTCCTGATTATCGGGATTATTCACCGGAGCACAAAGAGATCAAACCGACGATCAAGAAATTGGGGATTGAGAAGACAGATGGGTTGGAACTTCCGGGCACTGTGGACCTAAGACCGTGGTTTTCACCGATTGAGAATCAAGGTTCGTTGGGATCGTGTACCGCCAATGCAGGTGTGGGACTGATCGAATACTACGAGAGAAAAGCTTTTGGTACTCACATCGATGCATCCAGACTTTTCCTTTATAAGGTGACACGAAATCTTCTGGGTTGGGATTGGGATTATGGAGCCTACATGAAGACCACTATGGGTGCTATGGCGCTTTTCGGCGTTCCGCCCGAAAAATACTGGCCTTACACGGACAGAAAGAATCCCGGCCCTTCCGGAAAACGAACTTTTAATGAGGAGCCGCCTGCGTTTCTCTACTCTTTTGCTCAGAATTATCAGGCCATCAGGTATTTCAGGTTAGACCCTTCCGGAACTGCACCGAATATACTTCTTCAGCGAATCAAAGCCTTTCTTGCGGCCAAGCTTCCCTCATTTTTCGGATTTACAGTATACATTTCAATCAACCAGGCAGGAACCGCCGGTAAAATTCCATTTCCTTGTCCGGGGGAGGGGATACGAGGAGGTCACGGCATTGTAGCCGTAGGCTACGATGATTCAATGGTGATTAAAAATACAATATGTGGAAAGAAAACAACAGGAGCGCTTCTGATTAGAAACTCCTGGGGTACGGGCTGGGGCGATTCCGGATACGGTTGGCTGCCATACGAGTATGTCCTTAGGGGTTTGGCAAGAGACTGGTGGACCTTATTTAAAATGGAATATACAGGTACCAACAATTTTGGAATTTAACTTGACCCTATCGCGATGAAAGTAAAACAAAGAGGCTGGATATTCCATCACTCGATGAAAACAGGAAATACAGTAGATATCGAAGATACAAAACAGGTGGCGGCTGGAAGTTGGGGGGTGTATGTTGCACCCCCCCCCTGGAACCTAACGGCAACCTAACGGGGTCGTATCTCAATTATTAATTATTGACATGGTCTTTTTTCTAATCGACCTGCCATACGGATTCGAAAGGGAATAATTAATAACTAAGATGTGATCCCTACATCCTCCATCCTCACCGGGGGACTGAGAGGTGCGTTATGTTCGAGACACTGGGAGCCTGTCAACGGAAGGACCAAAACGGCCAGTTGATCGACCGGGCCAGATTTAAGGTTTTCTTCCCTTCATTCGGGGACGGTGAATACCAGTACAAATGGGGCAGCCCGCCCGGAATCGACGAACTGGCGGTCATCGGAGATTTTCAGACCTCCCCCTGGAGCCAGAAACAGTCGGATCTGCTGATCCTTGCAAAGACGTCCAACACTCAGGGAACGCTCTACACCAACGACACGCCGCCTTTGCAGTCGGGGTTTTACGAGTACAAGCTACGCGTGAAATTCACGGACGGCACAATCCGGATTGTGGGCGATCCCTGCACTCGTTACAACGGCGGCTCCTCCGACGATAACAGTGGTTTTGTGATTGATGATCCCGCCACTTATCAACCCGTCACGGTTGAAAAGCTAAATGGTCCGCGGGTTCCTATTCAGGATCTGATTATCTACGAGCTCATGCTCGACGATTTTACCGCTCAGTACCGTGGAGCAATGCCACCTGTCGAAGCCATGATAATCCCGGAAAGACTCCAGGAGTTGAAAGAGCTCGGGGTTAATGCGATCGAGCTAATGCCCTGGACCGCATGGCCCGGCGAAGCGTTCAGCTGGGGATATGACCCGTTTCTCTTTTTTGCCGTTGAACATCGCTACGTTACCGGGAGCGATCCGCGTATCAAGCTGGACGCCCTGCTGCTGCTGATCAACGAACTTCATCGTGAAGGCTTCCAGGTAATCATGGACGGCGTGTTCAACCATACCCAGCAAGGTTGGAAAGCCAGCGGATTTCCATACTACTGGCTCTATCGGCACCCACCCGATTGCCCGTTCGTCGGTCCTTACCTGGGAGGTGGATTTTTCCAGGACTTCGATTTTGAGAACCGCTGCACCAACCACTTCATCCTCGATGTATGCAAATACTGGATCGACAGCTTCGGAATCGACGGCATCCGCTTCGATTACACCATGGGATACTTGGAAGTTGGTCGAGAGGACCGGGGACTCGGGTGGCTCATAAGCGAAATCCGTAAGCATCTGATCTTAAATCATAACAGCGACGGCTTTTATATCGGCATCGAGCATCTTCCGGACAACCGCTATGACGCCATTGATGCCTGCAACAAAGTTAAATCCGGCAGCTGCTGGTATGATCGATTTTATTGGGACTCCCGCGATGCACTGTATTGCAAGCGCGACAGCGAGCGACAAAACAATCCGGTGGAACCGGAGGTATTGCGGCTGCTGGATACCGGCCGTGATTTTGAGCTGGGGCGCGTGCCCACCACCTATATCGAGAACCACGATCATTCAGCCGCTGCCTCTAATGCCGAAGGGCAGATGCATTGGTACCGCACCCAGCCATGGGCGATTGCCTTGTTCACCTGCGCTGGAGCTGTCCTGATCCACAATGGGCAGGAGTTTGGCGACGATCAATATATTCCGGAGGAGGGGGATCGTGTGAAATCGCGCCCTGTCCAATGGGACGAAAAACAAAACACACACCAAGGGCAGGCTACGCTGGCACTCTACCAAGGGTTGATTCGGATTCGGAGGGCACACCCGGCTTTACGGTCACTGGAATTCTACCCGCGCGACTGGAAAGGATATGATGTCAGTAAACATGGCTATCAGCGAACTTTTAACCAGTCGGGCTTCGGTCTGGAATACGAACGTGGGATCGTCATCTATCATCGATGGAACACCGTGGAGGCCATCACGGTTGCCTTGAACTTCTCTGACCAGGATTGGGAAGGCCCAGTGCCACTCGGACACACGGGAGATTGGACCGATCTACAGATCATCGATGGTGACGGCCAAAGCGGTCGCCACATTTCGGTGAACAGCAGCGACCTTCGCCCACAACTGAAAATCGAAGCCAACTGGGGACACATCTTCGTAAAGGCGCTGGCTTAGTCAACCCTTGCATAAAAATTAGGTCAATTACTCCCTATAATCACGCTGTTTTTTGCAACAAAAAAATAAATTGGTTATCAGTATGCTGAAAAATTACAGCAAGGCCTTCAAATTCTACTTATGAGCTTATCCGAGAGTACCTTGACCATACTTTTTCTATATAAGGGTGGCAAATACATGTTGTTGACAGGGGACATATCATTTTGGGCCTTTTCCGGTATCCCACTTAGTTCATCATGAGAAGGAAAATCATAAATGAGGGGGGTTGCACCTGCAGATCCAACAACAAGCCTCCCCTTATCTCCGGCACCCATGGAAAGAGCAATATTGACAACAGGGTAGTCAATGGCTTTTCTCATCCTGAGTTTTTCGTACCCGCCCCTCATTTTGTCTGGGGGTATAATGATATCCTTTACAAGTTCATGGCTGCTTAAGGAAAAGGGAGACTTCCCATCTCCTGTGAAAATCTCTTTAAGGGGCATTTGTTTTTCCCCCTTCTTGCTCAAAATGCGAACGGATGCACCAAGGGATATGAGTGCAGGGGCCAGATCCCCGCAATAAACAGCAAAGCATTTTTTTCCCCCTCTTGCTGCATTACATATATCACCACCTACCTTGAAACAGGGGCGAAAGGATTTTCTCCAGACCTCAGGTTTGTTGTAATAAAGGCATCTTGTATCCTGAAGGATATTCCCTCCAATTGTTCCCCTCTGTTGCAGATTTTCAGAGGCTGTCAGTTTTGCCGCCTCATGGAGAGAGGGGTATTTATCTTTAATGAGTTTGTTTTTTTTTATCTCAGAAATAGTTGTGAGGGCGCCGATTCTCATGTTTTGCCCCTTATCTTTTATATACCTAAGGCCCTCTAACGCCTTGATATCTAATATTAGATTGAGTTTTTTTAATCCCATTTTTATCCTTGGCATTACATCAGTCCCACCAGCGAGGATCACGGCATCTCCTTTATAATCAGAAAGCAGATGATGGAACTCCTCCAGGCTTTCAGGCCTTTTGTATTCAAATTCCGGCAGTAAACTCATGATCTGTCTCCTTTTGCTTCAATCCGTCCACATGGTCGGCTGATTCTATACGGCTTAAGCTAAGTGCTTTTCGAACGTAGGGCTCTCTTTATCCTGTCACTTGTCATGGGGAGGTCATATATCCTCTCTCCTATGGCGTTACATATGGCATTGGAGATGGCTGATATAACCGCTGCCCTTGGTGACTCCCCAACCTCTTTTGCACCAAAGGGACCGTTGGGTTCATAACTGTCCACAATAATTGAGCTTATCTTTGGAATATCATTGGCGGTCGGCACCCTGTAATCAAGGAGATTTGGATTCATTACAATCCCGTTACTGATTCTTACCTCCTCGTATAATACATCTCCTATGCCCATTACAGCCTGACTCATGATCTGCCCCTCAACAGATTTTATGTTTATGGGGGTTCCACAGTCATCTGCAATGACAATCTCCAGTATATGAACCTCTCCGGTCTCAGGGTTTACCTCCACATGGGCAATGGCCAGGGTCAGGCCGTAGGCCTCTGTAAACCTGCCCTTTCCCGAGGAAAGGGACGCTGTTTTGTTATATTTTCCCTTCCAGAAATGGACCTCCGGGACACACTTGACATATCCCTTCCCGATGAATGGATCTCCACCCGCCATTTGAATCCCATATCTTGACATGTCAGAAAAGGAAAGCCTCTTTGATTTATCTGATCCTGGTATGATCCAGCCACCTTTCATTTCCAGGTCTTCAATGGGGATGTCAAGCCCGGTGGCGGCATGTTTTAACATCTGGTCTCTGAGATCCAGGGCTGCCCTCCTGACAGCCTCCCCGGATACGAATATCCCTCCGCTCAACCAGTTCCCTAAATCATGGGGACTCACTTCTGAATCCCCCGAATTGACAACGATATAATCAAGGGGACAGTTGAGCACCTCTGACGCAATCTGTGCCATCACTGTATCTACACCAATCCCGAATTCGGTCTGTCCTGTATAAAGAATCATTCTTCCGTCATGATTAAGTCTGATCATGGCCGCACTTGAAAACGGAAAATTGTGGGCGCCCGAGAACATGGATGCGGTGCCTATGCCCAATCCTCTGAATTTTTCCTTTCCATACTTCTCTTCCCATCCTATCTTTTCTGCGGCCTCCTTCAGACATTCGGGAAGTCCGTAACTCCTCAGCTTGTCCCCATTGGGAAGGGTGTCACCCTTTTTCCTGAAGTTTTTAAACCGCATCTCAACCTTATCAAGGCCCAGCTCATCGCATATCATATCCAGTTGGGCTTCAACTGCAAAGACCATCTGCGAAAGGCTGTGCCCCCTTTTTGCAGATGTGTAAAGCTTGTTGGTGTAGACCCCATATCCTTCGTGCTTAATACTGGGGATGCTATATATGGGGTTTCTAAAGAAATGAGCCAGATAGAGGGCGGTTGGTGAGCTTCTCCTATAAGCGCCTACATCATCTATGAGTTTCACTTGCTGGGCCGTTATCCTTCCATGCTTTTTCACGCCTGTCTTGAGATAGACGATCATTCTTCTTGAAGGCGGGCAGCCGGCGAATACTTCTTCTCTGGGCAGGATAATCTTTACGGGTCTCAGCGTAACCCTTGAGAAATATGCAGCGATAAACTCAAAAGGGAAGATGCTTATTTTGCCCCCGAAGGCGCCTCCCACATATGTCTTATGGACCCGCACCTTGCTTATGGGTATATCCAGGAGTTTTGCCAGCCAAAACCGCTTATGCTCATATCCCATGTGGGTGAGCCAGACATCCAGCTTTCCGGTGGGCTGAAAGCTGGCTACCGCCACATGGGGTTCCATTGCCACATGGGAGGTAGAAGGTATCTCAAACCTGTCCTCTCTTATGTACTCTGCCTCTTCGAATCCCTTCTCAATGTTCCCATATTGTATTAAGTTCTTATTTGAAATATTATTTACTGTTTTATATGGCCTGGATTTTGAGGAGGGGACCCCGAAGTCTTCCCATGCAGTTGTCGTGTTCGGTTTTACAATCTCATGAATGGCAGGAGCTCCTTCCTTCATTGCCTCCTCAGGATCAAAGACAGATGGCAATTCTTCGTACTCCACTTCAATAAGGTCCAATGCCTTCGCTGCAATTTCCTCATTTACGGCTGCAACAGCAGCAACCTCCTCTCCTGCGAATCTCACTTTATCTACAGCAAGGGGAGTCTGGTCGGCAGGAAAGGCAGGTGTATCTATAAAGGAGAATCTCCTGTAGCCTATGTCTGCTCCGGATATTACCGCCTTTACCCCCTCAAGTCCTTTTGCCTTATCAGTGTTTATCCCCTTTATCCTTGCGTGGGAATAGGGGCTCCTCAATATCTTGGCGACGAGCATTCCCGGAAGCTCCATATCACAGGCATACATAGCCCGTCCTGTTACAATCAGCTCTCCATCGGTTCTGTTTATGCCCTTTGTGACATATCTGAACTCACTCATGGTCTGCTACCCCTCTTTTATTTACGCCTTGGAAGATAGTTGTCATCAGAGTGTGAGAGTTTACATTTCCTTGGCAGCCTCTTGATGGCTTCGGGTTTCTGTTAAGGAATGCCTTTGCCGTCATAATGGTTCCGGGAGTGCAGAATCCGCACTGAAAAGAGTGATGGTCTACAAAAGACCTCTGGAGGGGATGGAGGTCGTTACCTTCCGCCAGGCCCTCTATCGTCTCTATTTCTTTACCCTCTGCCTCCACAGCGAGGACTATGCAAGCGTTTACAGGTTTCCCGTCCATAATCACTGTACAGGCACCACACGCCCCTATTCCGCAGGCCTCTTTTGCTCCTTTTAGGTTTAGATTCTCTCTCAGGAGTCCAAGAAGTGTAAGATTGGGCTCGATAAACATCTCATGTTTGTCACCATTTACAACGAGTAAAACACTCCTTTTCATATCTTCCCCCTCTATGTTCTTTTCCGTCAATGCCCACGCTTCCATTATTCTTCTATTCTTCAGCCTCTCGGCGAGTAGCCGTTCACGGGTGAAACCATATGCGTCCCATTTGCTCCATCATACAACCCGTATAAAACCATCGACGCGCCTTGCCGGATCTTATATAAAGCCGGCGAACCAAAATCCGGCGCGATATCAGTTCAATCTATTTTTACCGAGGCCCTAAATACTCCGGTCACACATTGTTCATTGGCTATTTGAGAAAAGCCGCTAAAAAATATTCACCCTTCGGGCTAGAATTCGGTAACCGGCTCCAGAGGCACTTCCGGGAAGATCTGGCCGTGGGCCGGCGGCATGGAATTGTAGACCCATTCGATGTCGACAGTGCCCAGCGACACCATGCGATAGCGCTTGAAGCCGCGAAAGGTGCCACGGATCAACACGTCTTCCATGCCCATGGTCAGGCAGAAAACGGCCACTTCCGTTCCGGTTTCGATGCGGCGTAATTCCCTGCCGAAGGCCAGCGGTGCAAACGCGAGCCGCCGGCTGTCAGCCGCCTGGCACTGGACCATCGGCACCAGTTCAGGGAAGCCGTCCGCTCCGACGTAGCTGATGAATTTGAGTGATTCCATCTGGTTGAACAGCCCTTCGGCAAAGGGCTTCAAAATGCGCTCCACGCGCCCCGTGGCGGCGGCCCCCTTGCCCAGCCGCGTCAACAGGGAACTGGTCACGATGCCGGCCATGGGAAGCGGCATGGGCTCCGAGGTTTCCACCAGGTCCAGGTAATGGACCGTATTGATGCCGAAGTAAGTGTTGTAGCGGAACATGGGAATATCATTGTAGCGCTGGTATTCGGGGCCTTCCCGGCGCAGGTGCGTCCATTTCGCGTGGCCGCGCCACAGGCGTCTATCCATCGTCATGATCAGGAATGCGATACAAGGATTCTGCTGGATATATTGCTTGCTGAGTCCTCGGCAGAATTCCCCAAGAGTGATCTGGTTGGGCCGGGGGGCCATGATCGACGTGATCAGGGAAACGTGGGGGCGGCCGTTGGGATCGATACAGGCCACAAGGCCGATTTTTTCAGCCGGTTCAAAAGCCTTCTGTTCGTCTCTGATGAAGCAGGGCCGAGTGGCGGTCATGGGGTGTCGTTCCTCCTGGGGTGCACGTCAGGCAATGAGTGCTCCTGTTGGCTGACCCATTTTTTCAATGGCGTTTTCCGTATGTATATCGTGTCATGTCAAGCGCCAACGGACGCATCATTTGTCACGTGACAGGACACTGGGTCGATCCGCTCCAGTGCACGATATCCGGATCGACGCCGGAGCAGCGGGCGATGTCGGCCAGGTGTTCCATCATGTCCCGGGACAGCAGCGGGTTGGCTTTAAGCGGCCAGTCGCGATCCAATCGCAGATATTTGTCCCGGCAAAGATTGTTGAAGGCGCACAGCTCCCAGCGGGAGACTGCGCCCCTCAAATGATCGGCGATCCAGTGTCCGATACCGGCGATGTTAGCTTCCGTCGCGGTGGCATCCGGAATGACAGGAGTGCGAATCCACAATTCTCCCGGGGAGGCGCCGGCTGCCATGCGGGCCCGGATGGTCTGGAGGTTGTCAAGAATTCGGGCGTTGGCGCATCCTGTAAACATCCGGTGGCGGTTCGGGTCGATCTCTTTGAGGTCGTACAGCACCAGGTCGGTAAAGGGTAGGAAATCGTCCAGAGACCGGCCCGAAAAGCATCCGCAGGTGTCCACCGCCGTGTGGATGCTTTCCTGTTTCAGGGTCCGCAGAAAGGCTGCGAGAAACGGCGCCTGCAGGCCGGGTTCGCCGCCGCCGGCCGTTACACCGCCCCCCGAGCTGGCGAAATAGGCCCGATCCTTGAGGACTTCGTGAACAAGGTTGTCGAGGCTCCAGCGGGTGCCGATGATCTCCATGGCCGTAGAGGGGCATTCCGCGGCACATTGTCCGCAATTCGTGCAGCGCGTGCGATCGATGGTCACACCGTCGGCGCTGAGGTCCAGGGCTCCCTCCGGGCATTCCGTGCAGCAGGTGCCGCAGCCGATGCAGCGACTGGCGATCCAGTGCAATTGAGGCTGTGCGGAAATGCTTTCCGGGTTGTGGCACCAGGTGCAGGCCAGGCTGCAGCCCTTGAAAAAGACCGTGGTGCGGATGCCCGGACCGTCCTCGGTGGAAAGCCGCTGGATTTCGAACAGCATGGCTTCCGGGTGGCGCGTGTCGCTGTCCGGAGGATGGTTTTCAATAGCGTGCATGTCTGCCCTTTTCGGGGGAACCTTCCGTCAATAGCCCTGATGGCTCACCCGTTCGATGACCTCGTTCTGCAGTTCCTTGCCAATGGCGGTGAAGTAAGCGTTGTAGCCGGTAATGCGCACCATCAGATGAGGATAATTCTCAGGGTGCTGCTGGGCGTCACGCAGCATGTCCGGATCGAGTATGTTCACCTGGAGGCAGGTGCCGCCGTTTTCCGCATACCCTTTCAGGAACGCCTTGAACTTGGTCCGGTGCTCGGGGTCTCGGATGATGGACGGGTGAAAGGTGATGGTATGGCTCGCGCCGTTGGGCAGGCAGTTGAAGTAGTCGCCCCAATCGGCCCGCCCGTCCGTCGCCCGTCCGCCGAGAACCTTGCCCACCGAGTTGGCGTTGGCAGTGGGGCCCTTGGTATCGGCGCCGTTGGAGGGACAGATAGCATTGGACAGAAATTGGCCCCGGGGACGGCCGTCGGCGCTGGCGGCCATGACGAATCCGTCACCGGCCCAGTAATTCCAGCTCAGCATGCCCGGCCGGAACTGACGATCCGTCGACGTCGTGCGGTGCTGCCAGGCCAGGTCGCACCACAGGTTCATGACCTGCCGGGCCATGGCGTCGGATTTGTCGTCGTCGCGGCCATACTTGGGGGCCCTGTTGCGGGCCATGGTCTGGAGCACCTCGAAACCCAGCCAGTTGGCTTTAAGGGCTGTAATCAGCTCTGTCATGGTGCATTTCTGGCGGTCGAAGACCAGGTACTTGATCGCCAGCAGCGAATCCACGGTGGTGGCGTATGTGACGGCTTCGAGGGTGGTGAAATTCAATTCGGCCCCGCCCTGGGTGACATCCAGCCCTTTCTCGGCGCATCCGCGAACCAGGCAGGAGAGATAGGGTGTCGGGAAATACCGGGCCCTTAACGACTCCGAGGCTTCGTAGGTGTCGACGCATTTACGGATGATGTAATCGGTCTGCACCGTGTAGGCTTCCCAGAATTTCTCCCAACTCTCGAAGGTGACCGCGTCTCCGGTTTGCGGCCCGTCTTGGGCGATAGGTTCGGTCTTACCGGTCATGGGATTGTGAAAGGGCAGAAGATCCCGGCCGCCGGTCAGGGCCAGTTCTACGGCTTTCAGCAGGTTGAGGTTGTTGTCTACGGTTCCTGAGCGGTCGTTGCCCACCATGGTGTTTTCCAGGCATCCTACCGGGGCGTAGTCATGGACGTTGTCGGGATGGATCAGGTGGCGGCAGCCGGCCCGTTCGGCTTCGCGCATCATACCGGCCATGGATCGCTCGTCGAAATTAAGCAGGAACGGCGCGCCCTGGCTGTCGGAAATCATGGCCACCACCTTGTCCAGAAGCGTCGGAGGTGTGCCGCGGTGCAGCCGCACATTGGGTTTGGGCTCCAGGATGGGCGACATGTCGTCGATGACCTCCAGGATGGCGTAGGTCAGATCGTTGGTCATATCCGCTCCTTCGGGCCCCATGCCGGACAGGGTGATGAGCTGACCGAAGCCTGAAGTGATGCCCTGGCGGCCGTTGCGAATCATGGCGTCGTAAACCGTGTTGCAGTGAATCCAGAAGCATTTCAGGATCTCTTTGCCGAACTCGCGGTCCATGCCCTCCCTGAGGGAGACTTCCCAGTAGGGCAGCAGGTACTGGTCGATGCGGCCGAAAGACACGCCGGGACCGGGGTAGTTTTCGTCGCTCATGATCAGCATGTGATTGAGCCACAGGGTCTGGACGGCTTCCCAGAAATTACGGGGCGGCTTCCAGGGAACGCGTTCCAAGTTTTCCGCCATCCGGTCTAGTTCCTGCCGCCGCTGTTCATCGGAAGCTGCATCCGCCATGCGGAGGCAGAGATTCCTGTAGGCCGCCGCCAGCTCGCGCGGCATGGTGGCCGCCGTTATCATGGCCCTCAATTGGGCGCCCCGGGGGCCCTCTTGGTCGATCCGGTTGAGGTTCTCATAGCATTTCGACAAATCACCGTGAATCCCCCGCCAGCCATTTTGAAGGACCATGGCATGGTCCGGTACGAGGTGACCGCTGGTGGCGCCGGTGTTGCCGTACCCGTGGTCGTGAAACCATTTCATGCGGGCCCGGGCGCCGTTTTTCCCCAGGAGGGCGTCATCGAATGCCTTCTGTTCTTCTTCGGTGAGGCACAGGGAGGTCTGCAGATTGAAACGGGCACCCGCCAGCAGGTCGCCCGGCAGGATTTCACGGGGCACGTGATGCACCATGACTTCTTTGACGAACCAGGCCCGCCGCTCGGGCAGCGACCAGGACCAGAATGCATGCGGCAGATCGATGTCGCGGGCCGCCTGCCGGAAAGAGCCGCGCAAGGTCTGCAGGAGGGTATACGCCTCAGGGACGATATAGAAGGTCATTTCGTTAAACTGCACGTCCCAGGGCGTGCCGGTGGACCAGGCCAGGAACTGGTTGTTCCATTTTCGGTCGGCGCCTTGGAAGTAATAGTCCCTTAGCCATTGAATCCGCGGCGACAGTTGCCGCGGTGTTTTTAAGGGGGGCATCTCCTGATGTTGAACGGCAGTGGCCATGGTGTACCTCCTCGCCGGGGATCTGTTAACGGCTGGAAGGGGTTTACCGGCCAGCCTGGGTCGCGCTTCAAATCACACCATTCGGGACACCCTCTGCAGGTGATCGGCCCCGTGGGCCAGCGTGCGCTGCATGATCGAGACGGCCGCGGTTTCGTCACGGTTGTCGATGGCTTGGAGCATCTTGCGGTGAAATGCATGCACGGTTTTAACGACGGCCGGGTCTTCGAAAAACTGGGCGGCCAGGTTCAGATACACCTGCTTGAAGGAGTTGATCAGCAGAGGGTAGATCCGGTTGCCGGACGCAAGGGCCAGCAGATGATGAAACCGGAAGTCGAGGGCGGCGATCTGTGCCACGTCCTGCCGCCGGATCTGCATTTCTTCCTCAATTACTTCCTGCAGGGCGTTCAGGTGCGCGTCTTCCCGATGAAGGGCGGCCAGACGGGCGGTCTCCACCTCGAGAAGTCGGCGCACATCCAACAAGCTGGTTTGGAGTCCCGATTCCAGGCGTCCTTTTTGATAGGTCACCAGGGAGTTCAGAAGGGCCAGAGATCCTTCCCGCCGGTAATCGTTGACCATCGCTCCCACGCGGGGAACCAGCGTGACCAGGCCTTTGGCCTCCAGGTCAACCAGTCCTTTATGGACGACAGGCCGGCTGACACCGAGCTGGAGGGCCAGTTCGCGTTCCGAAGGCAGTTTTTGACCGATTCTGAGCTGCCCGGATAAAATAAGTTCTTCAAATCGCTCAATAAAAACGTCTTTTAAACTATGGGTCTGAAGGGGCGCAAGTAATTCCTGCATAGGGTCCTCTTGTGGCTGCTGGTAATACCAGTTGCCACTATAGGAGGCTCTGACCATTGCTGTCAAGCATTCCTTTTCAGATGGGTTGTATGTTGAATTTTTACGGACCCCCTGCTATGGCCGTGTAAGGGCCGCGGCGGGTGAGCGCATTTCGGAGCAGAGTTCAGAACGATAGCATGAGAAGGAGGTCGTGACGATGGGACCGGAAGGCATTGCGGTAGAAAAAAATGGACCGCTGGCAATAGTGACGCTTCGGCGCCCTTACCGGCTGAATGCATTTAACCAGGCCATGTTCGGGGAGCTGGAAGATGCCGCCCGGGAGCTGTCCAACGCTCCCTTGCCGCAGGCTGTAGTCATTACCGGGGCCGGGGCAGACGCTTTCAGTGCCGGATTTGACGTCAATCCGGACAATCCCATGGTGGCCGAGATGGCCCGGGCGATGGAGCTTCGGGAAAAGGAACCCATTGCCCGATCCATCGGCGCATTGCGTGCGGCCGTGGATCGCTTTGTCGCGCTTCCCGTACCGATCATTGCGGCGGTCAACGGGAAGGCTTTCGGCGGCGGAGCCGAGCTGGCCGTTCGCTGTGATCTGCGCGTGATGGATCCTGCTGCGGAAATCTGTTTTTCCGAGGTTCGGCTGGGGCTGATGCCGGATTGGGGTGGAGGGGCTACGCTGGCGCATTTGATCGGTTCGGCGTCTGCAGCGGATCTTATTCTCACGGCCCGCCGGGTCGGGGCGGACGAGGCAATGCGAATGGGCCTGATCAACCGTATCAGCGCACCGGGGAAAGCACTCGAAGAGGCGGTCGAGATGGCGGAGGCGATCATCCGCAACGGACCGCAGGCGGTACGGAGTGCGCTGAAGGTGATCCGTGCCGGCCGCAACCTTTCCCTCCAGGCAACGCTCGATCTGGAGCAGCAGACGGCGGTAGACTTGATTGCTTCCGGCGAGTGCCTGCACGGTATCGGAGCTTTCCTGTCCGGTGAGACCCCCGATTTCCCGGATTTATCCCCTGAGGATATTGCCGAATAGGTTTGCGCGCGTTCCACTGCCATTTATTTTTCCTGCGACAAAAAACAAGAAAAAACAAAGGGGTAACGCCTTCAACGTAGACCCTCGGAGGTACCAGAAGGCTGCAAGGGATAACTTAACCGAGGCGTTTCAAATGAGAAACCAGCCCGCAGAGTGGGACGCGTTCAATCGTGAGCAGGAAACTAACCTTGTGGGCAGTGGGAACCGCGGAATGCAATGGAAGTCCAGCTCATGGCTGATGTTTATAGCGGCTTCGACGACGAGCAGGAATATCTATGGAAAAGGGATGCAGCGGTGTACGCTGTAACAGCACCCACCCCGGAGGAAGCGACCGAGTTTTATAAGCGACGGTACAAGACTTTTTCCGGCAAGTACCCACCTGACGATTTTGAATTTATAGAGGTTGGGCCGATGACGGAAACGGTTATCAACACACCGCATGGCAAGTTTTCAATCCGGGTAAGAACCAGCAGTGGCGCTGAGCTCATGGATGCACTAAACAGCCCCCGAGTAAGGGCCAACCCTGAACTGGCAAGACAGATATTCGCCGACTTCGGGGCAGAAGTTAGGCCGTATTTGTATGGGACGGAAGCAGATTGGTAAAGCAATGATTCAAGTAGAAATTCCTGATGAAACCGTAAAAAGTCCCAATTCCGTCACTCCGGCAAAGGCCTGAGTCCAGAACCTATTGAAATGACTATATGGCGCTATTGACCCCCAAATAGGGTAAACCAGCTAACGGTTATAACCCACAAAATATACGTATGCATTCGTTGTAAACTTGCTTACACCGGTGAATGCGTTAATCATGGATCTGCTGCCCCAGAAGAAAGACAGATCGCGCGGTCCATCCAGTTGTCCGCCTTCACGCCATTTGAGTATCTGCCAAATTT
The DNA here is from genome assembly GCA_014237405.1 of Desulfosarcina sp. GTDB lineage: Bacteria > Desulfobacterota > Desulfobacteria > Desulfobacterales > Desulfosarcinaceae > Desulfosarcina. Next base: position 2,628 of record JABZFO010000189.1, on the reverse strand, counting down.
TTCCTCCGCGCACAACGGCATAATGAGGTGCATTCGACGGATCATTAGGCGGATCACTAGTATAGAACATGATTATATCTCCGTCCACAAGGTTATAATCTATGTTTGGATCATACGTTTGGGGCACGCGCCCTTCGTTCACCACGTAGTAGCCTTCCCGGTCAAGCAGATCCTTCAAATCGGCTTGGGAATAATTTCCGCTTGGAGACGCATTTCCGGTAATCGCGGCATAGGCCAGATCCTGGCAATAGAGGAATTTGTCAGGGGCTGAATTATAAAGATCGCAAAGGTCCTGAACTTCCGACACATTACAGGCCGCGCCCAATACCTTGCGCTGGCCCGATGAGTTAATAGTCCCGTTCCAGCTTCTGGCCAGTGAACCTTCCTTGTATATTCGAAAGGTGTAATCCGCTTCCCCGCTTCCTGTGTAATAGTAAATGCCGTAAGTATAAACACCCGCAGGCATTTGGCCGGCCGGCCAAAATGCCCGTTCCGGACCGCCCCCATCACCATCACCGGTTTCTCCCTGATCATCAAAATCGATAGCACCGCCTTCGGCGGTAGGGCCGAGGCTAGCCCCATCCCGGGAGGTGCTGAGCATGACATGGTTCGGGTCGATGACCCACATATCGATGTCCGGTCCCTCATTACTCTCCATATGAGACCATGTCAGCGTAAATACGGGATTGCCGACGGTTCCGTCGCTCAGTACGGCCCCCGGGTCTGTGCCTTCACTGCTATTGACTGGTACCGTTGCAGTACTGCTGTCTGCACCATCCCCTCCCGAACCACAGGATGCAAATACAAGACCTATCAATAAAAACATAATGAATGTTAGTCTGGTAATTTTCATGATGGCCTCCTTTTTTATGCTGTGTGTTGGTAAAAAAAAGCCAAGCTCCATCCAAGGCAACTCGGCTTTCTCAAGATGCGGTCTATGCCTGCCCATCAGAGATCCGTGGCTTTCCGTCCTTGCTTCACAGCAAGTTTGGCTTTTTTTTGATTGTGTGTAGATTGGAACTAGTTAAGAAGGTTAGATTTGAGGATATGGCACAATGTGGCAGGAAATTAAATCTTCAACATGAAGTTTATTACATAGAATCTGAGGAAAAGATGGGAGTTCTTATTTTTTGGTGGGCTTTTTTTCGTACTTTTTCAGCGCTTCATTCAGCAGCAGCCGTAGCGGAGCAATGCGCGCGCGACCATTGGTTTAAAGCTCGGGTGATGTCAAAGAGGGGATAAGATGATCAGTGTCAGTAAAAAATGGGTAGGACCCAGGGTGAAGGTCTTGCCCGAAAGCGAGATGCAACGCTGTCCAGTTGCTTGCTGGCCCTCCCGGAGTTTGTTGGAACCAGTAAGGTATCAGGTCAATTGAGTGGGGTATGGTTTCCCTCAGATGGAAACGGTATCGGCATATTTTGTTTCGGCTTTAGATTAATATTGTAATCACAAGCGCCCGTGAAGGTGGGCACACTGAAAACCGGATTCCCTGCCCAACTTCACCGGCAAAACCAACAGGAACCCCAATCATGAACACACTCCCACCCTTCCCCAAAGTCACAGAAGCCCCCGTATCCTGGGGAGACCATGGAGCCTTAAACCCTACCGATCGGTTTAAGGCCCTGGTCAATCCGGTTTATCTTGTAGCTTTAATCTGCCTGTAATACGCGTCACTCGCCTTCATGATAGATGGGGGTTCCGAGTTCGGACAATGAAAAATTGTAGAAAACATGGTGGCCGTCATAGTCCAAGACGCGCAAGTCATCCGATTGTTTCAGGTCGCCCATAATCACATCAAAATGTTTGCCGTATTTTTCCTTTACCAGATCTTCGGTGACCTCATAGGCGATGTATTTTTTAATCCCCTTTTGAGCCAGTTTGGCCACCAGCGCCGGATCGCTGAGCTCACCATAGGTCGTCAAAAGCAGAATCGGGCCGGTGCCGGTAAAAAAAATGCCTGCCTTCATAATGCACCTCCTTCGGTTAAAGTCCTTTTCTATTTTGATATCATTTAGATACCCGTAAAAAACACGAAACAGTGGCGGTTTATGGATGCAAAACAGGTAACAGTATTCGCATGGCTGTCTTCCCGGGTAACCGGGGGATACGGATATCTACCTGATATTGAAGATATCTTGAATCATATGACCGTACACAGGGTCGTGTATCCGGAGTCGGAAGCTACGGAACAACAATGGGTGCATCATCGCCTGGCTGCGGGTTCATGCGGAAACGTCACTAAAAACTCACGACACGAGATGATCTTCTGGGCAGCTGGAGGAATGCGCGGCGAGAGGGATGGATCGAGAATCAAGTTTATCGGGAGATTCTTTTCCATCTAGACTAATATAGTTTTTAAAGATGTCAAGGAAATAACGCTTTGTCACGTAAGCGACATCACTGTTGGAGGTGGACCCAACTGACTCCGTGAAAGCACCTTTGCCGTATATGGTGTTTGTGCCTTCAAAAAAGGTTTGCCCAAGTTAATCCGGATACCGGCCAGGTCTTTTCAATCGTATCCAAGGATTACCGGTTGATCAGGCATAAAGAGGCTGTTTCCCAGCTTGAGGCGGTCATTGCATCAATGGCTGCTTTGTTGAGCAGCCTTTTTGGTTGACTTGCCGCTTC
>JABZFO010000099.1 GCA_014237405.1 Desulfosarcina sp. | reverse complement strand
CGAAAAAATGAGATGCTTTAAAGATTTGGGGGAACGTGCCCATTCGAAGAGAAAAAATATCGAGACCCATGAAAAGAAAATCAAGCCAAGATCTACATAAACGCTGATCGAAAGCCTGACGATTACCGGCGTGGAAAGAAACAATAGGACACCCAGCAACGATAGTGTACGAGTGGTCCGCTGTTTCAAATAGGAATGGATCAGCCATGCCGTTCCTAATGCAAAAAGGAAGTGTATATATTTTGGAATGATGTCGTTGCCAAACAGCATAGGGATAACATAGAGCAGATCGAGATTCATTGGATAGTAAGAAAAAATCAGGTGAGGCATTTCAACCATGCCGCTATTCTCTATCCACAATTTCGGAACTGATAGATGGTGGGTAAGCGCATCACGACTGGTGGGAGGGACTGAACCCATTATAAACAGCAGGATGATAAGCGCAAAAAGCGCTACCATCATAATACGAGCCGAGATATCGTTTCTCGAAGGCTTCACCGGCTGTCAATCTATACCTAAATTATAATAAGGTCGATCCACATAGTTAAAAATGATTTGCTGTTTTTCAATGCAATCCACCTCCTATAGTTTATCCAACCAGTTCTCAAAAAAAATCAAACGTTCTTGATATTTTATGTTTTCAGGGTCCAATCGAATCATTGTCATCTGAAGTTGAATACATTTGGTAATAATATCACGTGATTTAACTGGCAAGGTTAGTAAATTATACGTAATCCAATGGTTACAAAAAAATAGATATCTTTTTTGTACCACTTTATTGTCAGGATTCGCTAACAATAGATTTTCGAATATGCGTATTCCTTCTTCAATATTTTCTTTCCCAAAAGCATTCTCGATATCATGCATTATTTTGAGATTCTTATTTAAATCAACAGTTGATCCATTTTTATCCCACCATTCTTGCCATGTTTTATAATCGTGACGCGTGTCCACCGGAAAATCGACTCCACAGTAAAAGGCCAGTGATTTCGCCAAATCATGATCATAGTGTTCAAAAGTGTCTATCGAAGGAAATGTCAATGATCGAATCAATATAGGAATAGCTTCCTTGACGCCGTTTCGAATCAAAGCGTGTGCTGAGAAACGCTTGACATATTCGTCGGTCGATGTCATTTTTCGCTTTAACTCTTTGAGCGTGTGAGCATCTTCTCCGTAGAATTCCAATCCTTTAACTGCATATGCACTGATGATGATATCGTCATCATCGATCAACGATAAAAGCGTTTCTAGAACATGTTTTGACTCATCGTTTGTCAATGAAGATTTGTTTTTCGCATAATGTGCCAAACCGAGAAGCGCTTCAAGTCTGTTTTGATGATTGGAATCGTTTATTGCATAATCGGCAAATAGATCGGTGTAATTTTCAGTCTGATCAACCTTTCCCAATGCCCAGAGCAAATCAGAACATTCCCTCTGGGGCGAATCCGAATAATTAGCAGATTTTATAGCATCAAGGATTGCTCCTTTTGATCGTTTGGAATTCCACCATCCCAGGATTCTTGCGGAAAAAAGGCGGACATATGGATCTTCAGCAATTAACAAGTTTTCAATATTATGTGCTAACAAAGGCGACATATCTGTCTTCAGTACTATTTCTGCCAAGATTTCTGTCAAATCACGATTAATCTCATTATCTATAGAATGTAATAAAAAATCAGCAATCTCAACTACAGAAGATTCTCCGGAATTTACGAGTTTTCCATATTCGCTGAATCGGCGGAAAATGTTGTGATTTTTAAGCTTAATCAATGATCGGTCGGGATTCTGGTTTTGCTTAAATTCACCGGTATGCGTTTTATTTTTTTTAAAAGGATCGTAAGTTTGAGTTTCGAGTCCAAAAAAATGCTGGCCAGAATAGTCAGTATCATAACAAATACCATGGTTATCATAGAGGTGATAGTGGTTATTCTTACGGCCAGCCTTGCTATAAAAATCGTTACCATTGAGGTCAATCAAAAGCGCATGACCCCAATGTTTCGGCTCCATAGGAGGCATCACACCGCCGCAACTTTCCCCCCACCCAAAATTTTTTGCGTAATACCGATCATTGCCTTTATAGTCAACTAACACTCCAACCGCATTAGGTTTTTTTGCAGCGCCGTAGGACACATCTGCAAGCTTCTTATTGATTAAAAGGTCAATTGATTTATCGTTAAGGTTTTTTTTATCTTCATGTTCTTTGAGAACCAAACTTCTTATATACTCCGGTGTAGGACCGTAAATATCATCCCCCTCATAATCTGCCATAATTGCAACAGATCGATCTGACGCGACCCCCCCAGTTTGAGTTGCGCCGAAATAAACATCATTTCCGGATTTATCTACAAAGGCAGAGGCTGTCCAATGGACAGCTGAACTTATACCATACCCGCTTTCTGGAATATATTTGTCATCACCGCCATGATCGACAAGCATGCCAACTGACATGAAATAACTGCTTCCCATACAATTACCTTTTTCGGCGTAATAAAAATCGTCTCCAGCTCCGTCACTTAACATCCCGATTCCGCCGTAAATTGAAGGGTGTCTTCTCCATTTGTGTGACCGAATTGACAAGCCTGCTCCTTGAACATGACTCCAATTTTTGTGGGCAACAAGCCTGCCCCGTGTTTCTTCTCTTTTGGCAATATATTTATCATCACCTTCTCGATCGCATAGCAATCCGATCCCCATGGTTGAACCAACTCCCTGCCCCAAGCTATTGATGAGATATCGATCATTGCCCGAATTGTCTATTAAGTTCCCGATTCCAAAAAGACCAACACCTTGGCCCAAAACATTCATCCGATAGTAATCATCACCCTCATGATCGATTAGTAACCCGACACCATATAATCCAACCCCTTGGGCAATATCTCCGGCAATATAGATATCGTTTCCTGATAAATCAGCGAGGATGCCTACTGAAAGGCATCCGGCACCTTGGCCAAAGCGATCACTCTGGGAATTATAGACATCGTCACCATCTCTATCGATGGATATTGAAATTCTCCCGGGAGTAAGATGCCCGGTAGAAATCTGACCAAGATATTTGTCATTGCCGCCAAGATCAATCAGAATGGCGCTGCAGCCTTTAAACTCATCATTCCCAGGTCCCAGAACAACAATATTTCCTAACGGTGAAGGCAAGAAGAGTGGCATATCAAAATCTTCACTTTTTGTAGTATTCTGAAAAAAGGTTTCATCAGTGTTTTTAAAGTTTTCTGAAAATGTGTCGACTGCAGCTGATAATAGAATAGATGCTTCAAAAAGTTTATCGAAATCAATTTTTCTATTTATCAACACCATCTTATACTGAACATCAGTTGGACCAGTCATGAAATCGAATCGCAAGTTATTTGGGAAAAAGTATCTTTCAGGACGTTTTTCAAGAAAGATCAGTTCCTCTTTGCTTAAATTTTTAAATGCACTTTTGGTCATTAATGATGCATCTGCCAAGGCTAAGATAAGTTTGCTTAAGTTATTTTTAAATTCATCGGATAGCTTCGAATTAAAAATTAGCTGCTCTGAATTTGGATTCGATGCTTCATTAGTAACCCTTAAAAGGTAACGATATGCTTCCACCAAAGTCATTTTTCGTACCTGAAATTGGGGAGCATATTTGTATTTGTAATCGCTACCATTAACGGTATTCAACAAACACAATAAAGTTTCTTTTAAACTGTTATACGACCTACTTTGAATTTCATCTGATTTTTCTGTCGCCCATTGTTGAAGGGCAAATGGTGATTTTTTTAGTTTATCAATGATTGGCATTCTGCAAACCATATGATATCCGTCCTCAATACTGTTTGGTCTCTCCATATTTTTAAGGTTTATGCCTAACAATTTTGTTGCATGTTGGACAGGGTTCACTGTAACATTCTGAATTTTTATCGTTTTATGTGATTTTATAGTCGCTTTTTCAACAATATTAACTTCAGATTCATTTTCACATCCGCTCAGGCACAGAATCAATAAAAACCAAATCGAATAAATAATTCGGGTGAATTTCATTTTATAACCATTTTTACCAATGGTTCGCCCAATATGTTGGTAACGCAAAATTAACGAGGATGATGTATTTGAAGTATTTCCCTATTTTGCCTGTGTAATTTTATTTATTATTTCGGGTGGAATCTGACCATTGTAAACTTTTTCATCTACCAAATAGCCAGGCGTTCCTGCAAGACCCAAGCTTATTCCATAATTAATATCCGTCATTAGGATATCCAGAATTATATTTTTAATTTCTGGATCAGCTAAATCAGACATATCCAGACCAATCATGTCTGAAATTTCTTTAATATTGATCGTGTCTTTCTGCCTTGCGATCTTAAAAAGCATATCGTTCATTTCCCAAAATTTTCCTTTGGTAGCTGAGTAGATTGCTACAAGGGCCATTTTAGCGGAGCCGATATGGTAGGGGTTTTTAACTATAGGATTTATGGTGTGATCCATGGGAAAATGTCGATGGACGAGCCGGATGTGTTTCGGATGCTGAGCTACGAACAATCGCATGTATGAATGCATTTTTTTGCATTGAAAGCATTGGTAATCGGTAAATTCTGTAATTGTATATATTGGATCAACTGCCCCAATCCAAGGGTGCCCCTCATCGGTAACCCCTGATTCGACATTTGCAGTCATAATAGTTGAATAATCCCAATATGCTGGATAATAGCTAATCAGTAAAAATGAAGTCATTAAAAAAGAAAATACCAGTAATCCACCTGTTGACCGCTTACCTCTCCAAAACTTAGCCTCCATTATTACGGAGTTTTTAAGTCCTGAAATATCGAATCGCTTTCTTACAATCCATGCAAAATAAAATAGCAGAAAATTGACGCCAAAGATGAGAATGCACATCAGACAGTAGCTTTTGATATAAACAGAGCTAATCAGGGCGAGTATAATGCTGATAAAACTATAGAGCCCCGCGATAAACAACAATAGTGGCCATATTCTTTGCCCGGAAGGTTTCTGGTTTTTAGCAAACATCAAAAGAATTAAAAAAAAGGCGTAACCGACAGCTCCCCAGACAGCCAACGGGACTTTAAGAAAGATGGCATATTGACTTTGAGAAACAGAATCACAATTTAGCGCTTTTGAAATAGCGCAGAAACTCATGTAGCCTACATCCATATGGACGCGGTAATGCGATATGGTTAGATAGACAGCATCGAAGAGCCCTATAATGGTTATTGCTGCAACCATCCAAAAATATATTGGGAATGGAAGACGGCCATCCTTTTTAATGATCCCATCCTCATCCTTTTTCATCTCGACCTCACTTCTATATTAATAACTGCCAGTATAATCAGGCCGATTAATTTTAAAATATGAGACCCCTTTAATTTGGCCATTATTTTATTGCATCCCACACTTAAATGAAGTCACTGGCAAAAGACACCGGGCTGATTAAAATTCCATGGTTAAACGTTTCCGAACAGGAGACATTGCGCGTTCCAAATCATATGGTAATAGTTCGGATTGCTCGTCGTTTCGGAGCAGTTCCGAAATCTGCTCCATCGTTAATATACGCAGCAGAAAATCGACATTTTCCTTCACCACCACGTCATTAACTGAGCTAAGCGCATTGTCGATCCGAGAGAACATGATCGCGGTGTCATTGGGTGCCTTTGCTTGGGCAAGCCTTAAAAACCAGTCGGCCCTTTCGAAATTTCCCGAACGGCTCAAGGCCATCCCCATATTGATCAAACCGTTCAGATATCCTGGCGCCAATTGAAGAGCGCGTCTGAAATGCCTGATAGCAGCGTTATAATCAGTCATTTTATAAAGAATAAAACCTTTGACATTAATGTATTTATTATGATTCGGATTCATTTCCAAGAGCTCGTCAACCGCCTGCAACGCCATTTGATACTCCCCCGTACGGATAAAAACAAAAATCAGATTGTAGCGGGCAATTTCATGCCTGGGATAAGCTTGGATGGCTTGACTGAAATACATTTTGGCTTGCTTAAAATCGCCTAAATCCACATAGATATTGCCGAGGTTGTTTAACGAAAGTGCCAGAGATTCTGATGGACGTCCCTTTTGCAGTTCCAGGGATTTGGTAAGCAATGCCAACGCGTAATCGAAACGCTTTTCTGCTTTGTATTGATCTGCCAAAACCTGGTAGGGGCGTGGGTTATCGGGATATTTTCGCAACACGTCATTCCAAAGTGTTTGAGGGGTGGCCCATACCAAGTTGCGCAAATAGGTACCCATTCCAAAAACTGCTATAAATACGATGATACCTATCATTGCGACCGCAGCAATGAGCCTTCCTCGAGTTTGGCAATAGGAAAATCCGATTTCGATTGCGGCTGCCAGCGGAAGGAAAAGGAACATGGACGGCAGATAATTTCTGTGTTCGAATATGATCTCTAAGGGTATAAAAGTCGATTCGACAGCATGGTTCAGTAAAAAAAATAGCAGGCCAAAAGTCATCAGCGGATATTTTCGGATCGCCGCCAGGCTCCCACAAACGAGAACCACGATACCGACAATACAGGGCAGTGTTGTCCAAGGCACCCATAACGAAGTTGATAGTGGTACTGAATGGATCAAGGATAGGCGTTCCACAGATGGATAGATAAGGATGGACAGATATTTGAAAATGACCCGTGCTTCGGTCATCAGTCGTTCCCCCAGTGAAAAGGGGCGTCTGAGATACAATTGGGACATAAAATCTATTGGGTCACCACGAAAGAAATAGAACAACACGATTCCAAGAAAAAAAATGCCGACACATAATCCGAGAGATATAACGAGGACTTTTTGACGTGTCTTTTTATCGGCCAAGTTTTGGTAAAAGATGATCTCCATTAACGTGAGAGAAAGGGGCAAAAGCGCGGCATTTTCTTTGGACCCAATCCCCAAGACATAACAAAACCCGCAAAATAAAAGATTGAGATATCGCCAATTCCCCACATTGCGATGACGAAATCTCACATAGAAATAGATCCCGCCAATAGTGAACAAAGCGGCCATGGCCGCCATTCGCTGGACAATATAGATCACAGCCTGGGTTTGAATGGGGTGCATTGCCCACAGCAGTGCTGCCAGAAGACTGATATGATGGATCTGGATTTCTTGGCGTTGGGGAAGATTCGGGGCCTTCAACAGAGATGAAACTACCAGGTAAAGAAAAAAAGCAGTGGCAAAGTGTATCAGGGTATTCACCAAATGATAGCCAAAAACATCATCTCTGCCAACAAACCAATTCAATGCCAGACTCAGAACCGCCACCGGGCGGTAAAGTCTTTGTCCCTCAAAACGCATCTCATAGGGAGACGCATGCATGGCACGGATGAAGGAGCCGGTGTCCAGCTGTTCAAGATGCATATTGGGGTTGAGCGTGATATTGGGCAGATCGTCAAATTGCCAGGCAGCATTGAACGAATTTGAATAGATTAAAAAAACAACACTGCATAAGATAAACCCAGCCACTCCAATTCTATAACGTGATATCGATTGACTATCCATTTTTTGTCCATGTGTGTCGATCGCTATATTTGATAATAATGCCGGCCTCGTGAACAGCTTTTAACAGATTAGAGGGCTGCTATACATTCTTCATTTAGCCCCTCCTTTAAGGAGTGGATCTTCACCAATACAGCAAATGTTTTCAGATGGTCGAGCCTATTCCCGATAATCGATATTCAGGTAGAAGGCGTAAAGCGCTTGATGAGTATTAGGCCATAAACCTTTAATCATTTATTTTGTGATGGTATATAGCAGAGCGGCAGAAGGCGTCAAACCTTACCAGGGTTAAACGGTCCCTCCAACCGAGTAAGAAGGAGGCCTCACGGCTTCCACCCTCACACAACCGGGCATGATAGCTACGTACAACTAACCACCACAGGTTAGAATAGCCCTTGTCAGAACGCCACACGCCATGCCTGGCGAAACAAAAACGAAAAAAATAACAAATCCTCTTTTTTATCACCAGTTGATTTTGACTAAATGAATTCGCGAGTCGCCTAGTTTATGTTGAGCGTAAACACACTGGCGGTCCAGTCAGCCTGAGTGCCCGTGTATGAAGCCGGGCAACGTCCGCTGCGTTCAGTTACCGTAATTACGATGGCATCAAGTGTGCCGCTGATGGTACCGGTGTTTATATTGGCGCCGGATACGGACATGGTGACACCGAGATTGGCCGAAGTCCTGCCCCCCATGGAAATATTCGAAGGAATCGCAAAGTAATCAGAGAGAGCCGCCGAAATGGCGTGGGCATCGCTTTCGGCCGTGCTACAGAATGCCTTGTTCCGGTAAGCGATGAAGTTGGGGATGGCGATTGCCGCCAGGATACCGATGATGGCGATGACGATCATCAATTCGATCAATGTGAAACCTTTGTTGTTGATCTTTCTCATTATGCTAAGCATCTGACCTCTCCTGAAAGTAAATTAATGTTGGTAAAAAAGGCCAACAAAAATCGTTAAACGAGGACAGCCTCCGTTTTCAAGCGGTGTTGTAGTTTACAACTAATCAGCAAGTATGCCAATTTTTTTTGCGTACAAAATCCTGCAACTATTTGATATATTTTTACATCCAATGCAAATTTGAAAAAAAGATCCGTTGCGGTCAAATTGTCTTAAGTGATGGCAATAATTGTCATCGTAAAAGTCGGTCTTTTCACATTCGTTCAGGAGGGCTGTGCGACCTGATGGGCGCACAAAACAAAAAAGGAGGAATAAATCCTCCTTTTTTTTACCAGTTTATTTTGACTAAAACGAATTCGTAAGTCGCTTACATGTTAAGCGTAAACACACTGGCGGTCCAGGCAGGTTGGGCGCCCGTATATGTGGCCGGGCAACGTCCGCTGCCGTCAGTTACCGTAACTACGATGGCGTTAATCGTACCGCCGATGGTACCGGTGTTTATAGTGGCGGCGGGTCCGGACATGGTAAGACCGAGGTTGGCCGTAGTCCTGGTACCCATGGAAACATTCGCCGGAATCGAAAAGTAGTCAGAGAGAGCCGACGCAATGGCGTTGGCAGATCATCAATTCGATCAGTGTGAAACCTTTGTTGTTCGTTTTTCTCATCTTGCTAAGCATGTTGAACCCTCCTGAAAGTTAATTAGTGTTGGTTAATAAGTTCGACAAAAAAATTGTGAGACGTTGTTTAACCTCCTTTTTAAAATTCAAACTCTGTTGTGTTGTGATTGAAGTTACGCAGTAAGTATGCCATTTTCCAATATTTGATATGTTCAGTCGTATCTATCTGACATTAATTGATTTTTATATATTTTCAATTTTTTTACATCCCATACGAATTAGAGAAGAGATCAGTTGGGGTCAAATTTTGTTAAATTGTGCCAAAAATTGTCACCGCATTTTTTTATGTAACATTAGGGTACATTCGTTTAGGAGCGTCTCATCATTGTTATCGCACCATGGACGGAAAGGTTTAGTTTTTTTTGTAACCGTTCACAGGTTCAGGTGTTCAGGGTTCAGCGTTTACAGTTCAGACTCCGATCCGTAAAGGGCCTCACACGGGGGTGAAAATTGGAAAGTCGCGGTAGTATATGAACCGTATCGGAAGGAAACTTTCGGGTTTCATGTGGGTGCGGCCTCCTGCAGGTGCATTCGCTTACAGCCCCAAGATTAATCTCAAGCCATCTTCAACTTTTGCCATTTTTTCTTTGGAGAGTGTTTCGATTTCGAATTACCATTCCCGGCCAGCGTTTCCGGTCTTTTCGAACCATAGCGCTGTCGATCGTTGTTCCTCTTTTATGGAATCATCTTCGAAAACGCTATCGTAGGCACTTCTGAGATAAGCGGCTTTTTCATCCGCCGGTTTTTGTTCAAGCATTGAAGAGATTAATTTGCTTCTAGATATGCCCTTTGACTGGCTTATTTTATCAATCATGATAAGTATATTTTCTGGAACTGTAATGGCCACTTTGTGGGTATCCATATTTTATACCTCCAATAGATCCGATAAATAAGTGTAATTATTTTTATGTCAAAGGATGCCTGTCTTTTTCTTTCAGCCGCAGGCTGAACCAAAACCCTCGTCCGTGTTAGCCTGTGTGTGTCCGTGGCTAAATCAAACCGCTCTTATCTATGTTCCTCAGCGGCCTCCGCGTCTCAAGCGCAGCGGGCGGTGAACGTCAATTTGGATTGAGCTTGTCAAATCGATAGCGAAAAGACCTCAGACTAACTCCGAGCAGGTCGGCCGCCTTGTTTTTGTTTCCGTTGGCACACTCCATGGCCTTTTCAATATAGGCCCGTTCGATCTCTTCTAAAATGCTGTCAAGCGCTACACCGTGAGCCACTTCATCGACGTCGAAGCGTCGGTTGCGCACCCCTTCGATCCATCTTTTTTTATGGATGGACATGGCCAGACTGTCCGGCAGCAGGATATTGGTATTGGACAGGGCTACGCTTCTTTCGATCAGGTTTTCCAATTCACGGATATTGCCGGGAAAGTCATACTTCCTCAGCAGATCGATGGCATAAGATGAAAATTTGGTGACCTTCTTCCCCATCTCCTTCGAACACTTCTCCAGAAAATGCTGTGCCAGAGGCAACAGGTCGCCCTTTCGTTCTCTTAAAGGCGGAATTTTGACTTCAATGACATTCAGGCGGTAGAACAGGTCTTCACGGAAATTTCCCGCGATCACCTCATCCTCCAGTTTTTTATTGGTGGCGGAGATGATCCGGATGTCCACCGAAATATCCCTGGTGCCGCCTACCGGCCTGAACACTCGCTCCTGGACGGCCCTTAGCAGTTTCACCTGCATCTGGACGCTTAATTCGCCAACCTCATCCAAAAAAAGCGTTCCCTTATGGGCAATTTCCATCAGCCCCTGCTTGTCTGCGGTAGCTCCGGTAAAAGAACCTTTGCGGTGTCCAAAAAATTCACTTTCAAGGAGGGTTTCAGGGATGCCGCCGCAGTTGATGGTCACAAATGGTTCATCAGCCCTGTCGCTTTGTTCGTGAATGGCCTTGGCGATCAACTCTTTTCCCGTGCCGCTCTCTCCCGTAATTAAAATACTGGTCCCCGTTTTGGCAACTTGACGAATCATTTCGTAAATATGGAGCATTCGTGGGCTGTTGCCGACGATCTTGCCGAAATGAACGCTCTCCTTTAATTCGTTGTCGATGGCACGTTTTTCTTTCTCCAGTGTTTTTCGCTCCAATGCATTGGCAATGGTCTGAAGCAATTCTTCGTTTTCGAACGGCTTTGGAACATAATCAAAGGCGCCTTGATTCATCGCCTCAACAGCGGTTTCGGTGGTTGCAAAGGCAGAAATCATGATCACCGTGACATGGGAATTTTTCTTTTTCGATGCCTTCAGCACTTCCAGACCCGTCATGTCGCCAAGCCGGATATCGCACAGCAAAAGATCGTAATGATCCTTTTCAATCCTGGAAAGCGCCTCTTTTCCGTTGGCCGCACAGATAACCCCATACCCCTGTTTTTCCAGCATATATTCGAGAAGCTCGCGCATACTCAGCTCATCATCCACAACGAGGATGCTGTATTGGTTATCGACCATTAATTAGCTCCGGGTATTTTGTAGGCGTTCACGGGTTCAGAGTTCACCGTTCAGGGTTGCTTTTTTCTTTGATCTTGCTTGTAGGCCAGCAAGTACTTAAGGCTGTTCTATTCTGTTCGACAGCCGGTATGCCTGTTTGGGGCTACGGGTGAAATTCCTTACCATCCGGGTATCAATATCCTCGACCCCTTGAATCCTTGAACCCTTTTCTCCAACTAAATTGGATAATAACCATATATTATAAGGGTAAACATCGAACGTCCAACGTTGAACATCGAATAATGATGTCGCTCCGCTCCGCAATTTATTTGTTCTTAAACATTCGATGTTGGACGTTCGATGTTCGATGTTCATTCTTTTCAGTACATCCCGCATTGTCTATACGCACGATATTGTCAGGTAACGCCTGCAGCGCAAGCTGACCTACAAACTCGGTTCCTACTCCTGCGACGGGTAGAAGATGACGCCAACCCGCCGGATGTGATCCAGCAAAGCCGGATTGTCTATTTGGTGCAGCAGTGATAAATCCATCTTCCAGGGAAGGAGCAAGTCATCCATCCTGTTTTCGATGGATAACAATTCGGTCAGCCCGAGCGATTCCGATTCGATGCAAAGATCGATATCCGAACCAGGGCGGTGCGTTCCCATGGCTCGGGATCCGTAAAGAACCACCCGGCGGATTTGCGGGTAATCGCGAAATATACCGCAAATCTTTTCCACAGCATTCTCAGGAAGCCCCGTGCCGGTCACGATGACTTAAGCTCCTGCATCCGGAGCAGAAAACCGTGGAACAGGGTATGATACCCGGTCACAACCTTGTCGACAATCTCTTCAGCCACTTTCTGATTGTAGGTATGTGAACTCTGGTTGCGGCTCTTGATCATCTCCATCCACCCTTCACCATCCGTAATGAGCCCTTTATTAAAGGATTCACGAACCGCATCACGTGAACCGGTGATCGATGGATCCCCCTGGAATGCGAAGTAGTCCTTCATGACATTCCAGGCAAGTTCATGAGTAAACTCGAAGGCCTGAATGAGACCCTGTTGTTCGAGTTCAGACAAAGGACGCTGACCGGCCAAATCCACCGCTTTGGTTAATTGTGCCAAAGCCATGGAATAATTAGCCAGGCGCTGCTCCCAACGGATATCTTGAGGTTTCATAATTTACACCTACTTCGAGACGGGCATGCTGTCAGCTATTCTATTCAAGCAGATGCCCCAATCTGCTCCATCGAACACCAAAATCTTCCTTGTCCCACGACCAGTAGATGATAAACGCCTTCCCTTTTACCGCTATAAGGTCAACAAATCCCCAGAAACGGCTGTCGTATGAAAAATCACGGTTATCTCCCATGACAAAGAGCCTGCCTTCCGGTACGGTGATCGGCCCCAGGTTATCCCTGGGTTGTACCCGTGCGGCAAATATTTTCGGATCCTTATAGATGCCATGGCTATTTTTGACGGGGGCACCGTTAACGAACAATTTTTTATTGCGGATTTCGATTACATCTCCCGGGGTTCCGACGACCCGCTTGATGAAATCTTTGCTGGGGTCTTCGGGAAATTCAAAGACGATGATATCGCCCCGCTGCGGGTCATTGATGGGGATAATCATTTTTTTTATAAACGGCGCTTTGACGCCATAAATGAACTTATTGACCAAAATATGATCACCAATCAGCAGCGTATCCTTCATCGATCCGGAAGGAATTTTAAACGCCTGGACCACAAATGTGCGGATAAACAGCGCCAGAATAACAGCGACAACGATAGCTTCGATATTTTCACGCAATGCGCCTTTTTTCTTGGGCGCCGCGTCGGTTTCTTCACGCTTTTTCAAAATGGTAGTAGGCCTTTCCCGTTATTGTTAATGAAATGGTCGTTAACCCTTTTCGGGTTTCCACATTCAGTCGTCAGCGCAAGGCCAAGGCGAGTCCTGTGGTCGGTGTGCACTGTCTGAGCGAGTTAGGGCAGCTTGCGGCAGCGCCAACTCATTTTTACCTCCCATCTTGAAGGGGCTTCTTTGCGACGGTTCTTTTTCAGTATCTGGCCGGCGCTGTTGTTAGCTGCCCTTTCGAACGAGTTTGCTCAACGCCCACAGGACTTGCCTTGGCCGCCCCCAATAGCCGAATCCCGCAAGTTGAAACCCTAAGCGAAAAGAGAAATTCCTAACCGGAGCAGCACATTGGCAAACATCCCCGCGATGATGTCATCTAATATGATTCCCAATCCGCCGGGGACTTTCTTATCAACCCATCGGATCGGGAAAGGCTTTAATATATCAAACACCCTGAACAATGCAAATCCCCCAATGATGAAAACAGGGGTAAATGGCAAAGCAAAAAGAGCCACCGCCATGCCGCAGATCTCGTCGATGACCACCTGTTTTGGGTCTTTTTGCGCGACTATTTTTTCAGCAGCATGGGCGATCCATGTAGAAAGCAACACCAGCGTCAAAACGAAGATCAACGCGGAGCCGACGCCCATTAAAGAAATCAACAGGCACAAGGGCAAGGCCGCAAGCGATCCGAAGGTCCCCGGCGCCACAGATGAAAAACCGATCAGGCCTCCCGTTGCAAAAAAAACTATCGTTTTTTGTTTGACATTCGTCATGGGCGTTTAACTGTCGAGTTTGTCGCAACGATCTGTTTTACCATGGGAAAACCCATCATGAACGGTGTTGGCGACCGCATCATAAACAATTTTAAGGGGAACATTATTTTCAAGCGCAATTTTCTTGCACGCCTCATATTCCGGTGCATAACGCTTCCTACCATCCGGGTCCGTTGTGCATTTGACCTGGATTTCACCAAAGCAAGTTGCCACTGCTAACATGGATCGCTTTAAGGTATGTCTATGAACCAAATGGTAACGCACACCGATAGTGGATGTTTCTGTAAATAGGCATTTCGTGATATCGGCCTGTTTTTCGGGTGGACACAGCACCTCGACTTTTGTTCCCGGTCGATTTTTTTTCATCATTACCGGAGCAAAACAAACATCCAGGGCACCATCTTGGAACAGCTTTTCCATCAGGTATCCTAAAATTTCAGGATTCATATCATCGATGTTGGTTTCCACCATATACACATCGTCGTTGCCCAATTCAGTTGTCTGTCCTATTTTTTTTCCGACAAAAACCCGCAACAGGTTGGGACCATCCCGGCGTTCCCGTGAGCCGCTGCCATAGCCAACACGCTCAATTTCCATATCGGGAATCGGTCCGAATCCTTGTGACAGCGACGCAATGATTCCAGCCCCGGTGGGCGTAACCAGTTCCCCGTCGGATGTTCCGCCATAAACGGGTAACCCCTTTACGATCTCAAGGGTGGCTGGTGCCGGAACCGGCAGTTTGCCGTGTGCACAATCCACGAAACCACTGCCCAGAGGCAACGGCGATGAGGACACCGATTCAATGTTAAAATAGTCGAGGCATAAGGCAGCCCCCACAATATCCACGATGCTGTCCACCGCTCCGACTTCATGGAAATGAACGTCGTCTTTTTCGCATCGATGGATCCGTGCTTCCGCATCGGCAATGCGGCTGAAGACATCAACGGCGACGTTTTTAACCTTATCGCAAAGGGAACCGTTTTCAAGTATGTTTACTATATCCCGGTAATTTCTGGCAGGCGATGCTTCTTTTTCTAAAACGATGATCCTCTTAGCGCCAATGCCGCTTTTTTTTACATCCTGCGCAACAATTTCAACGTCGCCGAGTGAAAGGCCGCGGATCTTCTCCACCAGCCAGTGCGTGGAGACCCCCAGATCAACGAAAGCGCCGAGGACCATGTCACCACTGATTCCTGAAAAGCAGTCAAAATGCGCATGCATCATGCGATACCTGAGTTTTATCTATAAAGCGCAATAGGGGGTTTTGGTTAAGCGTCATTGTCCATTTAGGGGAAAAGCTATACGGTTGCTCGGCGTTAAGAATTTTAAGCTGTTTGAGAAGCTTGCGACGAGTTCTTAAAATTTAGTCGAGAAACCGTATTGCGCCCCAAATGGACATCAATAGCGAAACAAAAACCCCCTATTGCGCGGGCATGCCCCAATTTATCAAGAAGTTACAAAAACATTGACAAAAAAAGGAATCCCCTTCATAAAAGGCCAAATTACGTGGAAGTGCGCAGCTTACTGGTGAGGCTCCCGGACTTCAAATCCGGTGTGGGGCGCTAATACCGTCCCGGGTGGGTTCGATTCCCATGCACTTCCGCCATTTTTACCAGGCATCGAACATGTGTTTCCGGTTGCCGCCCAATTGTCTCCTCGCGCCTTCCTATACTCCAGTGCAGACCATAATTCAAGCATACGTAACCGTTCACGGGTTCAGAGGTTCTGGGTTCAAAGGTTCAACCCATAATGGAGAAGGCATGAGAATAGATCAACAGTACATAACGAAAGCTGAGTTTCAGGATGGTTATGATCATACCGGGCGCACCCGCGCTACCATACGTGGTTTCATCAAGTGCTTGCCGGCCTACAAGCAAGATCAAAGAAAAAACAACCCTGAACGGTGAACACTGAACCCGTGAACGCCTACGAACATTCTGTTTCATTTGTCGCAGAGGGCCTGAAATTGTCTGGGGTACTCCATCTGCCAAACCACGCACCGTTGGCTGTGGTCATCGGTTGCCACGGCTTGATGGCCGATAAAAACTCCCCCAAACAGATTGAACTTTCCAGACGCTGCACTGCCATTGGCATGGCGTATTTTCGATTTGACCATCGGGGGTGTGGTGAAAGTGAAGGCGTTTTCGAAATCGACACCACTCTGGAAAACCGCAAATCTGATCTGATGGCCGCTGTTCAGGCAGTTGACAACGCACTGGGCAAAAAGATGCCAATCGGCCTGTTTGGAAGCAGCTTAGGAGGCACCGTATGTCTCACGGCGGCGCGCAGCGTCTCGCCATTTGCCATCGTCACCCTGGCTGCCCCCGTTCAAAACCGATCCATCCACATTCCTGAAGATTCCCCGGAATCCTTGAAAAATGAAATTCTGAAGAACCGGCTGACCTTTAATATAACGACTCATATCGCGTCTATTCATCACATCCTGACTATCCACGGTAGTAGCGATGAGACCGTTGCCATTGAAAATGCCCACAGGATTTACGACCTTGCCCAAGACCCGAAAAAACAGTTGATCTTAGAAAACGGAGATCACCGGATCAGCGACCGATCCCATCAGAAACGCTTCATCGAAACAACTGTCCAATGGTTTGCCGAGTGTTACAAGGACCAGGCTTGAACCCTCGAACCCTTGAACTCTCAGATCATAGAACCTTTTTTTCAACTAATCTGGAGAAGAACCTCAAAAAATAAGGCATTGCCCATTTGAGCAATGCCTTGGTATTACAGTAGAAAAGGGATGGATCCCTATTTTCGACTGATCGCGCTGTAAATGAGTTCCTTCTGATAGGGTGTCAGTTTTTTGGAAAATTTAACCCCGATACCATCCTGTTCCGTTCTGACGATTGTACCAGAAAGCTTGAACGTTTTTTGCAATGAAGGAACGGTAAAGATCAGCGAAATAGATTGCCTGACGCGAAATGGTGACAATGTCTCGATGAAGACCCCGCCGTTGCTCAAATTATTGATAAAGTCCTGATAAACCCGATCCCTCGTCGAGTAATCCACCGGCAGGAAACAGGGAATCCTGGAATCTTCACGACAATCCAGCCTGTCCCACTCCTTCAACAATTCGTCCAGCATTTTCTTTCGCTGTGGACTCAATTTCGAAACGGCCTGAATCAAACGTTCCGTCAATTTATTTACATCTTCCAAAATATCCGTTTTTTTCATGAGATATTTCCTGTGAATGGAAACCTTCAGATGGCGTTTGAGGACAAAGCGAGGGGAAAAATAATCAGCCGTTTGGCGATATGATTTCGATCACCACTTTTCGCCTTGACCCATCGTAAGGGACCTTGGTGCCGCCGGGACCCTCCGCGTCCGGCCCCATGGCAATCGTTGTAATGGCTTCATCCTTGACCCCTCTTCCGACCAGATAGGTCTTCACCATATCCGCTCGAAATTCAGAGAGCTTCAAATTGTTCGTAGGCCGCATCATCAAGATTATTGGAGTTGAATTCAAAATGAACTTCGGGGTAAATGCCATACTCTTCATGTATGCCGCTCAGTGAAATCCGTGGCTCAGTATCCTCGTGGATCTCTGTCGCCAGTGATGCATGGGCTCGCTCTAGGTCTTGCGTTCCGTCGGCCACAGTCTTTTCAGCCGCCGGTTCATTCGCCACCGGGGAAATTTCGGATTTTGCGTCTCCCTGGTTGTCTGGCATCACCTTAAGCGCCGCTTCTCCCTCGGCGGCACGGCGCAATTCCCCGCTATCATTTATGCCCCTGTCACTGGATTGCTGGCCCGGGGCAGTGCCGGGCGTCTCACGCGCCACTACCGCAGCCGGCGTGTTTTCGGTCGTGGATCCCTTGTCCATGGCGTTGTTTGTTGCGTCTGAACGCTGCCGGTTAAAGATAAAGATAGTCACCAGTCCTGCCCAAATGATCAGAACAACAACAAGCGCCATTACCAGCGGTTTTTTCAATTGCAAGTGTTGTTGCAAAACGGCTACCAAATTTTTTACATGGGGTGTCTCATCCCTCTTTTCAGACCTGGCTTCCGGCGTTGCATCACTGTCTGCTATGGACGTCCCGTTGTCGATTTTCAGTTCGCTGGCACATTCAGCGACAATTTTCTCATCGACATGTTTCTTCTCCTTGACAAAACCGGTCAACAGTGCCTGGTCACAGATTATATTGATCAACCTGGGGTAACCGTTGGAGAACTTATACACCTCCTCGATGGCACGGGATGTAAAGATAGTATCGTCGGAGCCGGCAACGCCCAGACGAAAGCGAATGTACTCCTTCGTTTCCGCTTCAGACAGGGCGGAAATGTTGTAATTGATCGTGATCCGCTGGCGGATGGCACGGTTGTGGGGGCGCAGAATGATATTATTGAACTCGCTCTGGCCCACGAAAAAAATATTGATCAATTTGGTGTTCGTCTTTTCGATATTGGAAAGCAGCCGGACCTCTTCCAGCAGCTTCTGATTGAGGTGCTGACATTCGTCAATGATCAAAAGGGCCTGCTTGTTCTGTCGATTAAGGTCGATCAGGTAGTTTTTCAGAAAAATGAGGAACTCGCCTTTGCTTTTGAAACTTTTATTCATTCCAAAAGAGTAAGCTACAAAATTAAAAAAATCCATTTTCGCAAGGCCGGGGTCGGCAACCATGGCCACGAGCACATCTTCTCCCAGGCTATCGATAAGGGCATTCAACAGCGTGGTTTTTCCGGTCCCCACATCCCCGGTGAGCAGCAGAAACCCCTTGTTGTCCAGGATGCCGTATTTCAGGACAGCCAGCGCCTCTTGGTGCTTCTCGCCAAGCCAGAGGAATCTGGGATCTGTACTGATCTGAAAGGGCTTCAAATGTAATGTGTAAAAATCAAGATACATGGTGGTTTCTCAGGTATTTAGTTACAGGCTGAAGGCAAAGCATGTTACAGTTTATCCAGGAAAGCAAGGTCCTTGTTTTGGGTCAGTTTGGTTCCGATCACCAGGATCTCCACCCGGTTGCCAGAGATATTTCTAAAATACAGCCTGCCTTTGTAGGCAAAAATCACCTCGAAAACCGTCTCCCGGCTTTTTTTGCCGAAAACCTTCCGCTTGATCTGAACCATCTTAGGGTCATCGTTGAGTTGGTGGACAACTTCCTCCGCTTTGATCTTCAGCTCTTCGGTGAGATCTGCAAACCCTTCGATGGCTTTTTCATGAATGGTTATTTTTTTGTAGAGCGCACTGAATCGCTTTCTGACTGCATCGACACCTTTTAAGAGTTGGCGGTTTTTCGCTTCATTTTCCTTTTCAAACTGCTTTATCTTTTCCTTTAAATTATTAGTTTCCTGAAGCTGTTGATCCTGTTGTGCCAAGTTCTCACTGATTTTTTCCTCCAGTGCCACCAGTTCGTCCATCATTTCGTCTTCGGTGGCAGAGGCTTTTTGTCGTTCATGATCCAGTTCCGCTTTCATCAAATCAATCTTTTCGGAAAGGAGAATTCGCTGGGATTCCAGTCGCCCCAGTTGTGACAGGCTTTTCTGCCGTTCATTTGCCAGACCATTGATGACTTCCTGCTTGGCCCGCTCCTCTTCGTTGATTTTGTTTACACCACGCCGATAAAATAAAAAAAGCACCAGAAGCGAAACAATGACGCAAGATAGCAGTATCGAATTGGAAATCAGGGTATTCTGCTCAACTTTAACGTCAACCGTTTTAATTAGCCCGTCATTGAGCAGCCTGAAGTTTTCCCTGGCAATGGCAATACTGTCCAACCCGCTTAAATCTGATTTGGGATCATCATAGGCATCGGGGTAGAGATAGATCCCGTCTCTCGTCTTCACCGTTACATTGACGCGTACACCCCAATCAGGCAGTTTTCGACTGGACATGAACCTATCGACATTTTCCCTGATGGCGTCCTGAAGACGAACGCTGCCGTCAAACAGATGTCGGGTATCTCCGGTATAGGCAGCCGCCAGCGCTTCATCATACCGCGCCTGAATGCTCTTTTCCAGAAACTGTATGGAAAAAACATAGACGAACGGCGGCAGCAGCACGCAGAGGATCAGCGTTTTAAAGGGAAAATGGCGCATATTTACCCTATCGTTGCAAAAGTCGGAGGGCTTCAGAGTCAAGGCGTCAAGGGTGAAGCCGTAATCGTTCTACTGCGAACCCTTGACAACGCAGGATCTGGAGCCCTCCGGCTTTCCTGCAGGGTAGAAAACAAGCCAAAACCGATATGATCCTTTGGATACAACCCGAGGTGATATCCAGCGAACATCGCCTTGGCATTAGAATTTATTAGCATTTCAGATAGTTTTATTCTCTTTGGCATGTTTTTATGCAACTATGGGGTTTACATCTCGGACAGCATTTGTCGTGCGTCATCTGCACCTTCGAAATTCTCGTCCAGTGCCAGCGCCTTTTCCAGGGATAATTTGGCACGCGTCTTATCCCCTTTTTGAAACAATGCCGCCCCCAGATGGTAATGAACCGTGGCATTTTCAGGCAATTTTTCCAGGCTGTCCGAAAACTCCCGATCTGAGCGAATTTCAGCGCTTCATCGATATGGCCCTCACGGGATGAGAGCAGATAGGCCAAGTTGTTGGCGGCCGGCGCAAACTGGGGGTTGATTTCCAGTGCAGCCCGGTAATGCTTTTCCGACATGTCAAATTGTTTCTGCATGTCGTATATGGTGCCCAGCAGCATGTGGGGGCCGGCCTGGTTCGGGTTTTTCTCCAGAATCGCCATGTACTGGTCGATGGCCTTTTGCTGCTGTTTGCCGGAAAGGTAGATTCTCGCCAATGCATAATATGGCGGCAGAAAATCCGGGTTTTCTCGTATGGCTGTCCCAAAAGCTTTCTCCGCTGCATCGGGTTTCTTCTGGGCCAGGAACAGGCCGCCTTTCAAGTTGTTGATGATGGCCTTGTGAACACTTGAGTCGCCAACTTTGTTCAACTGGGCATCACACTTTTCCAAAGCGACATCCAATTCCCCTTTGGCGCCGTGAACCAGAACAATATTGGTGAACACATCCATCAGCATGGGGTTGCGTGTCAGGGCAGCATTGAAGCTGTCCAGGGCACCATCGTAGTCTTTCATCGCCCGCTGCAACAGTCCCAGTCGATAGTATCCGGCTGGATTGTCCGGGTTCTCAGCGATGAGGGTTTTGAAGGCGACCTCCGCTTCGGCGGTTTTCCCCTGGGCCAGCAATGCGTTGCCCAGTATCATCCTGGCCCGGTAATCTTTTGGATTCAAGGCAAGGACCTCGGCACTCTCCTTCTGGGCATTTTTATTGTCCCGCTCCCGCAAAGCAATCTCAGCTCGCAGCATTTTGGCCTTCACATACTTAGGATTGAGTTCAACGGCTTTGGCAAGGGACGTTTTAGCCACCTGTGTTTCACCCTTACCCAGGTGGCAAAACCCCTTTAGATAGTGCGCCCGGGAAGAGCGCGGCTCTTCTTTAATCAACTGGTCGAAGATGCCGATGGCTTCGGGAAAATCTTTCCTGAAAGCAGCGATCTCCCCTTTCATCATCCGGGCGGGGAAAAAGTTGGGTCTTTCCTCAAGCACCTTGGCCAGGTACTTTTCAGCGTCTTCCATCTGCCGGCGCTTCAGAAAAAAGCCGGCCATGGTGGTCATGATATTAACGTCATCAGGCTTGACCGCCAGTGCCTTCTCGTACATGGCAAGCGTCTTATCCGCGTTGCCCGACGCGTTGTAGAATCCGGCCGCAACCATATATGGTTTGATCTCACCCGGACTGATTTCGATCGCCTTGAGGTAGGCGCTTTCCGATTCTGCAGGTTTTTTCATCTGGAAGAAGAAGTTGCCGAGGATGATGTAAAGATCCGCATTGTCAGGATTCAATTCGATGGCTTTTTCAATTTGGGCCTGGGCTTCGTCAAATGCCTTTCGTCCAATGTAGAGCCGGACAAGTTCCAATCGAGGTCTGATTTCCTTGGGGTCCAGATGAACCGCGCTCATCAATTGGGACTCTGCCTCATCGAGCTTGCCCTGGCGGGCATATATCCGGGCCAGCCCCATGTAGGCGCGGGTTTGCCTGCCGTCCAGTTCCAGAATCTTTTCAAAGACAGACGCCGCCTCATACAGGTTTTTTTCCAGGTCATAGAGGCCGGCCATTAAAAACAGGGCCTCGATGTTGTTGGGCTCCCTGGCAAGAACCGCTTCGACCTTTTCACGGGACTCATCGGTTTTTTTGCCCAGCATGTAAAAGGTGGCCAGCTTGAGGGCCGCTTCAATATTTTCCGGATCGAGCTTGGCGACCATGGTGTATTCCCTGAAGGCCCCCCGGGGGTCCCCAATCTTCAGATAGGTTTCGCCTAGCCGTTCGTAGGCATCCACAAATTCCGGATCAATTTGAATGGCGTTTCGGAACTCCAGTTCCGCGCTCTTGTACTCCCCTTTTTCAAAATAGGTTTTACCTTTCTCAAAATGGGACGCCTTTTTCTCTTCGTCGGATGAGCACCCTGTAAAAATAAGTGCCATGGCCAGCAAAATAACCGGAATTTGAACCCAGCGATTTTTCATTCAACCTCTCCTATAAATGTTTTTTAAAGCATCGCGATTCATGCAGATTACTATCCAATATCAAGGACGTAGCCGGCAAAGCGAAAAGGTTATGAACATCGAACGTCCAACGTCGAATTTTGAATAATGTATTCTGCCTATTTTATAAAATGGCGGAGCAAAGCGAGTTCAACGTTCGATGTTGGACGTTCAAGATTTGTTTCAAATGCCAGTTCCATGCGGTCCGGATAATTTTTTCAAGATTTTCATATGCCGGCGTCCACCCAAGCTCGCGTTTGATTTTTTCAGAACTGGCAATCAGGATCGCCGGATCACCGGGTCGGCGCTGCGCTTCCACAACCGCTATCTTTTTTCCCGTCACCACTTCAGCTTTGCCGATCACCTCTTTTACCGAATACCCGTTGCTGCTCCCCAGGTTATAAACGGCGCTCTCCCCGCCTCCCAGCAATGCATCCAGGGCCAGCAGGTGGGCCTGGGCCAGATCGTTGACATGCACGTAATCCCGTATGCAGGTACCATCCGTGGTGGGATAATCGGTGCCGAATACCTGGATGTGGTCAATCTGGCCGGTGGCTGCTTTGAGAACAATGGGAATCAGATGCGTTTCCGGGTCGTGCAGTTCGCCAATCTCACCGGATTCATCAGCGCCGGCGGCATTGAAATATCGAAGTGCCGTATACTTCAACCCGTATGCCGCATCGCAATCGGCCAGCATGTGCTCCACGGCCAGTTTGGTGGCGCCATAAGGATTGGTGGGCGCGCATGGATGCAATTCGGTGATAGGGATTTCCACCGGCTCTCCGTAAACGGCGGCAGTGGATGAAAAAATGAAGCGCTTCACGTCATGGCGCACCATGGCATCCAGCAAGGCAACCGTCTCAGCCAAGTTGTTCCGGTAATATTTGAGCGGCTGATTCATTGACTCTCCAACTTGGGAGAATGCCGCAAAATGCATCACCGCATCGAATGGATGCGCGCCGAACACCCTGTCCAGCAGGTTGGAATCGCCAAGACTGCCTTGGACAAATTCACCACCGTGAACCAACTTTCGGCTGCCGGTGGACAGGTTGTCCAAAATCACCACATCACAGCGGGCATTGACCAATTGTCGAACCATGTGAGCGCCGATGTACCCTGCCCCACCAACAACGAGAATTTTTTTATCACCGTTTGTCATTACGTATTTGAGTTTATTGAGTTTATTGAGTTCATTGAGTTTGTTGGGTTTGTTGGGTTTGTTGATTAATTCATGTCCATTCAAACCAACCAACTAATCAAACCAATGAACCTTTTCCCTATCAATCTCAAAACCTATGAGCCATCAGCCATCAGCTTTGAGCTATCAGCTGTCAGCTATTTATATATACCGCTTCTGTCCTAAAAAAATAAGGACCTCCTGGGCGGCCTCATCGGGCGATTTTCCGGTTGTGTTCACCCGCACTTCGGGGGCCTCGGGAATTTCGTAGGGGTCGTCGATGCCCGTATACCCTTTTATCAGACCGGCCCTGGCTTTGGCGTACATACCTTTTCGGTCACGCTTTTCGCAGACATCCAGGGGCGTTGCCACATGAACCTCGATGAAACCGCCGCAATCTTCGATATTGGATCGGATCTCGGCACGGGTGGCTGCGTACGGGGCAATGGGTGCACAAATCGCAACTCCCCGGTTTTTAGTGATCTCGTTGGCCACGAACCCGATACGACGGACATTGATATCCCGATGCTCCTTGGAAAAGGATAGTTCATTGGAAAGATTCTGCCGGACAATGTCCCCATCCAGGAGTGTAACCGGACGTTTTCCGATTTCCAGCATTTTGGCATAAAGCACACGGGCGATGGTCGATTTGCCGGATCCGGAAAGGCCTGTAAAGAAAATGGTAAATCCTTGCCTTAAAGGCGGTGGATAGGCTTTTTTCAGTTCACCCACCACTTTCGGAAATGTAGCCCATCGGGGAATCTTTCTGCCGGTGCGTATTCGCTCACGAATATCCAGGATAGACAGGGATATGGTTTCAGTGCCTGCGGCGACTTCGTCCTTTGGATAAAATTCATCTTCAAAAGGCAGATACACCAGATCATCGAACGGGACAACGGATATACCCACCTCTTCAGCAAATTTCTGCACAAAGGATAGGATCGCATCGCTGTCATAAAACGGCGCCACTCCATTTTGCCCGCCCGGATCCGCATGCGGATGGCCAATGATAAAGTGGGTGCAACCATAATTTTTCCCGATGATGCATTGAAGAAGCGCATCCCGCGGACCCGCCATTCTCGGGGATATGGGCAGAAGGCTCATAAACGCGGATTCAGGGGGGAAGTATCCAAAGACATGGCGGTAGCACCGGACACGGGTGTAATAATCGAAGTCACCGGGACCGGTCATCCCTACGCCGGGAAGCAATAGCAGATTGGCCCGGCTTTTTTGCATGGCGCGAATGGCCATCTCGAATTCCGGCCGGTGAATGGTGTTTGCGGTATGAAAGCCGACGATGCGATTCCACCCCAGTTTCTTGTAAAGACTCCGAACCTCCGGCGGTGTCATACGAAGCTGCTTGAAATCAAAATGAAGCGGCAAGTTCAACACTTCCAGAGCGCCGCCGATATAGTATTCGCCGGAATTTCGGATTAGATTGGCCACCCCCGGGTGGGATTTATCTGTGGTTCCGTAGAGTAGCTTTGCCTCTTTTTCCTTTTCTGGCTTCCAGATGTCTTCCACATGCATCATGGCCAGAAGAAAGCCTTCCGGGTCTCGAATGACCACGGACTGGCCGGCTTCCAGGGGCCTGGCCGCCGTTTCAGAAATATCGAGGCAAATGGGAACAGGCCACAGCGTCCCGTCCTGCAGTTTCATCCGATCCAGAACGGACTCGTAGTTGCTGCGGTTCATGAAACCGGTCAACGGAGAAAAGGCACCGGTGGTGAGCAATTCAAAGTCGCATAGCTGACGGTCATCGAGGATGATGCTGGAAAGATCGGTGGACACCTGCTTCAGCAATACCGACCGCTCCGGATCCACAAGCAAGTTGATATATTTTCCGCCGTGATAATTGTGATCGCGTTTCCCTGTGTCAGTCATATTGCTGCGTCGCCTTTCAACTGCAATCGCTATTCATTTTCATTCATTCTCGGTTTATATATTGGTTTTTTATCAAACTATCAAGTATTTAACTCAACTTTCTGTAACTTCTCAATAACTTATAGTAAAGGGTGATTCGTATTAGGGCCCCAGAAAAAAATAAATTCACATCTTGTTTGTCGTTTTGCCCGTCTACCGCGTTACATCCACCGGCACATATCTCGATATGCACCGGTGGATGTGCCTTGTAGACGAACAAAAATCCGGCGCAATTTTTCTGGATTTATTTCTTACCGTGACCCTTAAATGGATTCAATGCCGGGGTCATGATATTTTCCGCAAGCCGATATGAATGTTGCCGTGCGTGCAAAAATGCCGTGCACTATGATAAGCATATCGCCTTGCGGAAAACACCATAACCCCTATATCGGAAGAAGTTACCCAAAACTTAATAATCTGATTCTACTGTTGAGCCGCTATCGTCCCATTCGTAACTTAACGCCTCTACAAACTTGGCATTTTTATTGCCTTTTCCTTCATAGCAAATCGAATTTCCTTACCACTGAACCGAATCTGACCTGGCACAGTTTATCCGTCCCCGCTGAAATCGCCCTCAATCAGCACAGAAACTCCAGCTTCAACGCAAAA
>JABZFO010000158.1 GCA_014237405.1 Desulfosarcina sp. | reverse complement strand
TTCTTTAAGAATCCATAGGATTATTCAAAGCAAAACGCCATCTTCCAACTATCTTGAAAATCAGACAACCTTTTCAATTTAATGAGGAAATACGGTTCCATTTATTGTGAAAATCAACAGCGGCAAAGCGAAAAAACCATTGCAAAGCGCAAAAAAAGTATCGCCAGACCAAAAAGGGTAAAAGAAACCACTGTGAAGCTGAAAATCGTCGCAGGCACGGTAATACTCAAAGAAAACCAAAAAACATGGATGATGCAACTTCCACACCCCGGAGCCCATGGGCTATGAGAATGTTAACCCGCATAAGAAACTGCGCCTGGCGCATTGATATAGGGTCATTTTGCCATTTTTGCGGTATTCGTGGCCGGGTTGTGCGTTCCTTTCCCCGCCGCGGCTATGGTTAACTCTGATCGGCAAGGGGTGCATGATGATAAAGAAGAAAATCCTCAATCCTGATCGTATCAGGCGCATCAATGGTGGGTTCAGCTTTATCCCGCACCGTTTCCTCGGCGATGGGTTTTTATCATCGTTGCAGCAAAAGGAATTACTTCTCTATCTATTTCTGGTGATCGCCTCCGATCGCCATGGGCTTTCTTTTTACAGCTACGATGCCATTTGTACGTTGCTGCAGATGAATATAGATCAATACATCACCGCCCGAAACGGTCTGATCGATAAAGATCTGATCGCTTTTGACGGAACCGTCTTCCAGGTGTTGGACCTACCTGTGAGACCTGTTTTGTTGTCGTCGAAAGAACACGCTCACAATCAAACAAAGAACCAAATCGCTGTCGCCCAGCTTGTCGATCATTCGTTAAAGACAATGGGATAACACGATGGATGAAGAAAGCCAGGCAACCATTGAATGGATCGAAAATAGGCTGAAAGCGTTCAATGAGACGAAGGTTGCTTTGGAACACGCGATTGAAGCGTATCTTGAATGGATGGCAGTGAACGCCTATACTCAAAATACTCAGCGAAATCATAAACGAACGTTGAACCAATTTTTATCTTTTATCAAAGGAAGGAGATACCACTGGGACGAAATTTTTACCCGCCATACGTTAAAATGCTTTAAAAACATCAGAGACTTGTCCCAGGCCTATGCCATCACCGGTCTTTCACGGTATCTTTATAGCCAGGGGAAAATAGCTGAACCGATACGGCTTCACAAAGCATTGCCCAGCTTGCCGGTCCTTTATGAAGAGTATCTTCTCTATCAGAAAAAATACCGCCAGGTATCTGATCGCTCCATAACACACATCAGGCGTGTGTTGTCTGTGTTTGACAGTTATTGTCAACGAAACGGTATTCAACTTCAATCATTAAAGATCAAGCATATCGATGCATTCCAAGGTGAATTTTTTAAAGATCTTAGTAGTTCTACCCGCCACACGTATCGCAACTATCTGCGGCGTTTTTTAAGTTACTTGTACCATGAGCGCCGGATAGTGACCACCGATCTTGCGCCTATGGTGATCGGCCGACGGGAGTACATTCAAGCCAAACCGCCCAAATTTTTACGACCAGCTGAAGTGCAGCAACTCTTTGCCAGCTTAAGCCTTTCTTCGGCAAGCGACATCCGGACCTATGCGATCGTGCATCTTGCCTATACGATGGGACTGCGTCCAAAAGAGATCAGCCTCGTCCGTTTCAATGATATCTCTTTTCGTCAAAAGCTGTTGCGCTTAACCGTACGCAAAGGAGATAACCCGCTTGAGCTTCCCGTCCCCGAGCATACCCTAAAGGCGGTGGCAGCCTATATCATCGGCGCCAGACCGAAAACGAAACACCGCCGATTGTTTTTAACCCTGCCCCCGCCGCATCGGCCATTGAGTCCCAATGCGGTCGGATGCCAGATCACTTTTGCGATGAAACGAGCAGGTTTGGCCACCAGCGCCTATTGGCTGCGGCACACCTATGCGCAGAATCTGCTCGAAGCCGGTGCGTCGATCTTTGAAATCAAGGAAATGCTCGGTCACGACAAGATCGAGTCGACCCAAAGGTATTTGCATGTGCATACCAAATTGATGCGTCAGGTGCTATTTGATGAGACGATTTGAAAGTTTTATGGCCAAGAATCTATCCGAGTATGCGGCTTATCGCCAGCAGTTGGGTTGCGTTAAGAAAGGAATAAAACCGCCTTTGTACGCTTTTGACCAGTACCTTAACGTGCACAAGGCCACCTGGGAACAACTGCAGCCGGCATTCTTCCTTCAAATGCGGGCGGATATCCGCAAGCATCCCAATACGGTCAACAAAATACTGTCGAGTGTACACAGTTTTTTCGAGTTTCTGGTACGTCGGCAAATCTGCCGTGTCAACCCGCTCGACGACATCCCGCCATTGCCCGAACGATTTTTTATTCCTTTTGTCTTCACACCGGAGCAAACCGATCAACTGCTCACAAACATTTGCGTAAATATCAGACACTGCCAAAAGCATTTGTTATTCGATATGGCGATTTATTTGGCTATGGCGATGTTGGCCCGCTGTGGGATGCGGATCAACGAGCCGTTGCGGCTTTGCCGGCATCATTTTCGACCCGATGAAGGCAGCGTTTATATCGAAAGGACCAAGTTCAGAAAAGACCGTCTGATACCGGTTCCCCAAAAAGTCCTGGACGAACTCGATAACTACCTGGTGGCACGCAACGTTTGTTGTCCGGAGGATCAAAATCCTTACTTGTTGGCTGGTAGAAAAGGTCGACCGCTCAAGGATTATCATGTCCGTTCCGCCTTTCATCGGGCGGTTGAAAATATCGGCCTGAAGCAGCCCAAACGGACCATGGGCAACATGACCTTCGGATCACCGGTACCCCACAGTTTAAGGCACTCGTATGCCATCAACACCTTAAACCGGATCAAAGCCCGTGGTATCTCCCCCCAGCAGGCACTGCCGGTGCTAGCCACATACATGGGCCACCGAAAATATCAATACACCGCCGCATATCTAAAAGTAAAAGACGCCAGCGATATTGCCGGCTTAATAACGTTCACCAAATCCCAATCGGTTGTCAAATGAGACTGTCGGCTTTGATTCACCAATTTTTTGACAAGTATTTGCCTCACATCAAAGGGGTGAGCCCCAATAGCATCAAGGCATACCGGGATACCTTCAAACTGTTTTTGCCGTTTGCCGCAAACCACTATGGCATCAATGTCGGTTCGTTATCACTCAAGCATCTTACACCGGAGGTGATCATCACTTTTCTAGACCATCTCGAATCCGAACGGGAAAACAGCGCCAGAACCCGCAATCATCGATTAGCCGCCATCAAATCGCTGGCTAAAATGATCCGCTTTATGCATCCGCAATGGTCAGCGTTGATGGTTAAAATCATCTTCATTCCTCAAAAACGGACCCAGCGGCAGCTGATCGGTTTTTTATACCCGGAAGAGATAAACCAAGTCCTCAACGCGGTAAATATCAACACGGCGCTGGGCTTTCGTGACTACACCATTTTGAACCTGTTGTTCGAGTCTGGCGCCCGTGCCAGTGAGATTGCAGGGTTGAATCTGGATTACTTCAACCCCGAACAGGGAACACTCGCCATTTTGGGCAAGGGCAATCGCTTCCGCCAGGTCGACTTGTCTCCGACAACCGTGAAAATGATCAAGGCCTATATGGTTAACCACCGCCGCCGACCTAAACCTGCTTGCGCGAATCGGCTGTTTATCAGCCAGCATGGTAAGGCATTGACGCGCCATGGCATCTATCGTCTTTGCCGGAAATACCTGCGTTTGGCACTATCGGAAAAACGGCTGGAAGTTCTCAATCCGGTTCACAGTTTTCGTCATTCCTGTGCCATCAGCATGCTGGCATCTGGTTGTTCGGTGACCGACATTAAAAACCATTTGGGGCATGAAGATGTCCAATCCACAATGGTTTATCTGCAACTGGATCTGCCGCGCCGAAGGAAAATCCAGGAACGATTTACCGAATACACTCAAGCTGTATTGAGCCGCAATGCGGAGATAGAAGCGTTGATCGACAAAGAAGAGGAAGACGATATTATGACATGGCTGGATAGTCTTTGAAATGGGAATCATGCAAACCGATATCAGCTTGATATCATTGTGAAAGCTTTAATTTGCAGTGCGGCTACTTGTATCTTTCATCTTTTCAGTAAGATAGGTAAGATGGCAACATAATTGCCATTATCTGACTTTGATAGCCCCAAATGCCCAGTATAGACGCATACCATATCTTGTGGTTCTATCAGCTGCTAAAAAATTAAAGATATCATCCCAGTATCGCAACAAAAGTCAAATTGCATATAAATTGATCATCCCCAGCACGGTACAATTACAGATACCATCCTTCTTTGGTTTCCCAAATCAATCAAATATAGCTTTTCTGATCTCACCAATCCACTCTTTCCTTCAGCTCCTTGCCCACCTTGAAGAATGGCAACTTTTTTGGTTTGATCTTAACCCGTTCACCGGTTTTGGGGTTGCGCCCGGTGTACGGCCGGTATTCCTTAACGAAAAAGGAGCAGAATCCACGGATTTCGACTCGATCCCCTTTTGCCAGTGCATTGGCCATTTCATTGAAAAACAGGTTTACGATCTTTTCAGCCTCTGGTTTGGAAAGGCCGTTGGAGTCTTTAAGTGCTTGGACGAGTTCGAGTTTGTTCATGCGTTCAGCTTTCTTTAAATTTGGAGAAATTGAGGAATGAAAGGATGGAGATTACAGGGAGGATAGACCGCTAATGGAAAATCTGTCAAGAAATTAATTGGTTATCAATGGTTCTGCAGACCCGTTAATAATAGGCACCGCCGTTTCGGATTTCTGATATAAAAACCTGCAATCTGTTCAACTGAATTTTTCATTTTGAAAAGCTATTTTACGCAGCACCCTGCGCTTTTTCCACCCAGTCCTGCCTCGATTTACGGATTTAGCAAGAACGCTAACGCCTTAAATATACTAAAATTATTGACATTTTTTTTATTCTACATAAAAATTGTCGTTGGGGTAAGTTTCTTTTCCATTCAGGCCACCGAGTTCTCGGGATATTGTTTGATGACAATCAGGGCAAAGATCATACAGGTTGTCACTCGTCTGCTAGCCGAGCAGGACTTTGAAGGCATGACGATAAAACAGATTTCGATGAAGGTTGGTGTTACCGGACCGGAAGCCTAACTCCATTCCCGTGTTGAGGAAAAATGGATGAACTTTGACCCCATCTGACAAAGTGGCGTGTTAACCTCCAGGAAAATACAAAAAGGGAGGGTAACACCATGAAGTCAGTCGTTTCATTTTTGCAGGATTGTCGGTTGGGGAAAAAACAGGTCTGCCGTAATCTGACCGTATTCCCGGTGCTGTTTCCGGGTGTCATCGAGCCGTATTACCTGACACTCGAACTGGCCATCGACAGTGGGCTGCTGGTGGTCACAGAAGTTGATGCGTCGGGGAATGTGAACCGGCTGAAGTTAAGAAACAATGCCAAGCAACCGATACTGCTGGTGGAGGGTGAGGAACTGAAAGGGGCCAAACAGAACCGGATCGTCAACGCGTCGTTCCTGATTGCCGGGAAAACGGCCACGACCATTCCCGTCAGCTGTGTCGAAGAGCAGCGCTGGCACTACGATACCCAGAAATTTTCCTCCGGCAAAAAGGTCATGCATGCATCACTGCGCAGGGAGGTTCAGTATTGCCTGCGTGATAATCTGTCCCGCGGTACCGGTCATCGCACCGATCAGAGCGCGATCTGGACTAACATTGCCGAAAAATCCAAACGCATGAACGTGCAGTCGCCCACCATGGCCATGTCCTATGTGTTCGAGCAATTTGAAGATAAACTGTCCGACTACAGCGACAGCTTTCATCTCATTGAACAGCAGGTGGGCGCGTTATTTGCCATCGACGGAATGATGACCGGCCTGGAGTGCTTTGCCTGCAGCGATACGTTTGGACGCTTCTTCGACAAACTGATCAACAGCTACGCCATGGACGCCATTGAAAGCGTCGACAAGGCTAAGGACTTTCCATCGGTCCAGCCTGGCAAGGCCAAAGCGTTTGTGGAATCAATTAAAAAGGCCAAAGGGCAGCGCCACCCGGTGGTCAGTGTGGGCGCCACCATTTCTTTTGAGTCGCGGATTGCAGCGGGGACGGCGCTTGCTGATGGTGAAACGGTGCTCCACTTGTCAGCTTTCAGGAAAGCGGATGGGAACAGCCGTAGCCACGTGGGGTTCCAGCGTTTTTCCGCTAGGCGGGAAATGACTCACGCGAAGACGCGAAGAACGCAAAGAAGGGCAAATCAGGAGAAAAAAAGATAACGGTTTTTCTTGGCGGCTTGGCGGCTTAGCGTGCAAAAAATAAAAAGCGTCTCACGCGAAGGCGCGAAGAGGGACAAGAGCTGGTGAGAAATATAGAAGAAATTTCAGTTGTCGTTGTGGACACGGCGTTTCATTTGAACCATAAATATTTTTTTCTTAGCGGCTTAGCGTGAGGAGTCTTATTTGAGAGGCGACCAGCTTTCAAGGCAGTGGCGGGTATTGAGACAGCTCGAAGTCAGCAAGAATGGCCTGACGGCCAATGAGATTGCGGCAGAAGGCGATGTGTCGCTACGGACTGCCTACCGGGACATGGACGACCTGCAGCTTGCCGGTTTCCCTATTTATACGGAAAAGGAGGGCAATGTCACCCGGTGGCGGCTGGTGGAAGGCTACAATTTCAACATACCCGAACCTTTTACCTTGACCGAACTTCTCTGCCTGCACCTTGGGGGCGACCTGTTCAATGTGTTCAAGGGTACTGTCTTTCAGGAGTCCCAGCAAAGCGTCCTTGAAAAGGTTCGTCGCATGCTCCCCCCGGAGACGCTGGCCTACCTGGATCGAATCCGGTCCGCCTATCAAATGGGTGGTGGACCCTGTAAGGACTACAGCTGCTTCAGCGAGGTCATCGGCCAGATCAACCGGGCGGCTGCTGATCGAAAAACAGTGGAGTTCGGCTACTGGTCCCTGCGAAATGATGAGCGCAACATCCGGAAGGTGGATCCTTACAAGATCTGGTTTTACGACGGCACCATTTACGTGATTGGCTATTGCCACCTGCGAGGAGAAATCCGGACTTTTGTAGTAGATCGCATCAACATGCTTCGGATTACCGAAGACAGCTTCAAAGTCTCTGAAGATTTTTCCTTCGACAATTACATCCGGCACAGTTTCAAGGTGATGCAGGACGAGCTATACGGTGTGACCATCAGGATCAGCCCCGCATGGGCGCGCTACATCGGCGAAAAGATCTGGCACGAGAGCCAGCGTATCCAAAAGCTCATAGACGGGGGTATTGAAATCAGCTTCAAGGTGGCTGGATTGGATGAGATCCGTCAGTGGGTGTTGAGCTTGGGGCCGGAGGCTTGCGTTGTTGAACCTGAGGAACTGAGGTTGTCAGTTGCAGCGAGTTTGAAGGCGGCATTAGATCAGTACCTGGGAATCGAAGACGCAATTCGGCACGATGACATGAGTGAATCGGGCCGGAGTTATTTTAGTAGGCGGAAATATTGAAAGTACCTTCAATCGATCATATTGATGGGGTATAATATGACAACCCACATTTCGGCAAGGTTAGCTTGGCACGACAGTGGTTGGAATGGAAAAATTTGCGGCACTCCAAAGGCAAACACGTATTGCGTCGGTCAGTATTCTTTTCCTGGTGACGCGATTGCAAAACGGCGCAAGTCTGATGTTGAGGAAAAACACGCTGGGAAGGATATAAGTGGACTGGACTTCATCCCCCCGTGCGCGTGGAGCTGCAACGCTTTTGGAGAAAAAAAACTCGTGTCATTTGACCCGCCTCCGACATGGTTTAGTGACGGCACAAAAGTGAAAAAGTGGCCTTTGCCACCGTACAGCATCTGCACTTGGCCCTACGAAGAAATGTACCGGGATGAGGTTAAAAATTTCCCGAAAACAAAAGGTACAACCAAATATAATGCCCAATACCGACGAGAAGCCGCCAATAGCTATTTCGAACAAATCACTGCCGAAAAGAGTTTGATTTTTTACTATACGAACTACAGCAACCCTTTCAGTGAAAATGACGAGCACAAGTATGTTGTGGTTGGCATCAGCCGGATCAAGAGTGTCGGAGCTGAGAACCTCTGGGATAATCAATCCGAGAAAATGGAAAAACGGTACGGGCCATACGTGTGGGCACGAAACATAACATCTGAATATCCAGACCAGGGGCTTCGGATCCCATACCAGAAATACCTTGACCGCCCTGACGTTCTCGAACGAATCTTGTTTGTCCCTGAAAACCCAAGGAACTTCAAGTACGCCACTCGACACATATCCGATGACGGCGCTTTGGGCCTAATAGAAAGATTGAGCGAAATTGTCGGTACTTTGCAGGAAATCGGCGACACGTCTGAGAACTGGGAAATCCGCCAGAATTGGTTGACCTCCATTATGGCAGAACTCTG
Source organism: Desulfosarcina sp. (assembly GCA_014237405.1). Taxonomy (GTDB): domain Bacteria; phylum Desulfobacterota; class Desulfobacteria; order Desulfobacterales; family Desulfosarcinaceae; genus Desulfosarcina. The sequence continues at coordinate 10,400 of JABZFO010000158.1, read as the reverse complement.
GTATGACCGCGGTCTCTATCCTGGTATTTTGAGAGTGTGGGACTTTATCAAGTTCAAAGAGGCCATACCTTACACTATGCAACAGGATTCGTCGTGCAATCCAGACCAGATCAAGGAACAATTGTTCGATTTCATTAACGGAGATAGTGAATCAGTTCATGGCCTGTCGGTTTCACCAAAGCGCGTCAAGTCATTACGCAAGCGTTGGAAATACCTTGAGAGTTCACAACAGCAGCTACTCAGGAACTCAATTCCCCGCTTTGATCTCACCACAAGGCAGATTGAGAAAATCATTGATCGCCCACAGAGCGCTAATATTTACGGTACTCACGATGACATCATCGAAAGCCCTTACACTTTATCTGAACAGTACGTAGGTGATGATCCAGACGATCAGATTACTTTCAGTCAAATTGACCACGGTATGTTGCCGTCTCCCGATTTAGGAGAAGGTCCAGATTTGGAGCCGGACGACTGGCAACGGTTACGTGCACTCTGTGTCGAACAACTCCAGAGATCGAGCCAGCATACATTTCTGTCTGCCGAACGTGTGCTATTCGGTATCAATTATAAGCTCAGTTTTATGCCAGAGTGGAAAAGAACACAGTTTACACAGCGCCACTTGGAAGTCGAAAAAGACGATCTGGCCGAGGCACTCACTTTTCGGATAGAGGCAGGCAAGTTATACTTTTACCAAAAACTCACTTTTGAAGACGAACGCTTGGTCGAGAAAACGTTGCGGGAACTATCTTCACAGAGCGACATAAGACTAAAATTTCCCGTCACTGAGAACCACTGGAAAAATTACCTCACTAAACCAGACAGCGTATTAGCTCAAGAGCATCCAGCGGAGTACGAAAAGGCCATTTCTCAGCAAGTTGATGTTTGTATTAACATATTTCGAAGGCCTATTAGTATTCTCTGTGGAGCAGCTGGCACAGGGAAAACAACAATAGTTGAGGCAATCATTCGGGCCATTGAAAAAGCTCACGGTCCGGAATCCTCCTTTCAATTGCTGGCTCCCACCGGAAAAGCCGCAGACCGGTTACGCGAACGAACGGGAAAAGAGGCTTGTACCATTCACGCCTTTCTCGCAAGGCGAGGCTGGTTGAACAATAATTTCACTTTTAGGCGGGAAGGTGGGCAGCGCGAAGACAATACGACGACGTTCATTGTTGATGAGTCGTCAATGATTGACTTGGCAATGCTGGCTACGTTTTTCAGGGCAGTGAATTGGAACTCCGTTCAGCGTCTTGTTTTTGTAGGAGACCCCAATCAACTGCCGCCCATCGGGATCGGAAAAACCTACGCCGACGTCCTCGACTGGCTCAGAGTTGAGCTGCCGGAGCACATTGGCGAGCTCAAAACCAACATTAGACAAATCTACAATCGCCTCACGGGTAAGGGCACTGGCATCCTCGATCTCGCCAATATATATTTGCACCGAAGACTCGCAGATGAGAAATCTGCCGATTTGGATGCCCAAGAGGAAGATATCCTCACAAAAATTCAAGAAGGAGGGGATGTCTCTGGAGACCTCAGGGTCCTCTTTTGGGATTCCCCTGAAGCCTTAGAGAAAGTTCTCGTCCGGACTATGATAGACGATATGGTGCAAGACACCGGCGAAACTATAGGCCTGGAGAGACCCGACCAGCTTTGGGATAATTATTACGGGATCGCTAATGGTGACGGGTACCCCGAGCGCAGCCAGGTGATATCGCCATACCGCGGTGAATTGTATGGTATAGAGAATTTGAACAAAGTGCTTCAACAAGAGAAAAACGCATGGATGCTGAGAAATAAAGGGAGCTTAGGCGGAATTACGTACAGAGACAAAGTGATCCAGACGCGGAATCGAACAAAATCTAACCCCATTAAAGCCTTCAACACAAAGACGAGAAAAACCGAGGATGTACAAATCTATAACGGTGAAATCGGTTACACGAAAGTGCACGGTTTTGACCACAAGAAGTGGACTTGGTCGCAGTTTCACTTGGGGCAGTTTCAAGTCGTTTTCAGCAGAAAACAGCATTTCTGGGTATCGTTTTTCAGTGATAGTCAAGTTGAGGAAAACCTGGAGTTAGCCTATGCCATCTCGGTTCATAAATCTCAGGGCAGCGAGTTCCAGAGGGTTTATTTTGTATTGCCAAAACACAAACGCGGTTTGCTCTCTCGCGAATTGTTTTACACCGGACTCACGCGTGCACAGTCACACTGCACCTTGTTCATTGAGGAGGACATTGCCCCTCTGCTGAGCTTACGCAGGAGGGAAAATTCGCACCTCATTAAAATCAACTCTTCTCTTTTCAACTTTACACCCGTGCCCGAAGAGTTTCAGAATATGTTCGATTGGTACGAGGAAGGCAAAATACATAAGACCCTAGCCGAATACATGGTCCGATCCAAATCCGAGGTAATAATTGCCAACATGTTTTTTGAGAGGGACATTCCATTTCAATATGAAGCCCCGCTCAAAGCCCCTGATGGCACAATAGTTTTACCGGACTTTACGATCAAATGGCGGGGGGAAACGTGGTATTGGGAACACGAGGGGATGCTTCACATCGAAAAATACCGAAATCGTCAAGAGGTGAAACACGAGTGGTACAAAAAGCATGGCTACGCTGAGCAGTTGATAATTACGAAAGAAAGCGCTGGGTTTGACAGCCAGGAGGTAAAAGACGTGCTGAAGGAAAAATTTGGATTATAATTGCTTATGCCGGTCTATTAGGCTGTGCCTATTTTAATAGTAAACACACGGGAAACACGGCATGAATTCGATTGATTCTTCAATTTCAATCCCCCGCACCGGCATGTTCGCTACGGTGCGAAATCGACGGGGTGTTGTTTCCGCTGTAGAGCCATTTGACGGTGATAGCGGGCGACTGCATTTGATTCACCTCGACTACAAAGATGATCAGTACCCGACCGAAGAGCAGTTGCTTTGGGAGCTGGAGCCGCACAAGAATCTGCTTGAGCCCACGGCGCTCCCAGTTTCTATCAGCACGGACCCGATGCCGGCTGACGACTTCGACGCGATGCTCCGAGCTTCCCGGTGGACGGCAGGCATGCCGTATCTTGACTCCGACGGCGAGGGACCTCTGGATCGCAAGCCGATTTCAAGCCCGTTTCACGGTGCGGTTCAGATTGAGGATTTCCAGCTGGTGCCGCTTCTAAAAGCGCTGCTCATGCCACGGGTCAACCTGCTCATTGCTGACGATGTCGGACTCGGAAAGACTGTTGAGGCCGGGCTGATTCTGAGTGAGCTTTTGTTGCGCAGGCGCATCCAGCGCGTACTGATCCTTACTCCCGCCTCCCTCCGTTTACAGTGGCGTGACGAAATGTGGGAAAAGTTTTCCCTCTCCTTCAATCTGGTGGATCGTACCAAAACCCACCTGCTCAGAAAACGCCTGGGTGTGGACGCCAACCCGTGGCGCTCTTTCAGCCATATTATTGCCTCCTATCACTACCTTCGGCAGGATGATGTGCTCGAACAATTTCTTTCCGCCTGCCGCACACCGGAAGGTTCTCCGCATCTGCCGTGGGATCTGCTCATTGTTGACGAGTGCCACAACCTGATGCCGTCGGCATTCGGTGACGACAGTGACCTGTGCCGAATGGTGCGCCTTTTGGCCCCTCAGTTCGAGCACCGTATTTTCCTCAGCGCAACGCCGCACAACGGTCACACCCGATGCTTCACGGGCCTTCTTGAGATTCTCGATCCGGTGCGTTTCAGCCGGACGGATGAACTCAAACCCGCGGAGAAAAAACGGATTCAACAGATCGTGATTCGCCGGTTGAAACGAGATATCAATGCGCGAACGACTCCTCCAAAATTTTGCACCCGGCACCAGCCCAAAGCGTTGACGCTACACCTGGCTCCCCAGGAAATTGTTTTGAGCGAGGCTTTTGATCATTTTCGTTCAACCATACGAAAACTGATTGGCAGTGGTGTACGACGACGTCGGAGGGCCGGAAGCTTTGCAGTCGAGATTCTGGGCAAACGTCTGCTGAGTTGCCCGACTGCGTTTGCCGAATCCTGGAAACGCTGCAAAGAAGGCCTCGGAGAGGACCATGCAGCGGCTGAAACCGAGGTAGAGACTGCCCGCAGAAGTGTACGCAGGGAGACTGGTGACGACCGTGAGAGTCAGTCCCGGGAATCGACGGCGTCCGGTGTGGTCGGCGCCTGGCTTAAAGCCGTGGCGGATGAAATGAAGGCGGAAATCGTCGCTCTGGATGAGGCGGTTGCAGGCCTGAACATTGACATTGAAAGAAACAACGTTATCGGGCAAAGACCTGCCTTCGACACGCGCTTTGACACGTTCATCGATCTCGTTGAAGAGTTGTTGCGCGATGGCGGTGCGTGGTGCGATGACGAACGCATCGTTGTGTTCACCGAGTACAAAACCACATTGGATTATCTTGCATGGAGACTGCGTGAACGCTATGAACCCGAACGTACGCTCACTCTCTACGGTGGCATGGATGAGAGTGAACGCGATCTGGTCAAGCAGTCGTTCAACGACCCGTCTCACACCGTGCGAATTTTAGTGGCCACAGATGCGGCGGCCGAGGGGCTCAACCTCCAGCACACCGCCCGATACCTGCTGCACTTTGACTGCCCGTGGAATCCCTCAGACCAGGATTTACGGTTTCTCTCCCACATTATCGGCAAGGCACACGAGATCAGAGAGGATCTGGGGTCGGCCAACGAAATATTCGACGAAGCTGTCCACAGGCGCCTGGTCAACGGCGAAAGCGTCACCGCGGTCCAGGCGGACCTGGACCGGCGCGTGGCTACAGCCCGGGGCCGTGCGACCATCAATGCCGACGATACCGCGGAAACCGGCCAAGAGGGCCGCGATGCAGGCGAACGGCTCAGGGCACTGGCTGCGGAGATCGATCTCGATGCGGATGCATTGCGTGATACCCTGGAGGCGGCCATGGCCATCCACGCCGGCCGCCCACAACTCGACTGCGAAACCCAGGACCGGACCTGCAAGGTGCTCAACCCCTCTCTGCCGGGTTGGAGCGAGGTCATCGACGACTCCCTCAGGTGCGGGGCCGGGCGCGGCATTCGCGGACCGGTCGCCCGCCTCGCCTTCAATCCCGACCCCTTTCTCCGGGAGATCGGCAAGCGCCTGGTGTTCCGCCCGCGTCCGGACGTGATGCTCATGCACCTGTCCCACCCGATGCTGCAGCGCGCATTGAGTGCACTCACACGCTGCAGATTTCCAGGCACCGGTGAAAGTGTGTCGCGTTGGACGATTCGGCTGGGAGAAGTGCCGGACGGTGCCGAGGCGTTGGTGCTGCTCTACGTGGAAGAGCTTGCCGTCAATGACCTGCGCGAAACATTCCACCACTGGATACAAAGCCTGTCTTTTCCGGTGATCAATGGAAAATTGGGCCAGCCCCTGCCACACCGGCCTGCTGTAGAGTTGCGTTGCAGTCCGGCTGCATCAGATTCAGCCCACAAGACCAAAGCCCGGGACATATTGGAAGAGGTGGAGCCGGAACTAAAAAACTTTCTTGGAGCCTACACCCTGCGGCTCACCGAGAAACTGCAGGACTACCTTGAAATATTCGGCGCCGAGGCGCGAAAAAAAGAGGAAGAGCGCTATCGAAGCCGCCAGGGTGAAGTGTCCAGCCTGATTGCTGAAAACACCCTTGCCAAACTTGAACGAGAGATTGCCAAGCTGAAGGTCGAACGAAGGCAGGGGTTGTTGTTCGACGAGGCGCAACACCTGGAAGCCATCGATCGCTCCATTCAGGAAAAACAGGAGGAGATCGCGCGCCGGACCCGCCATTACGAAGAGGTACGCTTGCAACTCGATCGAGAGCGGGTGCGGGTGCTCAAACACTTGCTGCCCAAACGCCATGCCATGGCCGGAACCGCCCAGGTGTTCCCGGTCTGCATCGAGGTCCGGTTGCCTGGGGGTGCGTCATGAGCGATACAGGAATTTTCGGCTGGGACCGACTGCGCCACGGCGGACTGCTGCTCGACACGCCCCGTCTCCGTGAGATTGCCGAACTGGTTCTGGAACCGCTTCCTTTCTATTCCGAGAGCAAGCTGCGTCGGCAGACCGACACCGTGATCGACGGGAGCACGGAAGCATCTGCATTCATCACCTTTGTCCTCGAAAAAATATGCGGTTTTTCAGCAGCCACCGGCACTTGGCAACGCGGCACACAGGTGGACGCCGGGTGGACACGCCGCGCCGTCACCGGCGAGGCCGTGAAACCCCGTCAGCTATGGCAGGGAACGGGTGGCGGACTGCTTCCTGTTTTCCTGGAAACGGAAAAGCGTGTCGGCGTGGGACGTGGCCGCAAAGCGATAAGCCAGGTGCTTCAGTGGCTCAGGGCAGGCGAGGAGCGGTTGGCCGTCATCACCAACGGCCGGCAGTGGCGGCTGCTCTTTGCCGGTCTCGACTTTGATGCCTGGTGCGAGTGGGACGTGGACCTGTGGTTCGAGGAAGGCGAACTCTCCTCCCAGGTAACGGCCCTTCGCACCCTGTTGTCACCGGCCGCATGGATGCCGCCGGCTGAAAAAGAGCCGGCCCCCCTATTGCAGGCCGTTCTTGACAGCCGCAAGGGCCAGGCCGAGCTTTCGGAAGTGCTGAGCGAACGGGTCCGGGAGGCGGTGGAAATTCTCGTTCAGACCCACGGCGAGGTGCTCAGTGAACACTGCGCCGATGTGGACCCGGCAGACATCTACCGTGCCGCCGTGCGGGTGGTGATGCGGATCGTGGTGGTGCTCTTTGCCGAATCGCGGGAACTGTTGCCCCGTGACAATGCGCTGTACCACGGCGCATACGGCATCACCGGGCTGCGGGAAGCGCTGGAGAAAATCGCGGCTCGGGGCGGCAGTCGCCTGACCAGCTCCTGGAATGCCTGGCCCCGGATACTGGGGTTGTTCCGGCTGGTCTTTCATGGTTCACACCATCCCGCTTTGCCGGTACCGCAATATGGCGGCGAGCTTTTCACGCCGGGAAACGTTTATTCGGCAAACGGCGTGGTAAAAGCGGTTGCTGTATTCGAAAGCGCCTGTTTTCACCGGGAGCTCATGTCCGACCGGGAGGTGCTACGCCTGATCGAGCGCATCACCCGCACCCGCGTCAAAATACGACAGGGCCGCGGCAGCACCTGGCTGCCGGTGCCGGTGGATTTTTCGGACCTGTCCAGCGAATACATCGGCATCCTATACGAGGGCCTTCTGGATTTCGAGCTGAAAACCGCCCCGGCCGGCGACCCGGTAGTATTCTTGTCCATCGGCAACCAGCCTGCGTTGCCCCTGTCCCGCCTGGAGGCTATGGACAACAAGGCCCTTGCCGGCCTGTTCGAAACAATGAAAGACACCAGCGGCAGTGGTGACGAATCCGGGAATGCAGAGGAGGGCGCGTTATCGGAGGCGGCTGATGCCACTGAAGACGGCGCTGATAATATCGATGATGACGGTGCCGCGGATGATCGGGATGATGCCGCTGAAAAGGACGAGGCTGAGACTGAAGATGAACGCCACACCACCCGTACACGCGCCGAAACTTGGGCCGGAAAAGCGGTGGAAGTTGGTAAGCTGGTACCCAAACCCCGGGGAAAAATGACTCCGGAAAAGCGTCTGGTCCACGAAGAGAAGATTTCACGCAAGGCCCGCCGGCTCGTCACCCGGGTGGTGCTCCCCGGCGAGTGGTACCTGGTGCGCTGGGGCGGCACCCGCAAGGGCGCGGGCACCTTTTATACACGGCCCGGCCTGGCCGTTCCGACAGTCATGCGCACCCTTCGCCCCCTGGCCTACACGCCGCCGGCAGGCAAAGACGGCAAATTGGACAGGGACGCTCCGGCCGGTGACTGGATGCCTAAAAAGCCCGAAGAGATTCTTGCCCTCAAGGTCTGCGACCCGGCCTGCGGTTCGGGATCATTTCCTGTCGCCGCCCTGAGATTTCTTACCGATGCCGTTTATCGCTCATTGTTTTCCCACAATCGAATCGGTGTCGACTGGAAAAGACCGCTGGAAAAATTATTGGGTTTGAAAAATCCCCATGATGAAGAAAAGCTGACGGACACAAGATTGCCGGGGCCTCCGAACAGCGAGAATTTCGGAAATCGAACAAAATCACTGTTAAACCGTTTTGTGGTCGAACGTTGCATTTACGGGGTGGACTTGGATCCACTGGCCGTGGAGCTGTGTCGTTTGGCCTTGTGGATCGAGACCATGGATCGCGAGCTGCCCTTTTCCTTTCTCGACCACAAGATCAAATGCGGCAACAGCCTGGTGGGGACCTGGTTCGATCAGTTTCCGCACTATCCGGTCATGGCCTGGAAAAACCGGGAAGGCGGGGACAAGGGCCATACCAACGGGGTGCATTACCAGAAAGAGACCCGCACCAAGGCGATCAAGGCGTTCGTCAGGAACACCTTGAGGCCGGACCTTCAAATCTTTCTGGAAGGCCGGACCCTCTTCGCAGAAGATCTCCAGGAGATAGCCGCTGCAAAGCACGATGCGGCCCTGGCCACGCTCTCCGGCCTGCACGACCTGCCCGTTGACGACAGCGCCCGGCGCGCCCGCATCTACCGGGAGGAATTTGTCGAGTCCGATGCCTATACCTCCCTGAAAGCGGCCATGGACCTCTGGTGCGCCTGCTGGTTCTGGCCGCCGGATCAGCTCGAACATGCCCCGCGGCCCACCACTTTTGCAGAACCTTCCGGGGAGACCCGGGACGTGGCCGAGCGTGTTGCGGTGAAAAAACGCTTTTTCCACTGGGCCCTGGAGTTTCCGGATGTTTTCCGCAAAAAGGGCTCAGGTTTCGATGCCGTGCTGGGCAATCCGCCCTGGGAAACCCTTCAGCCCAGTTCAATGGAGTTTTTCTCAAATATTGACCCGTTATATCGATCATATGGTAAACAGGAAGCGTTGCGTTTTCAGACAACCTATTTCGAAGCCAAAGGAACCGAGCGCGAATGGCTGAATTACACAGGCGGTTTTGCCAGCGATTCAAACTGGATGAAATTCGCCGGCTCACCTTTTGGCGATCCTGAAGGCACAACAAAAAGCAGTGACCGTTTTGCTATTGTTCGAGGTAAGAAAAACAATCTTCTTCACGACCGTTGGAGGGATGCAAGAGAAAAAAGTGTCGGTTATTCCTCCCCGGATCACCCGTTTCGTTATCGTGGAGAAGGGAAAGCATATACGTACAAGCTGTTCCTTGAACAGGCACACCATATTTTATGTAATAAAGGGCGTCTCGGCTTTATCGTGCCGTCGGGCCTGTACTCCGATCATGGCACGGGGGCCTTGCGCACTCTTTTTCTCGACCGATGCCGCTGGGAGTGGCTGTTCGGGTTCGAGAACCGGGATGGCATATTTGCCATCCATCGGTCTTTTAAATTCAACCCCGTCATCATCGAAAAAGGCGGCCGAACCGATGCCATACAAACCGCCTTCATGCGGCGCAAGCTCGAAGACTGGGAGCAGGGCGAGGCCCTGGCCACGCCTTACGGCCGCGAACAGGTGATGCAGTTCAGCCCGAAGTCCAAGGCCATTTTGGAAATCCAGTCCAGCCGTGACTTGGAAATTCTTGAGAAAATCTATTCAAACTCTGTGCTCCTGGGAGATGACGGCCCCGACGGCTGGGGGATCAAGTATGCGCAGGGCGATTTCAACATGACCAGCGACTCCAAACTCTTTCCGCCACGGCCTAAATGGGAGGAGAAGGGCTACCGGCCGGATGAGTACAGCCGCTGGCTCAAGGGCGACTGGCGGCCGATCGGCGAGCTTTGGGAGGAATTGGGTGTTACATCGCTGAAGGAAGGTGAAACCCGCTGCGCCCAGCCGCCCTACGACCGACTGTCCATTCCTCGCGCGGGCATCCCGGAGGGAATTATTCTTTCCCGCGAGGCGGATGAATGGATTTGGGAAGACGAGATTGAAGATATCGCACTGCCACTTTATGAAGGACGAATGATTGGGCAGTTTGATTTCAGCCAGAAGGGATGGGTGAGTGGAAAGGGGCGTGGTGCTGTTTGGGAAAAATTATCCTGGGTCAGTAAGTCTATAAATCCACAATTCCTGATGTCCAGCAATGATTATTTGGATAGATCAGAATGTCCACAATTTCCAAAACTGAGCCACATGAGAGTGGGATCTGCCACAAACGAAAGATCTGCATCATCATGCGCAGTCGCTGGAGCACCAACGGGTGATACAGCAGCTATATTCTGGATGGAGTCATGGTCATTTGCACTTAGTATTGCAGGAATATTCAATTCGTTTATTTTTGACTATATTACTTGAGTTTTCGAAAATAAGCTCTGGACATTTACGACGACATATGAAAAGATAGATTGGCGCAATATATAGTATGATATTAAACTTCAATAGGTTGAATAAAACTATGAAGGTACCT
>JABZFO010000157.1 GCA_014237405.1 Desulfosarcina sp. | reverse complement strand
CTATAGGCTGTTATCTCTATTTACCGTTTTCTCTTTCCGTCCAAAACTACTTCTTACTGCACAAACGCTGGTTCAGTTTTGGTTGGTAAAAATGGATCATTTTTCATTGGCGTCCAAGGGCTGATCCGAGAGAGTAAAACCACAGGAATAGCGAGCTATTTCGCGGCCAATTTTATAAGATCGGGTACGAGTGAGGCACCGGCCAAAGATGAGCTGAAGCGGAGATGCAAAAATGTGAAGTTATTTTTGAGCGAGCACTAAGCACGAAAGGAGAATCTATGAGACACGCAATCTTCAAAACGATCTGTATGGTGGTGGTGCTTTTAGTCGGATTGGTTGGGGCGGCTTCCGCACAGGAGAAGCTCGATCGCACGGTCCTGCCAATCCAGGAACCGGAACGACCCACCCATAGCGAGCTTGACGTACGCAACGTCAAGCCGCCTCCACGCTTCGAGGTGAAGGCACCCGAGAAGGCCTCCAATATCGTAATCGTGTTGGTCGACGATGTCGGCTTCGGCGCAACCAGCACCTTCGGCGGTCCGATCCGGACGCCGACGCTTGACAAGCTCGCCGCAGCTGGCCTGCGCTACAACAACTTCCACACTACGGCGCTCTGTTCCCCGACCAGAAACGCGCTCAAGACGGGCCGCAACCATCACACGACCAACACAGGCTCGATCATGGAGACCGCGACGGCCTTCCCCGGCAACACAGGGCAGATCCCGAACAGCGTTGCGCCATTGGCCGAAATGCTCCGACTCAACGGCTACAGCACCGGTGCGTTCGGCAAGTGGCACGAAACTGCTGCCTGGGAAACCAGCGTATCAGGCCCCTTTGACCGCTGGCCGACCCACCAGGGTTTCGACAAGTTCTATGGTTTTATCGGGGGTGAGACGGATCAGTGGTATCCACTGATCTATGACGGCATCACCAGGGTTAATCCACCGCACACGGAGGGCTACCACTTCACCGTAGATATGACCGACCAGGCAATCAACTGGGTCAAGGCCCAACAGTCAATGACACCGGACAAGCCCTTCTTTATGTACTATGCTACTGGTGCTGTTCATGCCCCGCACCATGTTCCCAAAGTGTGGGCCGACAAGTACAAGGGTCAGTTCGACAAGGGCTGGGATAAGATTCGAGAGAATACGACTGCGCACCAGATAAAGATGGGTATAATTCCCGCTAACACGAAACTGGCCCCACGGCCGGACGACATCAAGGCCTGGGATTCGCTGCCCGCTGACCACCGTCGACTCTTTGCCCGTCAGGCAGAGGTCTTTGCGGGTTTCATGGAACAGACCGATCACGAGGTCGGCCGTTTGGTTGAGGCCCTAAAGGATATCGACGAGTTGGATGATACGCTTTTTATCTACATCGCAGGAGACAATGGCACGAGTGCTGAGGGCGGATTCGTCGGCATGTTCAACGAGATGACCTACTTCAACCAGGTGGTGGAGAAGGTTGAGGATCTCGTCCCGTTGATCAACAAGTGGGGTGGTCCCTATACCTTCCCGCACATGGCTGCGGGCTGGGCCGTTGCCTTTGATGCACCATTCACATGGACCAAACAGGTGGCCTCGGACTTTGGCGGCACCCGAAACGGGATGGTTATCCACTGGCCAAACGGAATTGATGACAAGGGTGAACTGCGGACACAGTTCTCGCACGTCATCGATATTGCACCCACCATCCTGGAGGCCGCTACCCTGCCTGAGCCCAAGAGCGTCAACGGGACGCCGCAGACACCTATCGAGGGAACCAGTCTGCTCTACACCTTCAACGACGCGAAGGCCAAGGAACAGCATACCACGCAGTATTTCGAGATGTTCGGCAACCGCGCGATCTATCACGAAGGCTGGCTAGCTCGTACGATCCATCGAGCGCCGTGGCAAACCAAAAAGCAGCGTCCGCTCAAGTCCGACATCTGGGATCTCTACAACGTCCAAGAGGACTTCAGCCTCACCAACAACCTTGCCAGTGTCGAGCCGAAGAGGCTGCGTGAACTTCAGGCTTTGTTCATGAAAGAGGCCGAGAAGTACCACGTCTTACCCATCGATGACCGCACGGTCGAACGCGTCAACGCCGCCATCGCTGGACGACCGGACCTCCTGGGAGACCGCATGTCGCTCACGCTCTACGACGGGATGAACGGCATGTTGGAGAACACCTTCATGAATGTGAAGAACCGCTCGAAAACGATCACTGCCAGGCTCAAGATTCCTGAGGGCGGCGCAAATGGCGTTATTCTTGCGCAGGGTGGACGTTTCGGGGGCTGGTCGCTCTATATGAAGGACGGCAAACCGGTCTACACCTACAACTACCTCGGACTCGAGCGCTTTACCGTCGCATCGACCAGCGCGGTTCCTGCGGGGGCCGCTACGGTCGTGCTGGATTTTGTCTACGACGGTGGCGGGCTTGGTAAGGGCGGCATGGCTACTCTCTCTGTGAACGGCAAGAAAGTCGGCGAGGGCAGGATCGAGAAGACTCAGCCCTTGATCTTCTCTGCTGATGAGACGGCTGATGTTGGACTCGACAACCAGACGCCGGTCGCCGAAGACATCGGCATCGGCCGCGATGAGACTCGCTTTACCGGCAAGATCCACAAAATCACCCTCGAGGTGAAGGATGTGAAGAAAAAATCATAGCCTGCAAACGGTTTTGGCGGATGGTGCTCACGCGCCATCTGCTGAACTGTGAAAAGTATTATGATGGTAATTTCAATAACGTATATTAAAAAGAATGAAAGGAAATCGAAATGAAATCAAAAAAGTTTATTGGAATCGTACTGAGTGTACTTCTGCTTGCCGCCATGCCGGCTTCCGCAGAGAAGTCTCTGGTGGAAAGCGTTGCCAATGGTTGTAAGGCCGAACTCCAAACCTACTGCAAAGATGTAACCCCCGGAGATGGACGTATCCTGGCTTGCCTTTATGCCCATGGTGACAAGCTCTCCGGTCAATGCGAGTATGCGCTGTACGATGCTGCCGTGCAACTGGAGCGGGCAGTGGCCGCGCTGGCCTACGTGGCAAATGAGTGTGCTGACGACCTAGACCAGTATTGCAGCGATGTGCCTATGGGGCAAGGCCGCCTTCTAAAATGTCTGGAAAAGAACGACAAGAAAGTCAGCCAACGATGCAAACAGGCGTTAAAAGACGTCGGCGCAAAAAAGTAGGCACGATTATGAAAGTTCAATTATTTTGCACTATCGCCCTTCTTTTGGTCCCCCTGGTTTGTGTGGGCTGCGCATCCTCCCTTGCACCGCTTGGTAAAGGAATGACAGCCTGCCCGGAAATCCGTCCAGAGGTATGCACTCAGGAATACAAACCGGTCTGCGCCCAGCATGCGAATGGCAATAAACAAACCTATTCCAACGCATGCTCAGCCTGTGCTGATGTGGAAGTTGTCGGCTACAAACCAGATGCATGTAAATAGTTCATCCGTAACGTAAGTAGTGGAAGTGACCAGTAAATGTTAGGAGAAGCGGTACTGTTGCTCATTGGATCTGTTGTTCTCAGCAAAGGTCTTTGCAGGTAACAAAATTGAATCAGGTAGTTAGATTGCTGAGATATGTGTTTGTAGGGATCGTGCTGGTGGTATTGTGTAGCCCCGTTCAGGTGACAGCTGCCTGGCTGTCGTAAAAATTCTTCGACCCGGATGATGGATATCTGGATGCCAGTAACTTTCTATCCACCAAAGCAGGGTTTTTACCGGTTCCGATCATCATCTCCAGGGGGGCGGGTTTTCGCTATCTTATCGCCTCCAAGTTAGGGCTGCAATTGGGGGTCGATCTGGCCAGGGGGCCGGAGGATACGGCCATCTACTTCCAGGTCGGTAGCGGCTGGATGAGATAGCGTTTTCGATTGATAAACAAATACACAATTCGAAGGAATCGCTATGAAAAGGCTAACAATTTTTTCCCTGATCATCTGCACAGCTTTCTGCCTGTTATCAGTGAGCAACGTTTTATCACAAGAGGAAATGGTGATATTGTGGAAAGCATAGACAGCAATAAGATCTTTACAAAAAATGTAATTGAGGCTGCTATCAAAATAGCGCTCCTCGGGATCATGGTCATATGGACGTTTCAACTGATAAAGCCATTTCTGACCCCGGTTATCTGGGGAATAATTCTGGCAGTTGCCACGGAGCCTTTTATTGCCAGAATTGCCAAAATGTTTGGTGGCCGAAGATCACTGGCGGCAGTCCTTTTTGTTCTTGTGATTATTACGCTACTTGTTATTCCCACAGTACTCCTTGTCATGTCATCCGTTGATACGGTGCAGGCCCTGACAGCCAACATACAGGACAACGCACTTGTTATTCCCCCTCCTCCTGCAAAAGTTACCGACTGGCCCCTCGTGGGCAACTCAGTCTATCAAGGTTGGCAGCTAGTTTCAACAAACCTGGAAGGCGCTCTGACACAATTTGCACCCCAGATTAAAACAGCCGTCAGAACACTCCTCGGCTCTGTCGGTGGGGGACTCGCCGGAATTTTCATGATCATCATATCAACATGTATTGCCGGCGTTTTCCTGGCAAAGGCAGAAAAAAGCGCTGCGATTGCCAGGAGTATTATCACTCGCTTCACGGGTGAAAAGGGTGCTGAAATTACAACTCTTGCCACTGCCACAATCCGTGGGGTAATGCAAGGAGTTGTTGGTGTAGCGGTGATCCAGGCAATCCTATCCGCTGCCGGTATGCTTGTGGTTGGGGTTCCAGCTGCCGGTCTTTGGGCTGTACTGGTACTGGTCTGTGCAGTCAGCCAATTACCGCCGATTCTTGTTCTCGGACCCGTTGCCGCTTATGTCTTTTCTATTGCCAATACCACCCCAGCAGTACTTTTTCTAATCTGGGTATTCATTATCAGCGCCAGTGATGGATTCTTGAAACCTATGCTCATGGGCCGCGGGGTTGATATCCCCATGCTGGTCATTCTCATAGGATCATTAGGAGGTATGATGCTATCTGGTATTCTCGGCCTTTTTGTCGGTGCTGTTGTGCTAGGCGTTATGTATTCATTATTTATGGCATGGCTTGACGAAAACGACGAAAAGAGTGAAGTATTAGCGTAGAAACCTTGAAAAATTTTTTGGAGCCCTATTCTATAAGGCTTTGTATGCCGCCTCAATTCTTTAGAGCTGGAGTATGATGATCCTGAAATCAACACTGTTCTTCCTGGTTCTTTGCTGTATCATTTCCGGTTGTGCATATATCCCAGAGCAAGAGCAGCTTGTTTCTGCAACAATCAATCTCCCGCCTGACCAAAGCAGCGGGATCTGCACAGAATCCGTATTTGATATTGAGCAAATTTCCGTGTCGCTGCCGGGACTTTCCTCTGACAGCATCTCTATGCTTGACTGGAATATCAATAAGGGTAAGCGTAAGGGCTGGGATATTGATTTCATGAGACTCAGTTATGGAAAAGATATTATTCTTCTCCAAGAGGCCTCGCTTAATGAAAAATTGCTGGAAATGTTGCAGCAGAAAAATCTTTACTGGAATTTGAACAGTGCATTACGGTTTAAAGGGATTGAAACAGGTGTGCTGCTGGCATCCACAGTCCAGGCGATTGCCAGTTGCGGCCAGCGAACCAGCGAACCGATCATTGGCGTTCCAAAGACAATCCTGATCAGCAAATATGAGATCAAAAACTCAGCAAAAGATCTTCTGGTGGCCAATATCCATGCTATCAACATAACTCTGGGCACCGGATCTTACCGGGAACAGTTTGATGGGTTGCTAAATATTTTACAAAAGCATGCTGGCCCGATTATTCTGGCCGGTGATTTTAATAACTGGAGCAAGGGACGCACCGCAATCATGACAGATTTTGCAAAAAAGCTTTCTTTGCATGTTTTAACTATTGATGGCGAACGCCGGTCAACTTTTTTTGGCGATCCAGTGGATCACATTCTCTATCGTGGCCTAAAGCCACTTCGCTATGAAGTTTATCCGGTGAAAACCTCTGATCACAACCCAATATCAGTGACCTTTCGGCTCACCAGAACAGAAGTTGAAAAACAATAAATCCTATTTTCAACCATGAAACATTTACTTTGTCGTTTATTGGCCCTGAGCTTTCTCCTTTCAGGGCATTTTGCCATGGCTGCAGACAATGAAGAAATCCAGTACCTGCTCTCTTTTATCGAGGCCAGCGACTGTGTTTTTATCCGCAACGGAGATGAACATCCTGCAAAAGAGGCTAAAGAACACTTGGAAATGAAATATAATCACGTCAAACGGCACATTAAAACAGCAGAGGACTTTATTGCCAAAGTTGCCTCTAAGAGTAGTCTGTCAAGGAGACCGTATAAAGTACGATGCGGTGATGTACTGTTACCGACAAAGCAGTGGTTAAGGGAAGCCTTGGAGTCGCACAGAACATCAACCGGAAATTAAAACTAACTCTTGCAAAAGTCGGAGGGCTTCCAGCCGGATGGCCCTGGCCAACCGGCTGGCCAGCTGTAATTAAAATTCGACTGCCAGCTGTACGGTCACCACGTCGGTTTCCATGAGATCGTCTTCGAACTCACCGTGGAGATACTCAAGCCCCAGGTTGGTATTTTCAAAAAATCCCCAGTTCAATACAGCGCCGTATTCCGATTCGGGCAGGAAATCCCCGCCGTCATCCGATCCGCCGTACCGGGCGGCAACCTCCAAAGCCTCCATGATCGCAACGCCAAATTCCAGGTTCCAGGCCGACGGCTCTCTCTTTTTAGTATCTGCAGGGTCATAGATCTCTCCTGCTTCGAAATTGTCCAACGCACCCACGTATTCACCAATCAGATGGAAACGATCCAAAAACTCGAAAGTGACATAGGCGCTCCAACCGGCCACAAGCGATTCAAGATTTTCCGGGTCTACCACGACCTCGCTGAAGGCGTCCGAACCGGCCAGGTTCGAGGTATACGATGCACCGAACATCAAGCCTTCAAGGGGATTGGCAGCGATGCTTGCAACAAAGCTGCCACGACCGCCCCCTCGTTGGTCTCCCCCAGAACCAGGGTGGTCGGGTCTGAAATGAAGTGGCTGTCAAAGTAACCGAAGGGAATGTACTGGCGACCGGCAATCAAATAGGCGGGAAAGGCTTCGGTGCCGGTCAGGGTGATGAATCCTTCATCCACGAAGACGTCATCGTCCTCATATTTGAACAGCACGTGCCCGTCCACATGCTTGACGATTTTTGCATCCACCACCAGTTCCACGGTGGCCAGGTCCACATCATCGCTTTTCTCGTCCGGCGTTGCCGGGTCCGTGTAGTCGATCTTTTCGTGGGCGGCCTCGACTTCGATCAGGCCGCTGATCTGGATGCGATCGTACCACTTGTCTCCCTCTACGTCGCGATCGATGGCCTCTTCCAGTTGCTTGATTCTTTTTTCAAGGCTTTTGACACCACCCGCTTTCTGGACAGTTGCTGCATGGCTGGGCGTTGTTGAATCCTGTGCCATGACAGGGGTAACTGCAATTGCGCAACCCAGCATAAGGCCCGGCAAAAACATGATCATTTTCTTCATTTACTCTGTTCTCCTTATCGCGTTTAAGTTCAAATTTTCTTTTTACTTCATGTGGTTATATCGGAATGCATCCGTATCTGATCTGCACCTCCTTTCTGATTAATCATCGGTGCCGGCTCCCCGTACCAGAATCTGCTTTCCCTCGCTGGGTGTAAGAAAAAGACGCAAGCCCTCCCGGCTGGAAATCACAACGGGATTACGGACACCCACCTGCAGGCTCTGGGCCTGGGCCACGCCTTCCAAGATGAGAACCTTTCCGGGCTCGATGCCCCGGGTTCGGAGCATCCGACGAGCCTTGGTCCCGCCGAGGATCACATCGACATGGAATTTTTCCCCGGCTCGGGCCACGGGATGGGCGTAATGTTCTTCGGCGCCGGCAGCGAGAGCCAGTAATGCTTCCGGCGTCACATCACCCGTGGGAATGACGTCGGTAACCTCTAAGATGCCGCGGGTCAGGGTGCCGGTTTTATCAAAAACCACGGTGTCCACCCGGGCCAGCGCGTCCAGGGCCTGGGATCCTTTCAACAGCACGCCGTTGTGGGCGGCGGTATACCAGGTAGAGGCCCAGGCCCAAAGCCAAAGTGGTGGGTACCAGGCGGTCGGCCAGTTCATCGCTTTGCTTCTGGGATTTGGACTTGAACCGCAGGGAGTTTTCCAGAAACCGGCTGATGCGCGCCATGCCGGTTTCGCCGCCCACCTGCCGGGCTTCGATCTTGAGGCGGCCCTCTTCGATCACGGAACCGGACAAGACTTCATCTTCGGGCTTAAGATGCACAGGAACCGATTCGCCGGTAATGGAACTCTGGTTGACCGAGGCTTCCCCTTCCAACACCAATCCGTCTACCGGGATCATCTCACCGGCACCGCAAACGACCCTGTCTCCGATCACCACATCGCCCAGGCCGACAGTGATTTCCCGGCCGTCACGTTCCACCCAGACGGTTTCCACCTGGGGCCGCAGCAGATTCTTCAGCAATCCGGTGGTCTTGTCTTCCGAGAGCTGCTCCAGGTATTCTCCCAGGGCGAGCAGGGCCACGATGGAGTTGGCCGTAAAGTAATCTTTGCGACCCAGGGAAAAACCGACCGCCGCGGCGTCCAGCACCTCGACCTTGACTCCTCGGGTCAGGAGCGTTTCCACACCCTCTATCAGGACGGGCAGCGACATCCCCCAGCCCAACAGGGCGCGCAGCGGTTTCGGGATCACCGGCGTCAAAAACGCTATAACGCCTTTGGCGCCGGTTCCCACGGGATCCGGGGTTGATTCGCGCGCGCTTAAGGGGCGGTAAGCCTCCTCGGGTATGGCCTCGATACAGCGGAGAACGCCTTCCCGGCAGCAGGCGTCCCCGTCATAGTCGACCACCACGCTGGCGGTCTTGAGATTAAAGCGGACATGCAACACGCCGGGGATATTTTGAAGCACCGCCTCCAGATAGACGGGATCAAAGGCGGGATCGTGAAAACCGGCGTTGCGGATCCTGATCCGGCGAGGCAGTTCATGCACGATGCGCGGTTTGAACCCGCTTTCGGTGACAAGATGCATGGCTATACTTTATTTCCCCGGGTTGCGGGTTGGTAAAGATTGTAATGCCAGACGGAAAAGCCCACCAGGGCCATGCCGGACCAGATGTGCAGGGTCTTGGCCCCGCGGCCCCGCATCAGGCCGGTGGCAACCAGGGACCCCAGGGAGAGGGTCATGCCGATCTTGGCCACCGTTTTTTTCTCTTCCATCCGGCTGCGCCGTTCTATACTGACACGGCGCTCACCGCGGCGGGCATTGATCACCGGCTTTTTCTTTTCCAGATCTGCTTTTGCCTGCATTATTTTTCCTGGCTCATTTCCGCTTTTATATCCTGGAACTGTTCCTTGACCTCTTCCACACCGCCCTGAACAAGGGACCAGAGTTTGACCGTGCCTCGGACCAGGGCCTTCTGGATGACCGGATTGGTCAGTATCAGGGTGGCGCCGGCGGCGACGAGAAAGCCTTTCAGATAGCCGGCATTGGAGAATTCGAACCAACCGCCGACACCGTTGGCGGAAACGGCGGGTACGGCCGTCCCGGCGGACAGATAGCCGTATTCGGCCTCGCCATATTGATAATAATAGGGGTCCGCCTGGTGTTGATAGAGCGGTTGCTGCGGGTTTTGCATCCCTGCCGCCGGGAGTTGTGGTCCTGAACCGGTATGGGGCTGGGGTGACTGGATATGAGGCTGAGCAGCCGGATGTTGACTATGGGGATGATAGGATTGCTGCATTTTTTTCTCCTTTATTTAGCGGCTTGTTCTTATGGTTTGCTTTTGGTTTCTTTTTTCGGTTTCGCTTCCTTGGGTGCTGCTGCCGGGGCTTTTTCAGGTGCCGTGGTAGCATCCCAGAGATATTTGGTCCCGGTGGCCATGGCCAGAATCCCCACCAGGGAGAGCAGACCGGTGGCGCCCACGGCACCGACCACCGCGGTGGCTGCCGCCGTGGCCAGCCCCGCACCCGCGGCTTCCTTGATGGTGTTTCTTACAGCTTCCTCCCGGTTGATTTCCGCATCTTTGACCCGCCGAATGTTTTTGGCCGCGGCGGCGGTTCCCCCAATAATTGCGCCCACCCCTCCCATGCCTCCTTGTTCCTGAGTTATTCCGTGCAATCGATTTTAGTTGACGGCTGCGCAATGCCGTTGGACAAAACTGGGGGCGGATCATAAAACAGCAGCCGGCTCGAATTGGCCAGAATGCCCAGGGTGTGTGTAATGTGAATCATTCCGGCCATCACCGGCGACAACAGCCCCAACGCCCCCAGGGTTACACCGGCGATGTTCGAGCCGGTGGCGATCCAGAAATTCTGGTGGACCACCTTGAGGGTTTTCCGGCTCAGGCAGCGGACATACACCACGCCCTTGAGATCGTCCTTGACCAGGGCGATATCCGCCGCCTCGATGGCCACTTCGGACCCGCCGGCGCCCATGGCGATCCCGATATCAGCCTCGGCCAGGGCCATGGCGTCGTTGATGCCGTCTCCCACCATGAGCACCCTGTCACCGTTGGTCCTCAATCCGGCAACGATATCAGTCTTTTCCTCGGGCAGGACGGAATAGCGGCATTCGTCGAAATTGAGTCTTTTGGCCATCTCAAGGGCCGAGTATTTTGAATCCCCCGTGATCATGGCCGTCTTATTAAAACCATCATTTTGAAGATATCGGACCACGTCGACCACATCCGCTCGATCCTGGTTGGCAAACCCGGCCACCCCCAACAGCTCCCGATTTTTGGCAATAAAAACCAGGGTCAACCCCTGCTTTTTAACTTTTTCAAGATGTATTCTCACCATGTCCGGATTAACGGTGAACTGCTCCATGAGCTTGTGGCTGCCCACCAGGATCTCTTCCCCATGGATCTCCGAACGGACCCCCTTGCCGAGGAAATATTCACACACGTCGTGGCTGATGGGTGTGATACCCCGTTTCCGGGCTTCGCTCTTGATGGCCAGGGCCACAGGATGGCTGTTGTGGATTTCGGTGGCATAGGCAAGCTGCAGCAGTTCATCTTCGGGCAGCCCGTTGAAGTTGACCAATTGCTTGAGTTCGGGTTCGTTGGTGGTCAACGTGCCGGTTTTATCGAAGCAGATCACGTTTGCCCGGCCGGCCTCCTCCAGATAGCGTCCGCCCTTGATCAGGATGTGGCGCCGGGCCGCGGCGTTTATGGCAGCGCTGATGGCCGTGGAGGCTGCCAGGATCGTGGCGCAGGGACAAGCCATGACCAGCATCACGGTAAAGGCGCGCCAGGCGCTACGGGTCAAAACCAAGGTGGCCAGGGTCACCGCAAAACCAGCCTTGATCAGGTTTTGGGCCAGCCGGTCGGCCACCCCCTCGATGGGGGCCTTGTTTTCCAGGGAATCTTCCACCATGCGCAGGATGCGGGCCAGGTAGGTGCGGTCCCCCACCTCCTGCGCCTTGACAAAGATCACCCCCTGGCGCACAAAGGTGCCGGCAAAGACCTTGTCCCTCTTGGCTCTGGTAACGGGCTCGGCTCGGCCGGTGATGGGGGAGTCGTCGATAACCGCTTCACCCTTGATGATCTCGCCGTCCACCGCAATCTTCTCACCGGTGTGCAGCACCACTGTGTCGCCGGGTTGCACCTGGTTTACGGGGATGCTCACTTCCACACCGCCGGTAAGAATGTAGGTTTCCTTTTCGGTGACCTGCAGGATTTCCCGGATGGCCCGGCGGGAGCGCTCGGTGATCCAGTTCTGAAGAAGTTCTCCGCCGCTGGTGACCCATAAAATCTCAAGGGCGGCCGCAGCCTCACAGGCCGCCACGGCCGCAATGATGCTGCCGCCCAGGAAGTGATCATGCCAAGCGGGCTGAAAAGCGTCTGTGCAAGGGGCCTTTTCAGTATGACTTCCCTGACAAAGACCATTCCCACCAGCAGGGTCATGCCGACAAAATGCCACAGTGCGGACGCAAAAACCCCATGAGAATTTGAATCAGGGTGGTTTTGCCCACGCCGTTTTTGCCCAGCAGTCCGTATATTTTTCCGGCCGGCATGGTAAAATTGAGATCCTCGTAGATTGTATGACTGCCGAACCGGTGGGTGAGGTTTTCGACTTCGATTACATTTTCCACATCACGGCCCTGATAAATATGCTGGTATTTTAAGATCGGGACGACCCTATTGGATGGCTCGCCCCGATCTGATTTCTTTACTTCATATCAACGGCCTTGATCCAGATCACTGCATCTGCATTGAATTTTTCACCTTTATGCTCTTTTTCAGGACCCACACCAAGGGCTGCAAAACCCCACCATCCGGCCCTGGGTATGCCGAAGGAGAACTCGCCGTTTACGTTGGCTTTAATGGTCATGGTGATAAAGGCGTCATGGGGGGCCTCAACATAGTTCGACTTGGCAAAGGCGTTTTTGTCCATGAGAACATCGTGATTGATATATTCCACCTCGACATCGCAATTCGAAACGGGTTTGCCTTCGCTGAGGACAATTCCACGAAATACATTTCCGGTCCATAGTGCATATGGCTTGTCCAAAGGAACAATTTCAGTTTCCAGGCCTGCCGGCTCGGCCCAGTTACCCGGAATACCGCCGACATTGACGATAGTTTTTGTGATCTGCTGCATCCAGGCTTCTTCATGCTTGTCATAGTAAGGCCCGGGAACAAAGCAAAACACGTGGTCCCCCATGCTTCGCATTTTAACGGATGCCTCATAGGCCCTGGCCGAGTTTGCCTTGCCTGTCCAGTTGATGGGTTTCAGTTTATCTATCAGGTCCTTTTTCTTTACTTTTCCCTCGCCTCTCTGGGAAAGAACGTAAAATGCCGTCGGAGTGGTCATTTCCATGGTGTGCTCATCAGCAAAGGGATGGGTCCAGACGATTTTAAAATTCAGTTGCCCGCCTTTTTCCAGCGCAACCTCAGGGGTGTACAACATCTGAAAATGGGCCGAGGCGGGAACCGCCATTGCCAAAACAGCCAAACCAACCAGTAGAATAATTGTCTTTTTCATTGAACCATCTCCTTTACAGGTTTAAATATAAAAAAGTTTCTCGGACATATTGAACGAACATCTCCGAGGCCCTTATTCGACAATCTCTTTACCGTCGACTTCGATGACGTGTCCTTCCCCGGCGTCAAACACAACCTTGTAAGCGCCGGCAGGCTTTTCAAAGGTGTATTCGCTGTCTTCATCCATTTTGCCTTTGAGCAGCACCTTTTCGTTTTTGTCTTCCACCCGCATCTCCACGCCGGCGGCCGAAGATCCATCTGAAAAGCCGCCCTCGCAGGTGATCGTGCCATCGCCGTTGTCATAGCAGGAGCACAGCGGCGTGTGGGCATGGGAAAGCCCCGTCATGAGCAACATCACCACCAAAATAGCCGGAAACATCATTTTCGTTTTCATCAGTCCTATATCCTCCTTTGTGTACATCTATTTGTGACGGTCTCGTAAAAAGTCCAACTTCTGCGTTGTGCTGCATTTCGTAATCATTCAACGTATGATAAGTACGCCTCATGATTACAAAATTTGCACGCCTTGAATTAGAACTTTTTACGAAACCGTCTAAATCGGACTTTTTACGATTTTATCATTTGATCCGCTTCGGATTTTAAAAAACCCATTATGATCGTCACGGTTAATGCCAACCCGTAAAAGGCAAACATGGCCTGCAGCCCACTGAGCCCCAGCGCGCTGCCGCCGGAAAAGATCAGCGTGGCCGCCGCCACCCCAATCAACATGGGGTAGGCCATGGAAAACAGCATCCATTTGACCGAACCGGTCTGGAGCTTGACGGCAATGGAGGTGGCCAGACAAGGCGGGTAGAGCACCATGAACATCATCAACGCCAGTGCGTGAAGCGGTGTAAAGCCTTCCTCTCCCTTGGCCATTCTCTGCTCGAGCGCTTCACCCGCCTCCTCTGGTTCATAAAGGGCACCCAGGGTGGCCACACTGCTCTCTTTGGCGGCAAAGGCACTTAAAAGTGCCACGTTGACCCGCCAGTTGAAACCTGCCCACTGCGTTGCCGGCACCAGCATTTTACCCAGCCGGCCTAAAAAGCTTTTATCGATGCGCTCCTTACGCATTTCCCGTAAAAGCCCTTTCCTAGCCTTGAACAATTTCTTGAATGCCCGGTTCACTTTCTTTGCCGCCTTGTCCGTGCCGGGCTGTGCAATGGTGAAAAAGGCCTGGTTTCGCGCCTTGAATTTTTCGTTCAGCGCTGCCATCGCCTTCTTGCCTTTAGTGAGCATCTTTGCATTTTTGTAATCATTCCAGTAGAGGATGAGACCCATGAGGTTCTCCCCCGCTAGCTGATCGGCATAATCCGTTCCTTTGATCTTGCTGAAAAATGTGTTTGTCGCTTTCTCCTTTTCGGCCGTGTAATGGGCCATGCGTTCATCGCTGATGCCGGGAAACTGCAGCAGCACGAAAATCACCACCGCCAAAGCGGCCACGATGGTGATGATCTTGCGGATAAACAGCCACACACGTTCCACGGCCCGCCCCAGCACGCCTCGTATGGTCGGAAAGTGATACGGCGGCATCTCCATAACGAATGGGGCGGTCTCCTTGTTTTTCAAGACCGTCATTGTCAGGATCTTGGAAACCGGCAGCACCAGTAACAGGCTGATGGTGGAGATGAAAAACATGGCCAGCGCCTTGTGTTGCGCAAAATAGATGTTGATCAACAGGACATACAACGGCACCTTGGCCAGGCAGTTGAGCAGAGGGATGATAAAAATCGTGGCCATCCGTGAGCGTTCATCCGGAATGCCCTTGCAGGACATCACCCCCGGAACGGCGCACCCGCCCACATAAATGCCGCCCAGCACCATCGGCAGGGTGGATTGGCCATGCAGACCATAGCGGCTGAACAGCCGGTCCATGATAAAGGCCATGCGCGGCATGTAGCCGCTGTCTTCCAGGATGGCGATCAGCCCGAAGAGAATAAAAAAGATCGGGATATAGTTGAGCAGGGCATTGATACTGTCTACAAACCAAAGGGCAAAGGCGCGGATCAGGGGGATTTCGATGAAACCGGGGGCCGGCATGACCGCTTCGGTCAAGCTGCGCAGTTTGGCCAGCAGGGGCCAGGTATAATTGGTGATGTTGTAGCCCTGGACAATGGCTAAATAATATAGCAGCCAGATCATGCCCAGCAGAATGACGGGCCCGAGGATGCGGTGGCAGACCCAACCATCGATGCGGTCGGACAGCGGTTTTTTCTTGTCGGCGGGCAGTTGAACGCTGCTGCGACTGATCTCTTCGGCTACCTCGTACCGGCGCCGGCCGATGTGCATCTCCGGCGCGTTTTCGTATTGCTCTTCAAAGGCTCCTCGATGTTTTTCGACAAAAGCCAACAGGGTGCTGCCGTTGGCGTGCTTTTCCCCAATCAGCCGCCGTGCTTCCTCATCTCCCTCCATGAGTTTGATAGCCAGCCAACGCGCCGGATAATTTTCAAGCAGTTCCTTTTCAGAAGCGAGGTGCTTTTCGATCTCCCGGAAAAAGGGTTCCATCTCCTTGTAGTCGATCCGCACGGGCCTGACCGTCCGGCGACCCTGAAAAACATCCCCAATCGTGTCGATCAACGCCCTTTTGCCGCTTCCACTTGTCATGACAGAGGGCACTACAGGGATACCTAATAACCTGGAAAGTCTCTCATGGTCGATAATGATGCCCCGACCCTCGGCCACATCCATCATGTTCAGGTTAAGGATCACGGGAACGTTCATTTCCAGTAGTTGAAACGTCAGATACAAGCAGCGTTTCAAGTTGGAGGCATCCATGATGTTGACCGCCACCGAAGGCTTCTCGTGCAGGATGAAATCCCTGGACACCCGTTCCTCGGGGGAATAGGAGGTCAGGCTGTAAGTGCCTGGCAGGTCCACCACCTCCACCTTATGACCATCGTGCTTATACCTGCCGGTCATCTTGTCCACCGTAACGCCGGGATAGTTGGCCACATGCTGGCTGGCCCCTGTCAGGGCGTTGAAAACCGTAGACTTGCCGCAGTTGGGTTGGCCGGCCAGGGCCACGAGAATTTTATCGGTTTTCACGTCGCTCCACCTCTATAAATCGGGCCTCATCATGCCTCAAGCTGACGTAATAGCCATCGATTTCGACTTCCATGGGATCTTCCAGCGGTGCGTTGCGCACCACGTTTAACTGCCGGCCGGGGTATACGCCCATGTCAATGAGCCGCTGGCCAAGCTTGTTCCGCACCGACAGCCGCTTTATGCGGCAGGCACTTCCGGGTTTCAGTTCATCTAACGTCATGGCAAACTCCTTGGATTGAGTTTCAATAAAAAAAGGCGCAACCGGGCGCATATCACGCCTTAAGTTCCGCCTTCACTTTCTCCGCACCCTTGAAAGGCCGAAGACCGTAAGACATTCCTTGTCTTGTTAGTAGTTTCTATCTTACCAAGAAGCCCTAAATTTCATGATGCGTTTTTTTTGTCAAGCGATTTTTTTGTGGATTTCTCTTAAGAATTCCTGAAATGGAGCAGAAAAGACCAAAGTCAACAGATAAGACACCGCTTTAACGCAAGGTGAGCATGTTAAATGAGGCCTGTGCAAATACAACATGTTTACGATGCGATAGCCCTGAAAGTCAGTTGTGAGAGGAGTTTAGGGTCTTGGCATAGTTAAATAAACGATCTTACTTTTCCGAAACCATGCGCTCATATTGTTGCGATAATATGAGCGTTTCAAATCACATCTCAACCGGAAACTGTTCCCAGGCCCGTGCTATAAAATCTTGCTTTCGCTGGGCAGGGTATACCCGTTTGAATAGGTGGGTGCATGCCTCCCGCCCCAAACGGGTCTGCTCCTGGTCAAAAGACAAGGTTTCTTCCAGAAACTCCATGAACCAGTAGAGGCCATTGAGCATCCCGAATAACCTGGTCGAATCCAGCCACATTATTTTTTTTGTCAGGCGGGCCAAAAGCCGTTCCATGTTTTTTTCCGCAAAAGGGAAGGGTTCGCGGGGTTTCTTTTTTTCCGGCAGGGCTTCGCCCAGATAATTAAGAACAAGCTGGCGGTGGTATTCGGCGGCGCACCAGTCAAGCCCTTTGTTTGCGTTTAGCCAACCCATAAAATTGCTGGTCATTTCATCATAGCGTTGCATCGCCTGTCTTCTTGTGTTGCAGCCATCAAACCCCCAATGCTTATACTTGCCAAGGATTATTCCCATGCGGTTTTTCAAAAAGTCCGGATTAATCCAATCCGGATTTACCACACTTCCAAGCGTTTTTATTTCTTCGGCCAGTCCTTCCGGATCACAATCATCGATGCCGCGATCCAGAAAAGATGCCATGAGAATAGTTATCATAGGGATGAGCATTTCACCGCCGCCGATGACTTCCGGTGAGGTGCAAACCTCATTGCAGATGTCCGGGATAAAATCAGCCAGAATATCCTGGCAGTTCCAGCTCATCAGAAAATAAACCACTTCGAATAGTTTATCCGGATCATCCGTGGGGTATTTGCGAAAATCGGTGAGACGCGCCGTTATTTTTTCTTTTTGTCCGTCCATGACGAACCAGGCGATCATGCTTTGGTCGAAATAGGCAAACCCCTTAAAATACGCATCCGGGAACTCAGAACAAATACGGGACAGTATTTCGATATATGCTTCATGGCGGTCTTGGCGAACATACATGCCTTCCAGTTCGAATAAAGGCTCCTCAGCAAGGCCAAGATTTCCAACCAGGTCTGGATGCGAGGCAATGAAATTTTCAATGTGGCCGCGCAATTCGTCGGGATCAGACATGTCTCTATATGCAGTCCACCAGGCGTCAATATTTGCTTTGTCCTCATTGGAAAGTTTTTTGCGTTCAATTTTAGGAGTGTTTCTGCTTTCCAGCGCCGGAGCAGACGAATGAATGTCGGCGGCGTCATGTTCATCTTCGTTCCCCCAGTCCTTCTCCTGTTCCTCTTTCCAGTCGTCGACAGGATCATCCTCCCAGTCGTCATCACCCGCAAATGGATCGATGCGCCCGCTACGAACAGCCTGTTCATACTGTCGTTCTTCCTGTTCGTGCTGCCGTGCTTGCTCATCCTTGCGCAGGCAGCACGTCTTATATTTTTTGCCACTGCCGCAATGACAGGGCTCGTTTCTGCCCAACTTGCTCATATCATGCTCCTATGTTTACCTTTTGCTCCACCAGCCGATCAATCATCTGCTTCAGTGTATCAGCAGGTAAGGGCCTCGGAAATAAATAAATCCACAGTCTTGCTTGTCTTTTGGCCCGTCTTCAGCGTTGCACCAAAAGTCACGTATAACAAATACGCTCCCTTTGGCGCGCCTTGCCTGATTTTAAATAAAACCGGCAAACCAAAATCTAAGCGCAATCTTTGTGGATTTATTTGTTTCCGCGACCCTAAATCAATGAGTTCAGCTTCTTCCATATTACCAGTCATTGTCCTTTTCGTACTCATCCCCGAATAGACTTACTCCCATTATGGTCAAGGCCTCGCTAACGGCATCGATAATATCATCGTCGTCCGAATCAAGAAGTCTCCCTAAATATTCCTTCGCCTCCGGCAGATCAATGCTCGCCGCGGCATCAATAGCGGCCAGCAACAGTGACCTGTCATCGTTTCCCGAATCAAGCAGACCGGCTACGTGCGGCCACGCTTTCTTTATCCCCCAGTTGCCCGCGCCACAAACAGCCTGGTAACGGATGTCCGGATTCACGCTCTCCAGGGATTCGAGAATCTGCGGTTCAAAGCCCTTGATGAAACGCATACAAAATACTGCCGTAAGATGCCAGTCTTCATCATCGCTTGCATAGGCAGCGCGTAACGCGTTCAGGTGCCATTCTTGGGGTGCCCGAACCGCGGCTTCAAGGGTTCGACGCCGCACCTCTTTTGGAATACCGGCGTCATGATAAATCTTCTTAAGCGATACCTGAATTTCACGAAAGGCCTCTTCGGACAAGACAATGTCCTCGGGATCATCAAACTCATAGATGTCAGCGTGTTCAAGCGCCGGGCCTAGAGAAATAACGGCTCTAACCCGAAGTTTCTCCGTTTCATCATTATTACACGCCACGGCAAGCAATGTCTTGGCGAGTTCGTCGTTAATAACCACGAAATTGCCGGCCATCTCAACCGCCAGCAGGCGGTCGGATTGATCAGCCGAACGATCATCAAGGATGTGTTTAAACACTCTCCCAGTATCTTCCGGCCAGTCCCAAGGCGCCATATCATAAATTTTTCTCAGATTCATTTCAGCTCCTCTTTACAGCTTTACAGCACTTCCCCGTAGTATAGGGTCAACGCCTTCTCTTTCCTTGTTGATATACTTTACCTCACCGACCGTCAATCAGCAAATCCAGAAAAATTTCATTTCGTCAGAGAAATTGCAATCCTCCAGGAAGGTTACCTCAAGAACGAACTGTTCTATTTGACGGGCCAGGCTCAGAGAATGCCCTTGACAAAACAAAAAAGAAACCACAAAATGTAAGGAAAATTTAAAAAGAAAGGAGAAATGAAAATGCCGGTATCAGTTTTGACCAGCAAGGGGCAGACTACCATTCCAAAAGATGTAAGAAATCTGTTGGGACTTAAACCTAATGATAAAATTTTTTACATGGTTGAGGGCAAGCGAGTTGTTATAAAACCTCTTAAAGGAAATATTCTTGACCTCAGGGGAAGCGTGACCACAAAAGAGAAACCAATTGATTTCAAAAAGCTCAGAGACACAACCAGGAAAAAGGTTGCCCGAAAGATTGTTGAGGAGTCGTAATGAGATTTCTTGATACCAATATATTCATAAGATACCTGACTGATGATGATCCGGGAAAAGCGGATGCCTGTGAAAAAATCTTCATGAAGGCAGTTGTAAAAGAAGAAACCTTTTTTACCACGGACATGGTTATTGCCGAAATTGTTTGGGTTCTGGAATCATTTTATAAATTACCCGGAAAAGAAGTCCAGGATAAGGTGGAAAAAATCCTGAACACCCCTAATTTGATCTGTCCCCACAAAGACCTGATTCTGAGCGCCCTGATTTTATATAGCGAAAAAAACATCGACTATATAGATGCCTACAATGGGTTGATTCTGAAAGAAAAGGGAATAGAAGAACTCTATTCTTATGACAAACACTATGACCGGATTGACTGGCTTAAAAGACTGGAACCATAGAAAAGTATAAAAATGGGGTCATCATCCGTCATATTGAAGAATCCGCTCCTGATCTGAGAGCAATCATAAAAAAGCGGCGCCATGCGATCTAAACAGTGCAACTCCGCCGCGTACACCTTACCTTCCTCCAAAAGGCGGAAAAGTGTTTCTTCCGCCATTTCAACGCGCAATTTTTTACTGTCGATATTCGCCTTTTTTGAATATCCAGGGTACCGTGCAGTTTCAATTCTTCTTTTTGGCGCAGTGGCAATTCGCACAATTTCCATTGCAGCGGCATTTGTGCTTTTCAGGCGCCACGATTACATTGCTTCCTTCAGGCGCGATTTCATATCCTTTTTCCCCTTTAAAAAAGAGACGATCTGCCGGCAGCCGGCTTTGATTGAGCCGGCATTGAAATGTGCTGCAACCGAAAGGGCAAATTTCCCGGAGGCCATGGGTATCGACAAAGACCTGCCCTTTGCCGGTGTATTGCTCATGGAGCAGGTTGATCAATTCCCAGGCAGAGCTGCCGTCAAAATTTCCTGTCGGGTGCACATGCAGGTTTCCATTGCTCTTTTTAAACGCGACTTGAAAATTGGTGCTCATGTTTTTGCCTCCACAATTCCATTCGGGTAATCCCTCCGACGATCAAAACGCGCTTTTTACACAGATCAAACGACGGACAAGTTGCGTCACAGCGATTCAGCGCAACAACTTCCCCGATGATTTTTTTGGTTTCCTTTCTGAAACGGCTGTTCGACTCCCGCTGCCGCTCAAATTCTGCCGACAGCCGCATGTTCTTTTCTTTGCTCAAAAAAGAAAAAGGCGCATCTCGATCGTTTTTCGATCTCGAGTTACGCCTTCACTTTTTCCATACCGTTAAAGCGGTACGGAACCCGTAAGACATCCCTTGCCGACGCTAATCCGTGTCG
>JABZFO010000182.1 GCA_014237405.1 Desulfosarcina sp. | reverse complement strand
CTCGGCCAACTCTTGTTGGCTTGTGCAAAGGCGATGAAGAGGATGAGTTCGATACAGATTGCGCTGAAATGGGCGACCACAACATATAGTATGGGCTTGAGCTAAGTAGATACCCCAGAAACGCAATAATAAATCACACCGACGACCACCAGGCTGATCACCCGCAGTCCCTGGCCGAGAAGCAGCAGTTGGAGCCCCATGGCCGGTGAGAAGATTCCCATGTACCGGGGCAGCTGGTGGCGAAGGGCACGGATGGGAAAAGCCACGATGTTTCCCGCCAGAAGAGCGATCACGGTCTGCTTTATGGTCAGTACGCCGGCCTCCAGCAGGGCGCCGGCAGCCGCGAAACCGGAAGTGAATTCAGCGGCAAAGCTTAAGATGACCACGGACAGGGATTCCACCGGCAGCACACTGGTGACCACAAAACGGGCCAGCCACTGCCGGGCCGCGTCAAACCCGCCCATGGCGTTGACTATAAACACCAGGGTATAGATGGGAACCACGTAAACGGCGATACGCACCAGCCGACCGGGCAATCGTTTTTTTACGCTTTCGATAACCCTTTTGTTTTTCCGGTTATGTCCCCCCTGCTGGTACGCACTGTCGGCAATCTCTTCTGAGATGAAATCTGCCTTGCAGAACATGCGTCCACAAAACATAACTAGCACGGTCCTGATCACAAGCGCCACAAAGGTGAGAAGGAAGTAAAGCACACCGGCCCACCCGGTGAGGGGAATAACGATAAAAAAGGTGGTGGGCAGGTGGAGAAAGAAGGCAGGGAGCTGGTTCATGAGATTGCTGAGGAACAATTGGCGGCGGGTGATCTTCTCCTCCTTAAAAAAGCTCAGCAGCATGGCATTGGCGGCTACACCGGATAAAAAAGCGGTGGTAAAGGCTGCCGAGCAGCGGTCCCCAAGGTTGCTGAAACGGAACAGGGGCGCAGCCACCACAGCAAGGCGCCGGGTCCAGCCGGTGGCCTCGATCACCTGCCCCACCACCAGTCCCAGGGTAATGAAAACAAGCAGGCGCGCCAGCGGCCAGAGCAAGCGGACAGCCAGCCGATCGGCGGTAAGCGTCTCCAGGCTCAGCCAGCCCCAGCCGACCACCAGGAGGGAAAAAGCCACGGAAACCGCAAGGGCAGTATAGGGCAGCCTGGATTCAGCGTGCCTCATGATCAGGGTGTTCCCTGACGTTGCAAAAGCCGGAGCGCTTCATAGCCGCGGCGGAAAGGGTGAAGCCGTAGCACTTCTACTACGAACCTTTGACAACAAAGGCTCTGGAGCGCTCCGGCTTTCCCGTAGGGTAAAAAACAGATCGAAAAACGGCCCAGAGCCTTGAATTCACCAATGGTAAAATCCTGATCGAGACGCTCATGAATAATTTTAGATCGGAATATCAAATTATCAAACTCTCTTTGCCATGTTTTTTATGCAACGACAGGGTTCTTCTTGGCAAGGATCAGGGTCCAATATCCCGGCTTGCGCTGCTTTAATGTTTTAACGTCTTCAATCACCTCTTCGTTTGACAGGCAGCAGTTAACCACGGCCACGCTGTGTTCGAGCATGTGCTTCTCTTCCAGGGCATCGATGATATCCCCGGCATTGCGGTAGGCCTTCATGAAGACCACGTTATCCACCGTTTCCGAAAGCTGACGCAGGCGGTGGCCACCCTCCACGCCGGACAACACCAGCAGCGACTCCTCCCCCTCCACCAGGGGACGGTTCAGCCGGGCGGCAGCAGCTTGATAGGCGGTAATGCCGGGAACGGTGACCACCGGTGCTCCAGGCGCCAGTGCCAGCACGTACTTCAGCACATATCCGTAGGTGGCGTAGGTCAGCGAGTCTCCCAGGGTGAGAAAAGCGGCGTTTTTCCCTTTTTCGAGTTCGGCGATGATGGTCTGGGCATGGGCCTTCCAGCAGGCCTCCTTCTCGTCTCTATCCTTGGTCATGGGAAACGGCAGCAGGCGCACCTCGTTGGTTTCGGGGATGTGCGTGGCGGCAATCTTGACCGCCTGGCTGTGGGCGTTTTTAGTGGAGGAAGCCGCGAAGATCACCTCGACCCGTTTGATGATCTTGACCGATTTGAGAGGGATCAGATCAGGATCGCCGGGACCCACGCCGATTCCGTATAGCGTTCCGTAATGGAGGGTGTTCATGGTGTCGCCTGTTTTAGTGTCCGTCCATAAATGGCATCTTTTGGCCCATGCCTGTGTTCTCACGATTTCGAAATCCTCAACGTAGCGCTGCTACGCCTGCGGTTTCAAAATCGCTGCGGCCTTGGCCTGAACCATAATCTACCATTTCTGAATAGACACTGTTAGGTGTTTGACTGAAGGCTGAAGTCGTTCAGCGCTGGTATTAGTTTCAGTTCTCCTCGCCGGCCATGATGATCAGTGCGTTGACCACAGCCGCGGCCACATTGGAGCCGCCTTTGCGGCCCACATTGGTGATATAGGGAACATCACATTCCAGCAGCAGGGCCTTGGATTCGGCGGCGTTGACGAACCCCACCGGCAGCCCCACCACCAGGGCTGGATTCGCCTTGCCCTGGCCCATCAGCTCGATCAGCCGCAGCAGGGCCGTGGGGGCGTTTCCCACCACGTAGATGCCGCCGGACAATTCCGGAGCAGCCACATCCACAGCGGCTTTGGCCCGCGTGATGCCCTCTCGGGCGGCTGTCTCGGCCACCCGCCTATCGGTCATGTAACAGTTGACCGCACCCCCAAACCGGTCCAGATCCCGCCGGCGGATGCCCACCCGCGCCATGTTGGTGTCGGTAATGATGGTGCACCCGTGTTGGATGGCCGCCACACCGGACAAAATGGCCTCCGGGTGCAGACGAATCATCTTCTGCCACTCAAAATCAGCGCTGGTATGGATCACACGGCGCACCACCTGCCACTGATCGTCGGCAAAATCGTGGGCAACGGCCTCACTGTCGATGATGGAAAAGCTCAGGTCTTCAATTTCTTGTGGTTTCATCGAGTCTGTCCCTTATCCCTGTTCCGTTCGTCAGCTGCCCATCGGCGGCAGGCGGCCACGAAATGATCCGCCGCCTGGGGGTAGCTTCCCAGATGCAGGTGGATATAACTGCCCAGGGTCTGATTGACCACAAATCCTTCAGCCGCCTTTTCCATACCGGCACGGTCGGTCATCCGATAGGCAACGGACACATTCGAGGCCCCATCGGTGATCGTGGAATAGTGAAATTCATGGCCCCGCATCACCTGTCCGGCAAGCCCCAGTACCGTCGCCCGCTCCTGGGTGATCTCTCGGTAGCCCAGGGCCTTGAGCCGACCCAGCATGCGGGTGGCAACGGGCAGGCACCCGGTCATGGGAAAGGCGTTGCCATCGGTGTCGCCCATCTCCCGGCACAGATACATCAATCCGCCGCACTCGCCGTAAATGGGCATGTTCATTTGGCTCAGTTGCCGAACCTCCTGTCGCAGTGAACGGTTATCGGCCAGGACACCTGCGTGCAGCTCCGGATATCCCCCGCCGAAATATAGGCCGTCCAACCCTTCCGGCAACCGGCGGTCTGTCAGGGGTGAGAAGAAGACCAGTTGGGCCCCTGCCCCCTCCAGCAACTCCAGGTTGTCCGGATAGTAGAAGCAGAAGGCGGCGTCCCGGGCCACACCGATGCGCACGTCAGTCATCTTCGCCTCTGTTGCAGGCGTTGATGCGCTCCCCTGAATATCAACGTCAGGCAGAATCTGAAGCAACGCGTCAAGATCCAGTTGATTTTCAATCAACTCGGCCAAACGCCGTCGGTTTTCTTCAGACAGATCGTGATCCTCCCGGGTCACCAGGCCCAAATGCCGCTCGGGAATAGCTATTGTCTCATCGCGCATCAAGCCGCCCAGCACCGGCATCCGCACATGGCCGTCCATGGCCTCCTTCAGGTAGTTGAGATGACGGTCGCTGCCCAGATGGTTGAACAGAACACCGGCAAATGACAGCCCGTCATCAAAGCATTCGAATCCCTGCACCAGGGCGGCGGCACTGCGGGCCATGGAGCGCGCCCCCACCACCAGCGCCACAGGCAGCCCCAGCCACTTGGCCATCTGGGCGGTGGAACCGGCCTCACTGCGGCCGTCGTAGCCGTCGAACAGGCCCATCACCCCCTCCACCATGGCGATGTCGGCACCGGCTGTGTGCCTGGCAAAGGTCTCCAGATTGTATGCCCGCGAAAGCATCCAGCCGTCCAGGTTGCGGCTGGCCCGGCCGGTAATCCGGCTGTGGTGGCCGGGATCGATGAAATCCGGCCCCACCTTGAAGGGAGCGACGTTGTATCCCCTGGCGATGAGCGCGGCCATCAAACCCAGCGTGACGGTGGTTTTGCCGGCCCCGCTGTGGGTGCCGGCGATGACGATGCCTTTGATGACAACCCCCTTTATTTCCGAGGCCCTAAGTCGTCCACGCCGGCTGCGGACAGAATCCGGCGGCCTGCCTCACAATAGATATGCGGATAGAGCAGGCAGCCGATCCGGTAAATCCCCTTGAGCAGCCCCAGGGTCGGCCGTGAAACGATGGTCTCATCAACCAGGTATACCCGTCCCGATTTGACGGCCTCGATAGCCCCAAATCCCGGTTCAGCCTTGATGGCCGCCACCGATGTCTGGTTCATGGCTCCTTGCTGGGAGAGAAACACGTCGATCTCGCCGGCATGGGAGAGCAGACGCTCCTTTCCGTAAACGGCAATGTTGTTGTTTTCGCGCACCGGAGCATCTGTGGCCACATTGATTCCGCCGGCGGTTTCCAGGGCAAAGATGGCCATGGCCTGGGGCGTGAATGTTTTCATTTTACGGTGGATGGCCTCGAAGTAGACCCGATGACGTTTTTCCACCTGCGCGGACAACCGCTTGAAATCAACCACCGCCATCTGAAAGGCACGATTCATCCCATCGGATTCGGCCTCTCGTCCGGTGAGTTGTCCCAACAACCGCCAGTATCCCTCCAGCTGGTCCACGGTGGTGGGCTGGACCGACACCACCTGGATCCCGCTTTGTTCCAGGCGCTGCACCAGCCGGGGATATCCGCGTTCGATCATGGGCCGGATCAACACCAGATCCGGACGGGTGGCCAGAAACCGCTCCGGGTCATCGTGATAGGAGAAGACCTCCTTCCCTTCGGCCCCGGACAGGTGGTCCGACTGGCCATCGATGCCAATGAGCTGTCCTGCCGCACCAAAGGCCAGCAGGTTCTCCGTATGGGCGCCATAAAGAGAGATGATGCGGCCATAGGGGGCGTTGTCCAGGACGGATTCATCCACCTGATAACCGTCGGCAAGACCGGTTCCCACAAAAAACAGCCATCCGGTCAAAACGATGAATATGATGGGATATCTTTTCAATTTCTGAATTCCTAAATCCCCGAGTACCTCAATTAAGCTCTTTTATACCGCACCTGAAGCCGTCCGGTGAAATCATCAACCGCCACCCGGGCCTGAATATCGAATACTGTTTTCAGGTTCTTCGGCGTCAGCACATCTTCCGT
This sequence comes from Desulfosarcina sp., assembly GCA_014237405.1. Classification (GTDB taxonomy): domain Bacteria; phylum Desulfobacterota; class Desulfobacteria; order Desulfobacterales; family Desulfosarcinaceae; genus Desulfosarcina. The sequence continues at coordinate 32,022 of JABZFO010000182.1, read as the reverse complement.
GGGGCCGGCGACCACCACCCGGCCCGCTTTTACCATGACGATCTCCTGGCTGTAAGCCGATGCCAGGTTCAAGTTCTGGAACACTGCAATCACCGTCCGTTTTTCAGCCTGAACCAGACCGGCCACCCGATCCAGCAGCGTCAGGGCATGGCAGACGTCCAGGCTGGCAGTAGCCTCGTCCAGAACCAGCACCGGGGTATCCTGGGCCAGTGCCCGGGCAAAGATCACCCGCTGACGCTCCCCCCCGCTCAGCGTTGTGATGGGACGATCCTTGAATGCAAGCACATCGCAGTCGGCCATCACCTGCGCCACCCGGTCCACATCTTCGGTGGAAGGGGCGCCGAATCGCGGCGTGTGGGGATATCGGCCCATGAGCACCACCTCTCCTACTGTAAAGGGGAAATTGATGCTGTAATCCTGTGGTACCAGAGCAATCTGCCTGGCCAGCGCCCGCTTGCCGTATTCGGCCAGGGGCCTGCCCGCGTAACGGATGTCGCCTTTATGGGGCGTTCGGTGTCGGCAGATCAGGTCCAGCAGGGTGGTCTTGCCGCAGCCGTTGGGGCCGATAATACCGGTAAACCGGCCGGCGTGCAGGTCCAGGTCCAGGCCGTCGAAGATGGTGTTGCCTGGATGGACGAATCGGATCCCGGATAGCGCAAACCCCACGGCTAAAACCCTTTCCCGCCGGTCTGGCGTTTGCGAAACAGGTAGCAGAAAAAGGGACCACCGATGAGCGCCGTGAGTACCCCGATGGGGATCTCGTGGGGCAGCACAGCCCGGGTCACCGTATCCGCGGAAAGAAGCAGAATCGCCCCGCTGAAAAAAGAGAGGGGCAACAGGCGCCGGTTGTCCGGCCCCACCAGGGCGCGCATCATGTGGGGCACCAGCAGGCCAACGAAACCGATGATGCCCGACACGGCCACGCAGGCTGCCGCCACCAGTGAAGCGGTGACGAGCAAAATCCAGGGAACCCGGCGGGCATCGACCCCCAGCGATGCGGCTGCCCGGCGGCCCAGACACAGCAGATTCAGATCCCGGGCGTAGAAGAGGAACACCGCCAGGCCCAATAGAACGAAGGCAGTAGTCAGGCCCACATCGGTCCAGGTTTTTGAGGCGAAACTGCCCATGAGCCAGAAAATGATCACCGATACCTGCTCATCGGCCACGAACTTTAAAAAACTGATGCCCGCGGAGAGGATGGCTGCCACAATGATACCCGAAAGAATCAGGTTGTTGGCGTTGGCACCGCCTGCAGACGAGGAGAGGTATATCACCAACACCAGCGTGGCTGTAGCCCCGATGAAAGCGCACACCGGTACGCTGTAAATGCCCGCCACGGTCAAGTTCAGCAACAAGGCAAGGGCTGCACCAAAGGCTGCACCGGCGGAGACCCCTAATGTGTATGGATCGGCCAGGGGGTTGAGTAGGATGCCCTGAAAAACCACTCCACACAGAGCCAGCCCCCCGCCCACCACGGCAGCGGTAAGGATACGCGGCAGGCGAACCTCCATGACGATAATCCGGGTCAATTCGTCCAGGTCAGCGGTCAGCGCCGCGTTTCCCGTTAGGCTGCCGCCCACCACCTGCAGCACATCCACCCAGGCAATCTTCAGATACCCCATACCGGCCGACAGGCTGATGGTCATCACCAGGGCCAGTGCCAGCAGTCCAACCATGAGTCGGCTGTGGTGCTGCAAGCGTTTGGGCGAACTGTTGGATAATGCACCGGACATGGTTGATCCTGAATTCCTATATCGAGGCCCAAAACAAAAACCCTTCAAACCTGCTCATCGGTTTGAAGGGTTGCACCCAGTTTACTTGGCCCCCAATGTATGATTGGCCGAAGGATCTTTTCCAAGAAGGGTTCTCCGGCCCTAACGCAAGGCAGGTCTTCTGGCTTCCCCGACCCGATGCGCGCCTTCCCACACCGGTATTCCGGAACAGTGGCATGTGGCTTATCGGTTCCTTTTCGCTCAGGCGGAAAGGACAGGGGTTACAGCGGCGGGACCGCTCCCGGTTTTCACAGGATTCCCTATTAAGCGAAACGCACCTTATGGTCCGCTTGTAGGTGAAATCCCCTGCTCTGTCAATGCCTAAAGCCTTCTATCACCCAAATGCCCGCCATCTGTGACGCACGGTGTTCCGATCCAGCCGAGATTGCCCGTTCGTCGGATTGACCGCTCCCCCGGTTGGGGAAAAAAGTCATCCCATGGTTGAAAATCACATGTTAATAATGGTATATTTAATGGTTAGAAATTCTATCAAACGGAAGGTAATCCTGAATGGGGATCTCAAAAAACTATCATGTGGCGTCCGGGTCTTTCGAGGTGGGCAACACCCAATCTCGGCTGCTTCAGGCATTTCTGGGCACCTGCGTAGGCGTTGCCGTGTTCGATGGTACTGCCGGTGTAGGGGGGCTCATCCATCTGCTGCTGCCGGAACCGATCAACCCGGATCAGGTGGACCATCCTGCCAAATATGCAACGACAGGCATGCCCTTGTTTTTAAACCAGTTGATGGACATGAGCGCCACCCGTGAAAATATGAGGGCGGTGGTGGCCGGCGGTGCTCTGGTGGGACCACTGTCCCCTCAGGATATGAACCTGAACATTGGCGGCAGAACGGCTGAAAAAGTGTATACCGCCCTCCACACCCAGGGTATTGCCGTAGAGCGATCGGAAACCGGCGGTTTTTTCACATGCAGCATCGAATTGGACATGGCGAGTTGGACATGTGAGATCAGACCCGCCGGTTTTGATGTCTCCTTTCATGAACCGGGTTCAATAGAACCCGTCACCGGTGACATTCATCAGGCCATCGAAACGATACGCCCTGTTCCCCAAGTGGCCCTTAAGGTGTTGCGAATCATCAGTGAGGGGACCTCAACGATGTGGTCTCTCTGGATCATGCCCTGGTGTTTCTGGGCCAAGACTTGTTCATCAAGCTGGTCATCTCCGCAGCCGTGCAAAGTTACTACAACCAGAGTGGCAACGGTTACAGCCTATGCAAGGGGGGATTGTACCACCACGCCATCGGCACGGCCATGATTGCGGAAAAAGTCGCCCGGCTGACGAATAGTACCATTCCCTCCATCGCTTACACTGCCGGGCTTCTCCACGATATCGGAAAGGTGGTGCTGGACCAGTACATTGCCGGCGCCTATCCGTTGCTGTACCGGGAATTCCAGGAAAGGTCGGCTGAAATGATTGAGGTGGAGACCAAGGTCCTGGGTATGGACCACACCCGCGCGGGTGGGTTGCTGGCTGAAAAATGGTCGCTGCCCGACCCCCTGACCGATGCCATCCGATTCCACCACCGGCCGGAAGAGAGCCGGAGCGACAGATCGCTCACCACCATCGTCTACCTGGCGGACCTGCTCATGTCCCGGTTTCACAGCGGCCTCGAATTGGAGCGCATGGGTGCCGCCAAACTGGCCGATCGGCTGGCGAGTCTTGATCTGTCCACCACACAGTTTCAGACCCTGGTGGACCTGATACCGAAAAAAGTCTTTGAACCGGCCATTGAATCAGTGGACACCGACCAGTAATCCAATGCCACCATGAAAGCCCAGCCCCATGGATGAAAACAAACAGGCCCTGTTGAAACAACTTCCCGGTGTGGACCGTATCATTGAATTTGCAGCAGACGGTCAGCAGTTCGACTGCATTCCCAAATCGGTGCTTATTCCAGCCATCCGCGATGCGATCGATTTGTTGCGACGGCAGATTCTGGAATCGAAAACACCCCCTGACAGCCATTGTTTTTCCCTTGAATCACTGGTGACGGTGGTAAAGGAACAGGCCGCCCGGTCAATGGCCCTTCGGTTGAGACGCACGGTCAATACCACCGGCGTCGTGGTGCACACCAACCTGGGCCGCTCCCTGCTCTCCCCGGCGGTGATGGAACACTTGACCACCATCTCCAGCCGCTATTCCAATCTGGAGTTTGACCTGAAAGAGGGGCGCCGCGGCTCCCGCTACAGCGCCGTGGAAGGCATCCTCTGCGAGTTGAGCGGGGCCCAGGCCGCCATGGTCGTGAACAACAATGCCGCTGCCGTACTGCTTTGCCTGGACACGCTGGCGGCGGGTCACGAGGTGATTGTCTCCCGCGGCGAACTGGTGGAAATCGGCGGGGCATTTCGGATTCCGGACGTCATGGCCAAAAGCGGCGCCATTTTAAAAGAGGTGGGGACCACCAACCGAACCCACCCCCGGGACTACGAAAACGCCATTGGTGAGCAGACCGGGCTGCTGCTCAAGGTCCACACCAGCAACTACAGCATCGTGGGATTCACAACCGCGGTCTCCCTGCCCGATTTAGTGTCAATCGGTCAGCGCCATAACCTTCCTGTCATGGAAGACCTGGGCAGCGGTACCCTGGTGGATTTTTCAAAATACGGCCTGATCAAGGAGCCCACTGTCCAGGAATCCCTTGCCGCCGGCGTGGATGTGGTCACCTTCAGCGGCGACAAACTGCTGGGCGGACCCCAGGCAGGCGTCATCCTGGGCGGCAAACGACACATCGGCCGGATCAAAGCCAATCCGCTGACCCGGGCCCTGCGCATAGACAAAATGACCCTGGCCGCCCTGGAAGCCACCTTGCAACTGTACCGGGACGAGCACCAGGCGTTGCACCAGATTCCCACCTTGAGAATGCTCACCCTGCCGCTGACGGTAATCCAAGGACGGGCCGCAGAATTGAAATCCCGTCTTGAGCGGGTGTCCGGCGGACGGCTCACGGTGGAATTGCTGGACCTTTCCTCAAAGGCCGGCGGCGGTTCGCTGCCGCTGCTGGATCTGCCCAGCCGCTGCCTGGGCGTTACCGTCGAAGGAACCTCAGCCAATGCTGTCGAGCTGTGGATGCGCAACAGCAGCCCCCCCATTATCGGCAGGATCGAAAACGACCGGTTCATCATGGACCCCCGGACCCTGCAGGAAGAAGATCTGGATATTATCGAAAAGGCCTTTGCAGACATGCTGGCCGACGGCACCTAAGAGAAGGTAAATCGATGGCAAGGCAATCCCCGGATCTGTTCAAAAATCGAAGCGCGACACAGGAATTCCTCTTCTCACATTCCGATGACATCATTGATGACGGTAATGCAGAAAAGGTCTTGACCAGCCGGGATAGCGCCGGTACCGCCCCCTACAGCGCCCACTTTTCCGACATGCTTGATCGGCAGGAGCTGATCCATGCCATCGACACCCACATGGCATCCGCTTCCACACTATGTGCCATCACGGTCAGGGTTGAATGGGCGGCCGGGATGAAATCGGACAATGTGAAGGGTACAGACATACCGGAAGATGCAGTTACTCCCATCGCCACGGTCTGCCGGGTGCACAGCGGAACCTGGGCACGGATCGGTCGTGATCGGTTTGCCTGCCTGTTTCCGCATCTTACCGCCGTCGACGGGCAGGTGCTGGCCCAAAATCTGTTAAACGCTTTCTCCGAAGCAAAAGGCCCGCCGATCACCATCGGCGTAGCCGCCTACCCGACCCTCAACTACACCCGCAGCCAAATCGTGGAGAATGCGGAAAAAGCCCTTGAACATGCCGGATTTTTCGGTCCCGGCACCATTACCGTATTCGATTCGGTGAGCCTTAACATCAGCGGGGACCGCCACTACCAGGCAGGGGATATCGCCGGTGCCATCGGTGAGTTTAAAAAAGGGTTGCTGCTCAATTCTTCGGACGCGAACCTGCATAACAGCCTGGGGGTGTGCTATGGGGTATTAAAGGATTACGACAATGCCCTGACCGCCTTTGAAAATGCCATCTGGCTGGCCCCGGAAGAAGTGATGGCCATCTACAACAAAGGCATTGTTCTTCTGTATCAAGGCAACGGGGAACAGGCGCTGGAATGCTTCCTGGAGGCCGATGCCCAGGAGCCAAACGTTTTCGAAGTGGTCTTTCACATCGGTCAGGCGTTCATGGAGATGGGTGCGACCAAAAAAGCCCGACCTTACCTGGAGGCCGCCACCCGTGCCAACAGCCGATCCGGTCCCGCATTCAAAAGTTTCGGGGCCTGCCTGGATACACTGGAGTTGACCAAGGAAGCCATCCAGGCCTACAAGAGCGCAATAAAAATAAACCCTGGCGATGCAGAATCGCTCTCGATTTTAGGTCGGCTCTACACCAAGCGGGGAGAAAGCCTGGATGTGGCTTCGGTGCTGTGCGAGCAGAGTGTTCGACTATCCCCGGACAACGGCCTTTTCAGACACCGCCTGGGACACGTTTACCTGAACCTGGGAAAGCTGGGCCATGCACTGGCGGAGTTTGAACTGGCCGTGGCCCTAGGTCATGACAGCCAACCACAGATTGAAGAGACGCAGGACCGCATGATGGCAGCCAAGGCATCGTAACGCCACCAAGCACCACCGTTGAAATGCACGGTGGATCGCCCCGACAAAGGGTTGTTAATGGCGCCATCGTGCTTATTTTTTTAATTTTGCCGGTGGGGGTGAAATAGTAGGGCCTCAGAAAAAATATCGAGCTGTGCAGTTAGCCATTAGCGTTTGGCCGTTAGCATTAAAAAGGGGTGGAAATGAGAGATTTTAGAAAACTTGAAGTATGTGAGAAAGCTTATTATTTTACACAACAGGTCTATAGAACCGTTTTATTCAAACGCTAACCGCTAATGGCTAAAAGCTAATCGCACAGGTCGAAAAATATCATGAACAAGGAGAGAATTGTCAATGCCCATCTACGAGTACCATTGTAAGGGATGCGGTCACGATTTTGAGTATTTGGTGCTGGGCGGCAGCGAACCGGACCATTGCCCCAGCTGCAATACCAGCAAGGTATGCCGCCTGATGTCCACCTGCGGTTTTGTCACCAAGGGCAGCGGCGGCCAGACGGTGGGCAAGTCGGCCTCATCCTCGTCATGCACCGGGTGCAGCGCATCGAGCTGTGCCGGGTGTGGCCACTGATGGCCGGCGACACCATCACCATCGGCACCCGGGGCAGCCAGCTGGCCCTGTGGCAGGCCAACTGGGTCAAAGATGCCATCAGCAATCACCATCCGGATCTCACCGTTGAACTGAACGTCATCAAAACCCGGGGAGACAAAATTCTCGATGTCCCGCTGGCAAAGGTGGGTGGAAAGGGGTTATTCGTCAAGGAGATTGAAGAGGCCCTGCTGGATGGACGTATCGATCTGGCGGTACACAGCATGAAAGACATGCCCGCCGATATTCCCGACGGTCTGTGCATCGGTGCAATTCCTGAGCGGGAAGAACCCCGCGATATCCTGATTACCCGAAACGGCCTGCCATTGGGCCGACTGAAACAGGAAGCCCGGGTGGGCACCAGCAGCCTTCGCCGTTCCGCCCAGCTGCTTCACGTGCGCCCCGACATCACCATTGTTCCTTTACGGGGAAACCTGGACACCCGCCTGAAAAAACTGAAAAGCGAGTCGTTGGATGCCATCGTGCTGGCGGCTGCCGGTATTCGCCGCCTGGGACTGGCGAACCGTATCACCCAGATCCTGGATGAATCGGTCATGCTGCCCGCCGTGGGACAGGGCGCCCTGTGCATCGAGATCAGGGAAAAGGATACACGCATTGCACCGGTGGTCGCCGCCCTGGACGATTTGCCCACCCGGCAGGTGGTGATGGGTGAACGGGCGTTTTTAAACCGGCTCGAAGGTGGCTGCCAGGTTCCCATTGCCGGCCACGGACATATCGACGAAAAAGGATACACCCTCACCGGCCTGGTCTGCGATGTGGACGGCTCCCATCAAATCAAACAGTCACGAACCGGTCCCGAAACCCGGAGCAAACAGATCGGCCTGGAGCTGGCCGAAGCGCTCCTGGCCATGGGTGCCGGAGAAATCCTGGAAAGACTGAACGCAGATGCACAGTAACAACGAAACGGGTAAAGTGTTTCTTGTGGGGGCCGGCCCTGGTGCCCCCGATCTGATCACCGTCAAGGGGGTCGACTGCATAGCCAGGGCAGATGTGGTAATCTACGACTATCTGGCATCGCCGGCCCTGCTGGCCCACGCCAATCCGGATGCGGAGATGATTTATGTAGGCAAAAAGGGGGGTGACCACACCCTGCCCCAGGATGGCATCAATGCCCTGATCGTGGAGAAGGCGAAACAGGGGAACGTGGTGGCGCGGCTCAAAGGGGGAGATCCCTTTATTTTCGGACGTGGTGGTGAAGAGGTGGAGGTCCTCGTCGCCGCGGGCATCCCTTTCGAGGTCGTCCCGGGAGTCACCGCCGCCATCGGCGCATCGGCCTATGCGGGCATCCCGTTGACCCACCGGGACTATACATCGGACGTGGCCTTCGTCACCGGCCACGAAGACCCTACCAAGGCCGAATCCAGTGTCGACTGGAAGGCACTGGCAACGGGCATTGGCACCCTGGTCTTCTTTATGGGGGTCAAAAACCTGCCGACCATCGCAGCCAACCTGGTGGCCAACGGCCGATCGACGGACACCCCGGTGGCGGTGATCCGCTGGGGGACCACACCGAAGCAGAAAACGGTTATCGGCACCCTGGGCACCATCGTCGACGACACCCAAAAAGCGGGCATCAAAGCCCCGGCCATCATCATCATCGGCGGTGTGGTCAACCTGCGAAAAACCATGCAGTGGTTTGAAAACCGGCCGCTGATGGGTCGCCGAATCGTTGTCACCCGGGCCAGGGAGCAGGCCAGCAACCTGATTCTCCAGCTGACGGAATATGGTGCTGAATGTATCCAGTGTCCCACTATCCAGGTGGTGCCGCCTCCGGACTGGGCGCCCGTGGACAGGGCCATCGAGGCTCTTAACCAGTATGACTGGATCGTCTTCACCAGCGTCAACGGGGTGGATTATTTCTTCCGGCGCCTGTTTGAAAAGGGGCTGGATGTGCGGGCACTGGGACACATCAAAACCGCCACCATCGGCCCTGCCACCGCAGACCGGCTCCTGACCTGCGGGTTGAAAAGCGACATCATTCCGGAAAGCTACCGCGCCGAATCCGTGGTGGAGGCACTTGCCGCCACGCCGGTAAAGGGCAGTAAGATCCTGATGCCACGAGCCAAGGAGGCCCGCAGCGTGCTTCCCGTGGAGTTGACCCGCATGGGGGCAATAGTGGATGAGATGACGGCCTATGAAACCCGGCAAGTGGAGAACGACGCCGAGGACCTGATCGCCCGCCTGGCTGCCAGAACCATCGACATGGTCACGTTCACCAGTTCGTCCACGGTGAAGAACTTTCACCGGTTGCTGCCACCGGACCGTGTTAATGAACTGATGGAGGATGTCACCGTGGCCAGCATCGGTCCCATTACTTCCCGGACAGCCCGGAATCTGGGCCTTGCGGTGACCATTGAGGCGGAACTGTACACGGTTCCCGGCCTGGTCCGGGCCATTTTGAACAGTCAGGCGTGACGACTTCGGAAAAAGTCCAGCATCTGCGTTGTGCTGCATTCCTCGTCACTGCGGCGTACGATAAGTACGCCTCATTCCTCGGAACTTGCGAGCCTTGATCTTGAACTTTTTACGAAGCCGTCCAAATTTGAACTATTTACGAGTTCACCAGGCATAAGGGTCGCGGAAACGACACCCGGCGGTAATGGATGTAGACGGAAATGGGTATAGGGAACAACATGGAAAAAGGGGTGGCCCCTGCCAACGAGTTGGTGGATCGGGAAAATCGCCACCTGAACTACCTTCGGATTTCCATCACCGACCGCTGCAACCTCAGGTGTCTTTACTGTGTGCCGGAGGGCCGCATCCCCAAACTCGACCATGACGACATCCTCAGCTACGAAGAGATCCTGCGCATAGTCAATATCGGCATCAGGCTCGGCATCCGCAAGGTGCGCATCACCGGCGGCGAACCCCTGGTGCGTAGAGGAGTTTACGATTTTCTCAGACAGTTGACCCGGATCCGGGAACTGGAAGATGTCTCTCTGACCACCAACGGGGTGCTGCTGGCGCCCAACGCACAGCGGGTCTTCGATGCCGGCATTCGTCGCATTAACATCAGTCTGGATTCCCTGAACCGGGAGAAGTTCACCCACATCACCGGATACGACCAGTTCGTGAAGGTATGGGCAGGCATTGAACGAGCCCGGGAGATTGGGTTCGACCCCATCAAGATCAACGTGGTGGCAATGCGGGGCATCAACGACAACGAAATCCTCAACTTTGGAAGGCTCTCACTAAACCACCCCTTCCATATCCGATTTATCGAATATATGCCCATCGGTAACAGCCGAACCAGTTCCCGGGATCAGATTCTGACACCGGAAATCCAGGACATGATTGCCACGATCGGAGAGTTGATTCCGGTAGGAAACGGCCAGAATGACGGTCCGGCCAGGCGCTACCGCATAGCGGGCGCCCAGGGAGAAGTCGGATTCATCAGTGCCTTGAGCCATCATTTCTGCAACCGCTGCAACCGCCTCCGGCTGACGGCAGACGGAAAGCTTCGCGCCTGCCTGCTGTCCGACCGCCACGAGCCCATCAAGGAGGTGTTAAGAAATGGCGGATCAGATGAACAACTGGCTGAAATTTTTCGAACTGCCGTGCGACAAAAAGCGGCAAAGCACCAGCTTTACCCCAATGGTGTGACAACCGTCAAAGGCCAGATGCAGGGTATCGGTGGTTGACCGGCCACAACCCCTTGATGGTTCCCCGGTCTTTTTCATTCTCTCCTCCACGCGAATCCAATCCCCATATAACCCCTTGCATCAATAGGAAATTTATGATAGTCGTTTCTACGGATGAATGCAGGAGAGAGTAACCTGCCCATCCAGGCACCTTGGTTCTGAGCGGCAATTCATTTGCTTCCCTTGCACTGATCTGGTAAGCCAACACTGAGGTTCAACCATGGAACGGGCAAACCTATTTCCGGATACTGCCCACACAGACACAGCAGTCAGTCCCAACGAAAAACTGCTCATATCCGCCAAGCCCCCCCCATCCCCTGCAGTGGAAGATGCATGCACGTCCGAACCGGTCAGCCTGCGTCAGCTGATTAACAAGCTCAACTACATCAACTTTCTCGACAAGACCCTTTACGTCAATTTTCGCCACAACCAGTACGACCGGGCCCTGTCTATCAAGGCCAAGCCGCAACCGTGTCAGGACAGAACCGGACATGCTGGAAATCAGCAGGCACGCCATCCGTCTCATTTTGCCGGAGACCTGCAGTGCCGCAGACTCCAGAAGCACCAGGCGTCACCGGTGCAGGGATATCAATGTTTATGTGACCCAGAACGGCGCCCTGTTTTACGGCACCATGATCGACTTTTCCGCCTTCTCCTTCCGGGTCCAGGTCCAGACAACGCCCCCTCAGACCTTTGACTGGATGGATACCGACCTGACCGTGAATATCATCCTTTTCGACGGAAACAAAACCTTGTATTCCGGTGACTGCCGAATCGTCAAACAAACCCACGGCCATAACTGTCAAGACTGGGTCTTAACGCCTGATAGACGGAACATTCGGCGGTTTCGGCCGAAAGAGTTTCGAAGCACACGTCAGCAAATGAGTCCCTTACCCACCATCAGTTTCATCCACCCTCTATCTAAAAAACAGGCCAATCTGGAGGTCATAGACCTATCTGGATCCGGACTGGCCGTACAGGAAGAGTTCAAACACGCGGTGCTGTTCCCGGGCTTGATCATCCCCGACCTTCAGATCTACTTCGGTGACGGTGCCCATGTGACATGCGTCGCCCAGGTAGTATACAGCCAGAAGGCCGAAAATACCGGCCTAACGGGAATGCTCCGTTGCGGGATTGCCATTCTGGACATGCCTGCGGATGGGCACATTAAAGTGCTATCCCTCATTCAGCAGACCAGAGATAAAAATGCCTACCTCTGCCACAAGGTCAATCTGGAGGACCTGTGGGATTTTTTCTTTGAGACCGGTTTTATTTATCCTAAGAAATATGAGTTCATCGAAAAGAATAAAACCCGTATCAAGGCGACCTATAAAAAACTGTACACCCAGAACCCGAAAATCGCCCGGCACTTCATCCATCAGCGTAACGGCCTGATTTTGGCGCACATGGCTATGGTTCGCTTTTACGGAAGGGCGTGGCTGATCCATCACCACGCGGCCCTTCGATCGTCAAACAACCGTGGCGGCCTGGCAGTACTCAACCAGATCGGCAGTTTCATCAATGACTCACACCGGCTCAACTCCATAAAGATGAGCTATGTATTCTGCTACTACCGGTCTGAAAACAAATTTCCCAATCATGTTTTCGGCGGCGCCGCAAAAAACATCCTAAATCCAAAAGGGTGCTCCATTGACCGGTTTGCCTACTTTCATTTCCGAAAAAGCGGTCACAGGGGATACACACTGCCCAAGGGCTGGCATCTTGAACCCGTAACCGATCACGACCTTCGAGATCTTGAGTGCTACTACGAGGAGCAATCCGGCGGCTTGATGATGCATGCCCTAGACCTGGGAGTTGACAACCACGCTATCACGGAAACGGAAGCAGCGTTCGAGAAAATCGGACTGATCCGGTCCCGCCATCTCTTTTCGCTCAAAATGGCGAACGTATTAAAGGCCGTGATCATGATCAACATTGCCGATATCGGTCTGAACATGTCTGATCTGACCAACTCAGTCAAAGTCATCATCCTGAAACACGAGGGTCTGAACTATCCCATCATTCAGGCCAGCCTGTTGGAATTATTCGACAGGTTCCAGCTTGATGAGATGCCGGTACTAACCTACCCGGCGCAAAGCGCAGCAACATTGGAGATTCCTTTTGAAAAGATATATAATTTGTGGATTTTGAGCATGAATCATACGGATGATTATTTCAGATATTTAAAACGTCTGTTGAAATTCATCAAGCACTGAAGCCGAAGCAATGGAAAGGGCCTTGCCGAGAGTGGAAAAAGCGTTATCAGACGGTACTGAACCCGGGCTTTACAACAGCAGAATCATTGACACCTACATCAAGCTGGTCAAGCATAAGTACAGTTTTGTGGATATCAATGAATTGATCGCCTATGCCGAAATGGAGCCTTACCAGGTGGCCGACCAGGGCCACTGGTTCAACCAACGGCAGATCAACCTGTTCTATGAAAAGGTTCTTCGGGAAACGGGCAATCCGCTCATTGCCAGAGAAGCGGGGCAGTACGCGGCATCGCCGGATGCCATCGGTATGATGCGCCAATACGTTCTAGGACTCGTTGACCCGTCAACCGTGTATGAGCTTATCGGTAAGACGACGGAAAAATTTGTTAAATCCGCTTCCTATAAATCCAAGAAAATAAGCCCCCACAAAATAGAAGTCACGGTTACCCCCTACCCCGGTGTGAAGGAAGAACCCTTTCAATGCCAGAATCGTATCGGCTTTCTTGAGGCCATTTCCCTGGTGTTTAACTCCAAGCCGCCGACGATCGAACACACGGAGTGCATGTTTACCGGCGGAAAAACCTGCCGGTATCTCATCTCCTGGGACATGCAGATATCATCAATCTGGAAGAAAATAAGAAATTTGATGGTGCTGTTATTGGTTCCGCTGCTCGGCCTCCTGTTAACCATTGATACCGGTTTGGACACCCACCATCTCCTCTTTCTGGGCGTAATTGCCCTGATGCTGGTAATGCTGATTGCGGAAAACGCTGAGAAAAGAGAATTAAAAGTCAGCGCATTCAATCTCAAGGAGTCTTCTGATCAACTCGCCGCACAGATCGATATCAACTATAATATTACCCGAACGACCAATGAAATCGGCCAGACCATTGCCAATCTGACCAACAAAGAGGATGTACTTTCACAAGCCATTAATGTTTTCGAGAAGCGACTTGACTATGACCGCGGTCTGATCCTTCTGGCAGACAAGAAAAAAACCCTGCTATCGTTTGCCGCAGGATTTGGATATGACCATCGGCAGCTGGAATATATTCAAAGGGCAGCCTTTCACTTGGACAATCCAGATTCAAAAGGCGTGTTTGTCGTTTCCTATAAAAAGAAAAAACCATTTCTGATCAATGACATTACAGAGATCGGAAACAGCCTTTCCAGAAGAAGCCTGGCCTTTGCCCACCAGATGGGCACCCAATCCTTTATATGCTGTCCCATTATCTGCGACGGCAAGTCCATTGGTGTTCTGGCGGTGGATAATCTGCGATCCAAGCGCCCCCTGGTGCAAAGCGATCTGAGCCTTCTCATGGGAATTGCTTCGGTGATCGGCATCTGCATCAGCAATACCGATCTGCTGGAGGCCCGCCAGCGTCAATTCGACTCCATTCTCCAGGTGCTGGCGGCAAGCATCGATGCCAGAGACCCGTTGACAGCCGGCCATTCGGCGAAAGTCACAGACTATTCCATGGGAATATGCGAAGAGCTGAATCTGTCATCCAACTACCGGGAGATGATTCGCGTCGCCTCCCTCCTGCACGACTATGGCAAGATCGGCGTACCGGACGCTATCTTAAAAAAACCGGGACGACTGACACTGGAGGAGTACGAAAAGGTTAAAACCCATGCAGAAAAAACGCAGATGATCCTGGAACAAGTTAATTTTGAAGGAATTTTCAGCCAGGTACCGGAAATCGCCGGCTCCCACCATGAAAAAATGGACGGCAGCGGCTACCCCAACGGTCTTAAAGGAGAAAAAATTCCGCTGGGGGCAAGAATTATTGCAGTGGCGGATTTTTTCGAGGCCGTTACCGCCGAACGCCACTACCGCGATCCGCTACCGATTAGCTATGCATTCCGCCTCCTTGAAAAGGGCCGGGGAGTGCACTTCGACGAAAAGGTCGTTGATGCGTTTGTAAGTTTCTACAACAAAGCAATGAAGGAATCGGAGTTGCACTATCCTGAAAAGGTAATCCCCATGAGAAAGGTATGTTGATTCCCTGCTGCACTCAAGAGGATACCGGTGCGACGCAGACGTATGTGGCAATATACTCAAAAAGCCAACGGCGCTGCCAACAATGGGAGTGCTTAAATGCGAATCGGAATGAGAAAAGTGCCCCTAGATTAGTCGCTTATCGGGCGGCCACCCCGACAACATATCAGCGGTGTGTAGGTGAAGCGCCGCGGATCGCTGAACGCCCGCTCGAACTCCTCATAAAACTCATCATATCCATTTTCATAGTCATCCAATAGCTCTTGGAATTTCTTGACTGCCACTTCAACCTTCTTGGTCCAGTTGAATTCGTCCACTGCCCCCAATTCCCCGTAAATCAGGTGGTGTGGCGCCATCATGACATCAATATTTTCAAAGCCCAAGTCATATAAAAATGAATAGAGTTTGATGCCGACGCGAGGATCGAAGTTCTCCTTTTCCTCCAGAATATGGATTACACGGGAAATGGTTCGCTGCAGCCTTTCAGGTATGCCGTAGTGACTGAGGCAATTGTAATCCAGATCCACCAGGCACAAGATACCCCCCGGCTTCAACAGGCGGCTGATATTGTCTACAATTTGAAACGCATCGGTTTTATGGTATTCCAGAAAAAACCGAACCCATACAAAGTCGAAGTGTCCCAGATCGTCCAAGGGTTCAAGCAAGTTCCGGCAGAAAAACGCAGGGCCGTCGAGGCCATGTTTTTTCTGCGCATGGGCAATTCTTTTGGCTGACCCATCAATTCCAACCACGCACCCTTCCGGTTGAACGAGTTCATGGAACAGACGCGTGGTTTTTCCCGGCCCGCAGGCCAGATCCGCCACACGCATTCCCGGACGTATACCGGCCCACAGCGCCTGGCGTTTCACTTTGTCGAGATCTGTTTTAATTTCTAGACGAAGAATTTCATCTTCATTTTCCATAAAATAACGGAAATCAGACATGTCCTGCGATCCTCGCCATACACAAGCGATTGGAATGACATGTAAAAATCAACAGCTTTTCTGCTGTATGGTTGCTCATCATGTCTTGCAAAAGGCAGTAATGTTACCATTTCCGGATAGACAGCTTCATGCAGTTGCATATATTTCATGATCGCAACGTTGCCGTGAGCCGCAACGGATGCATCAGCAGTTCAAGTGCTGAAACGATATCCGTACAGACGATGTCTGCGGCATTGAGGCTCACCATGGAAGCCCCTTCGCCCAAAATGACGGCGATACCCATGGCGGAGGCCGCCAGCATCAGCGCATCGTTGCGGCCGTTTCCGATGCTGGCCGTCCGATCTGCCCCAAGCAGATTGACGAAGTTGACTTTAGCCTGGTCCTGGCACCCCTCTTCCAGAACGGTTAAGCGGCAGTTGACCCCTTCGAGGCCGTCAGCCGCCTTGCCAAAGGTATCGGCGGTGACCACATGAATCGCCAGCTGTGCGGCAAGGGTATTGAGCGCATCTTCGACACCGGGAAGCAGCACACCGTCCACGGCCAGCGTGCCGTTATAGTCCAGCACAAGATGCTCAAGAGTCAACGCGCCAAAGCCGGGAACAGATATGGTTAGCATGGTATTCTCCTTTTCATTGGAAATAATAAGCTGACCTGAGATTGCACCGGATGCTGGTTCGCCGGTTTTATATAAGATCAGGCAAGGCGCGTCGATGGTTTCATACGGGTTGGTTGGGGCCATTGACGCAACGCCGAAAGACAAGCCAAAATACAATCAAAGATGGGGCAATTAATTTTTTCCGCGGGCCTAAAGTCCCCATTTCCCGGTGCCGATAGAGAATGTACCGGAAAATCTTTTTTTGGGCTGTTTTCGCGTCAAATCGCCAGACATTTATGCCCTGCTGCTGATGTTTTATGCGATGCCGGGGTGAGACCCGAACACCTATAGGAAAAAAAATGCTGGAAAGACAATCGGCACCGGACCGGTCGGACAGAGAGAAGGATCTGGTCAACTTCATCATCAACCTGCCGCTGTTTGAATTTCTGGAAAGAGATGAACTTCTTGAGGTGGCCACCCGGATGGATTTTGTGGAGATAGATCCCGGGGAGGTGTTGTTCAACGAATGGGACAAGGCGGATTTCGTCTGTTTCGTTGAAAGCGGCGAACTGGATATGACCAAGAAGACCGGCCCCGACAGCAGTGACGTCATGGCCACGCTGAGACGGGGAAGGTCCATCGGCGAGATGTCCATCATCAACAATTTTCCACGGTCGTCGACAGTTATCGCCCGATCCAAGGTCAGGCTGGCGGTTTTTCCACGTGCGGCCTTCGAGGAGATTTTGGAGAAAGAGGTGAATATCGGCGTCAACATTCTGAAAGGGCTGGCAAACCTGCTCAGCATCAATCTGAAAAAGGCATCCAGCCGTCTGGCAGACAACATGCTTCCCTTGGGATGAAGCCCGGCCTTCTATCTGACGTTCGGCTGCCATGCGCACCTCCGAACGGTTTTGCGTGGATTAGTAACCCGATGCCATCTCTGCCTTGTCCTCCAGCATCCGTATCTTACTCTCGGGAACAAGCCCCTTTTCCACCATGATATCGCCGATGCCGGCCCAGCGCAGTTCATCCACCTTTAAAATCGTTTCCGGGCGTTTGCTGTCCATGCTGTAGAAAGTGTATTTGAGGGTCAGTTCCTCTTTGGGCAGCAGGGAAAAAGAACTTTGATAATAGATGAAGTGATGGCCCAGTACATAGTATCCGGCTGCGACAACGAGACCGATGATGATGTATTTTTTAATCTGTTTCCACATAAACAGACCTCCTGAGAAGTGCTTTTCTTACTCGTCTGTTGCCTTTAGCGGAAAATGGGCAAGCTGACAAATAAATGGTTCATCCGACTAAAGCGTCCACTGATTTGTGAATTCCCATAAATTCAAGCATATCAAGACCGGTAAACATCCTCAACCCAATCCCGGAACCACCGGGGTTTCTGGTAAAGGACGTGGATGAGCACCAGTGCTGTGATCGGAATAGGGATGATCGTGTCAAAGACAGCCAGAATAATGATGTAAATTATGATCTTCGTTTTGACTGACATGGGTCCCCTCACTTCTGGTCAATGGTCACGCATCAATTTTCCCTAAACAAAGACGCACTATGGCTGATCAGCTGGTAAGCCTCCAGCTTATCCTTCTTTTTCCAGACCCTCTTCAAACTGGAATATCGAGCCGTGACTGTCCTTTTCATACCCTGGCACTCCATTCCTTCATCAATGGGCCATCCTCACGCCAAACCCAGCAAGTATTTTTCACCCTCCCCAGGGCCATTGGCATGTAGATTTCCGGATCAATGGGTTCTCGTGCCATTGCACTCCAGGCACCTTGAACCACGGCGGGTGCCATTGCGGTCAGCAGTGCAAATAGATGGCAGCATCCCTTTGTTCCACCCACCAGATCCTTTACCTTGGCAGTAAAGCCGGAAACAATGGGCATCCCCTTGACGGGTGCCAGAGACTCAAGGGTCTCGACACATGCTTCATGTGGAACCGTTGGCATTTCCACTTCGATGTCCTCGATGACCAACTGTGGTCCCTTGACCTCCATCCGTATGATTAGGTGGTGAATGGTACCAGGAGGATAGATTTCTCCATTAGGTCTATAAGAATTCAGCAGCCGTTCATCTCGCAGGATACCTTCGATGATAATGGAATCTGAGGCTCCTTCGTAAGTGGCGATATCGATTTTCCGGGTGTGGATTTTTTGTCCTGTTTTTATCATTTAGTTTCCGTATTCTGATCGTCATTCAAGTTTTTTACTATCTCTCGAAACATTTCGATAGGCTGTAGAATCTTTTCCTCGCCGTCCTTCTTGTAATCTGCATAGTGGGTATCTTTTTTCAACGCAAAATCAGTTATTCAGAAAGTTGGTGCAATTGTGCAATATCTTTCATAGGGTAGATTGTCAAGGAATACCAACCCCTTGACACAACAAGAAATTGGTGCGATCTATTACATGTTCCCTTCTACCGTACCATCACCATCTACCAAAGGAGTCAGTTACTATGAAAGTGATCGTCTATCTGCTTGGTTTCTCATGCATCGCCATGTGTTCTTTTTTGATCCTCTACACCCGTGAATCAGTCAATGCACTCAAGAAGTTGTTCGACAGCTACGAACTCAGATACCTTTCGATCATTCCTGCAGTTACGGGCTTACTTTTCCTGGTGTCCGCATCAGCCACCGGCTATCCATGGGTGTTCCGAATCATTGCCGTAATCGCCTTTGCCGAGGCAGTGTTGGCAATCGTCAACCCCAACAAAATCTACAGCCGAATGTTGGATTGGTACTTTGGGAATTTATCTGATCAGACGCAGAGGTTGTTTGGAATCATTGGCATCATCTTCGGAACCGTAATTTTGACTTGGCTACAGTAAATCGGAGATCCACAAGTTCCTTGGGATCGAGTTCATGTGCTGTCCCTCCGGCGGGTAGTGCAAATGGATTGGAAGGTGATAGATTCGTAAATAAGATGAATCGATAAAAAAAGACAAGGCCCATGGTAAGGCCTTGTCAAGAGGGAGGAGGAAGGAGAGTATTACCTTCAACGTTTAATAAAGCATATCCCATGCCGGTTCTTCGGAATTTTGATATATCTATAAATTCCTGTAAGTTCTATATCCTATTAGGCGCAAGGAATTCGATTGTGTCAATTTCTTTACGCTCAATTGACGCTTGAGTGTCAAAAAAAGGAAAAGGCAAGACCCAGGGTGATAAGTCTTGCCCGAGAGAGAGGCGAGTAGCGACGCAGTCCAGTGGCTTTCTGGTCCCCCCGGAGGTCGTAGGAGTCAGCAAAGAATCAATTCAATGGGGTATGGTTTCCCTCAGCTGAAAAATATATCGGCACATCGTTGGTTGGCTTTAGCTGATAAGATAAAAAAATGCCCCATCCGTCATGCCGGACTTGATCCGGCATCCAGACATCGCAACACTCTGAAAAAACACTGGATAGCGCTAATGCTTCACTACGTGCCCGGTTTTCACCGGAATGACGCGGCCAATTTTTACTTGTAATAATTTCAACCTGTTACAAGAACTCTTGACTGTCGAGTTATTTATGTTTTTGTGAAAATTTGATCTTGGCAACAACTCCCGCATGATCTGAAGGCCATAAACCGTTGGGTGTCATGTCTTTCACATCATCACCGACCACGACAGCTTTTACCTTCTCTATTTTATAACCATTTGGTCCCAGAAAGATATGATCAATCCGTGTGGTCAATTCAACGGTGGGATCGCTCACCAATTCATCGAATCCGCTGGTGTAACCATCATCATACCGTTTCTGTAGTAGCCAGGCATCCAGATATCCGGCTTCCAAGGCCTGCATGTAAGGAGGTATATAGGGTATCCATACTTCATACAATGGATGGTAGCCATAGCCGGGGACATCTTTTGGAGAACTGTTAAAATCGCCGACCATGATAACTGGCTTTGGATCTATAGATGAAAAAAAGTCAATAACACCCAATAGTTCCTGCATTTGGGCATCCTGAACTATTCTGAAAATACTTTCTGGGGCACTGCGAATCTCAAGATGCGTGTTTACAAAACGATATTCCTCCCTCTTGATTTTCACATCAACGGCAAGATATCCGCGGGTAAATTCAACATAAGTACCACCAATGTCTAGTCCAAGATTAACTGAATAGTTTGCGGCTTTAACCAACATTGATTCCAACGATCTTTTAACCAAAATCATGTCATGGTCCACCAACCTGACATAAGAAAGCACTGCTCCCTCTAACATAGGCATTTCTATGTCAGCATTGGTAACGACATAAGCGTCATAATTTAATCCTCGAGCTTTCAAAGCGGCATCCAGAATCGAATGAAAATCTATAAAAGGATCATTTTCATTAGCTGGAGAGGGGTTACTTGGGGTTCGAAGGTAATAGGTTGAAGCCTCCTGTATTCCGATAACATGAGGTTTGGTCTTGAGGACTTCATCGGCAATGGCTTCGGCACGATCATAAAAATTGGTGTCCTGCATTGTTTGAAAAACTTCAGCAACTGCGAAAGGAACAGTGGCGGGATCCTCTTGTGCAGCCTTAACAACTTTGAAAATATCAGCTCCCAGATAGAGATTCCGGGTCATGACTTTTACTTGAGTTTTATGGTTTCCTCCCTTTTTTGCAATAGCAGATGACAAGGGAAAGATAAGGCCAACGACCATCATCCAAATCAGTACTTGTCTAAACTTTCGAAATAAATTCATATTCATGGCAATACCTCCCCATTTAGCTGATATTAAAAGATGAAGAACGCCACCGATGAAAATCTGAACCGGTCTATATGGCCAAATAAGCGAGCATGATCCCGCTGAATTCTATTGAGGTATGATACAGGTGATCTTTTGAATAGCTGTATTAACAGGTTTTTTAGCATAGCTCGCTAAAATATTGCAACGCCAAAAATCATTCTGCCGGGTTTCCCATTGGTCACACATTTATTGATTACTCCGCCCCCACCACGAATCGCCAATGCCTGTTCTAACAAATCCTTGACTCATCACCATTTTTGAGCGATTATCCAAAACGATCCATTTCCGAATCAAATCAATGCCATAAATTACATGACGAAATAAGGAGGAAAAGAATGATGAAAAAACTAAGTTATTTTTGTTTAATTTTGTCTGTATTTCTGTTTCTGGGAGCTTCTTCGGTATTTAGCGCTTCTTTGGATGAAACGGCTGGGAAAATAGAAAATTCCTTTGCAGCAAAAAAACCATATGGCCATGCTTCACAGGAAATTGACGGGCTGACAGTAGATCAGGCGTATGAAATTCAGGCCAGGTTTGTCAAAATCAGAGAGAATAAAGGCGATGAAGTTATGGGATACAAGGCAGGTCTTACATCTGCCGCTGCCCAGCAAAAGTTTGGTGTTAAGGAAGCAGCCAGGGGAACCCTTTTCAAATCCATGTTCCGCTGGCCCGGAACCCTGTATCAGAAAAACTTTGCACGCATGTTTATTGAAACAGAGATAGGTTTTAGATTCGGTAAAGATATTACAGAACCTGTTGAAGATATTGAATCCCTTAAAAAAGCTGTTGCAATAATATTTCCGGCAGTTGAACTCCCGGATCTTGCCTTTAAAGATATGAAGGCAATTAAAGGAACCGACATTATTGCTGCCAACGTGGTAGCACGGAAAGTGCTGATCGGAGACGCGGTCTGGGTAAAAGACTTAAATGCCATAGAAGTAAAACTTTTTCATAATGGCCAGGAAATTGCGGGCGGCATGGGAAAAAATGCCCTTGGCGATCAGTGGGAAGCACTTAAATGGGTGGTCAACAACGTGTTGGCAAGAGGCGGCGAAATTAAAGATGGATACGTTGTCATTACAGGTTGCATAAGCAAGCTGCTTCCGGCCAAACCCGGCAACTACGTGGCAGACTATGGAGATTTCGGCAAGATAGAATTTGAATTCAAGTAATCTGGCAAAAAACGGCTAAAATGGGCCCCCGGTGGATTTTGAGTCCACTGCGTCTACCAATTTCACCACTCCGGCATGGGTTCGGTTATATAGGGAAAACCCTGAAGATTGTCAATCAATTTGCGCTATCCATTTCTCAGAACGTCATCAATTGCCTGCCGGGTCACCGCCCCTTCACGGATCACCTTTACAGGCCAGCAGGTCACGTCCAAAATGGTGGAACCGGACCCGCCGGCAAGGGCACCGGCATCTAAAACCATGTCCACCTGTCTGTGGATTTCAGGGTCAAGGTCCGTCACGCTGGCCGATGCCGGACGGCCGGACAGGTTGGCGCTGGTCCCGGTGATGGGACCGCCGAAACGCTCGGCCAGCGCCTTTGCCACCGGATGGGCCGGCATGCGCAAGCCGATCTTTCCCGTTCCGCCGGTAAGGTCGGCCGGCACCGAATCGCCGGCCTTGAAAATAAAGGTGATCCCGCCGGGCCACAGCCCCAACAAAGGTTCGGCATAGTCCGGAACCGTTCGCACCACCTTGTCCATATCGTGAATGCCGGACAGCAGCACCAGCACCGGTTTGTGGGCCGGCCGGCGCTTGATGGCAAAGACCCGGCGGACTGCCTCGGCGCAAAACGCGTCGGCCCCGATGCCGTAAAGCCCGGAGGTGGGAAATACCACCACACCATTGTTACGGATGATTTTAACTGCCGCCTGAATCAGATCCGGATTCGGGTTCGACGGGTCGACCCGGACAATGCTACCGGAATTCCCGGAATTTTTCTGCCTTCTTTTCAACCTGGGTGGCCATCTCCTTCTTAAAGGTCTCCAGCTGCTGCGTCAGGGCATCATCGGACGCCGCAAGGATCTGAACCGCCAGGATAGCCGCATTCTTCGCTCCCGGCTTTCCGATGGACACCGTGGCCACTGGAATTCCCGGTGGCATCTGCACCGTGGACAGCAGTGAATCAAACCCTTGGAGACACGATGAATCGATGGGTACGCCGATGACAGGCAACGTCGTATGCGCCGCAAGCACACCGGCCAGATGAGCGGCATGGCCGGCACCGGCAATGATGGCCTTGAGCCCCCGTTCTCTTGCCGAAATGGCATAGGCGGCGGCCCGTTCCGGGCTGCGGTGGGCTGAGGCCACGGTCATCTCGATGGGAATCCCGAATTTTTTGAATATCCCCAGGGCCTCCTCCATCACCTTCAGATCCGAATCACTGCCCATGACGATGCCCACCCGGGGCACCGCCTGCATCCGCACCAAGGCCTTTTTACCGATGTCGGAGCGGTAGTGGACACCCTTCCAGTTGATCTTTGCCACCGCCAGGTAGGCTTTTTTAATGGCCGCATCCACCGTATCACCGAGTGCGGTGACTCCCAGCACCCGTCCTCCTTGAGAGAGAATCTTCTTGCCCTTTGAACCGGTTCCGGCATGAAAAACCACCACATCCCGCATCCGGTTAGCCGCGTCGACCCCCTTGATCTCCAGTCCCTTCTTGTATTTTCCCGGATACCCACCGGCAGCCATGACCACACACACCGATGCCCGGGGATCGATGTCCAGATGACAGGTGTCCAGCCGCTCATCGATGATGGCCTCGATGACCGGGATAATGTCGTTTTTCATGCGCACCAGCAGCGGTTGGGCTTCAGGGTCACCGAAACGACCGTTGAACTCCAGTACCTTGATGTTGTCTCGATCGATCATCAAACCGGCATAAAGGACCCCCTTGTAGGGGCAGCCCTCGGCGGCCATCCCCTTGACCATGGGGATCATCACTTCGTCCATGATCCGCTGGTGAAGGTACTGGTCCACCACCGGCGCGGGTGAGTAAGCTCCCATGCCGCCGGTGTTCAGGCCCTTGTCGTCATCAAATATGAGCTTGTGGTCCTGTGATGACGGCAGGGGCAGAACGGTTTTGCCGTCGGTGAACGCCAGAAAAGAGGCCTCTTCACCCACCAGGCACTCTTCCACCACCACCTGGTTGCCCGCATCACCGAATTCACGGTCCACCATGATCTGTTTGAGGGCATCTAATGCCATTTTCTCGGTGCTGCAGACGATGACCCCTTTTCCGGCGGCCAGACCGTCTGCCTTGACCACCAGAGGCGCCCCCATCTGCTTCACGTAGGCCTGGGCCTGGGCGAGGCTGGTAAAGGTCCGACCCTTGGCCGTCAAGATGCCGTATTTTTCCATGACCGCCTTGGCGAAGGACTTGCTGGATTCGATTCGGGCCGCCTTCTGGCTGGCACCAAAAATTCGCATACCCGCTGTTTCAAACTGGTCGACGATCCCCTGGGACAAGGGGTCTTCAGGGCCGACGATGGTGAGGTCGATCTTCTCATCACGGGCAAAATCAAGGAGATTGTCGATTTCAGCGGCACCAATGGGAACACAAGTGGCCAATCGGGCAATACCTGCATTCCCAGGTGCACAGAAAATTTTCTTCACACGAGGACTCTGGGCAATTTTCCAAATCAAAGCATGCTCTCTTCCGCCACCGCCGACAACCAACACTCTCATAATTTTCCTCCCTCTTTCGTTTAGGCCAGCGGGCGTACCGCCGGCGTTTGTGGTGACGTATAAGGGCCTCGGAAAAAATAAAATCCACGGAGATAACACGGGATTTTTGTTCGTGTTCAAGGCGCGTCGATGGTTTCATACTTGTTGTATGTGGCCATCGACACAACGCAGAACACGGACAAAAAGACAAGTAAGATCGTGAATTTAATTATTTCCGAGGTCCTAACTACCCCCGGGTCGTTTGGCGTCGCCGGGCGTCTATTCCCAGCTCGATGAGCCGGTCCAACAACTGACCGAAAGACATGCCGGCAGCCTGTGCCGACTGCGGATAGAGGCTGGTGGCCGTCATGCCGGGAATGGTATTCGTTTCCAGAACGAAAAATTCATTGTTTTTTAAAATCATATCCGTCCGGCTGTACCCCTGGCAGTACAGGGCCTTGTGGGCGGTAATGGCGCAAGATTGCGCCTTTCGAGTCAACTCCTCGTCTATGGGAGCCGGACAGATCTCCTGGGTTGCTCCGGGTTGATATTTGGCCTCGTAGTCAAAAAATTCGTAATTTTCTCCCGGAATAATCTCGATTAACGGCAGGGCCTCGACCTCATCGTTCCCCAGCACCCCACAGGTGATCTCCTTGCCGTTGATATACCCTTCGATCATGGCCGTTACGCCGTATTCCAGCGCCTTGGCCACAGCCGGTGCAAGGGATGCATCACTGCGCACAATAGACATGCCGACGCTGGAGCCGGTTTCAACCGGCTTAACCACCACGGGCAAGCCCAACTGCCTCACCATGCGATCAACGTCGACCGGTTCACCCCGCCTTACCACGGCATAGGGCGGCACGGAGAGACCAGATATTTCATACAGATGCTTGGACAACAACTTGTTCATGGCAACGGCACTTCCCAGCACACCGGCCCCTTGGTAAGGGATATCCAGCAGATCCAACAGTCCCTGAACGGTTCCGTCTTCACCGTACGGCCCGTGCAGAATGATCAGTGCACAGTCGATCTTGCCGGCATCGGCCACCAGCCGGGGGATATCCGTCTTGGGGTCGTATTTCAGGATGTCGTACCTCTCCTTGTCCAGGGCGTCGTACACCTGCTTGCCGCTGTTGAGAGAGACTTCTCTTTCCGACGAGATGCCACCGAAGATCAGGGCGATGGTTTTCTTTTTCATATTAATAATTTCCTTTTACGTTTGTCGGCTATTGAGAACCGGTAGTTCGCGAATGTGGCCGCAACGCCTGATGCCCCAGATCCCGTTCACGTCGGCAGCACGGCGGTTTCAACCGGTAAGGATCCGGCGTCATCTCTGTGTGTTTTATTCTGTCCGAGGCCCTAACTGTTAAAAAACTGTCGCTTGGCCTTGTTGAACTCGTCGACGGTGATGAGGTCTTTTTCAAGTAGACGAGCCAGTTCCGCGAGTTCCGAAACTTCCCGGCTGCGGGAGGCATCCGGGTCTTCAAGACGGGGGATGTCGATGGCCGCATCGTGACCGATGGTCGGCGGCTGGGACGACTGGCCCAGTTTGACGGTGGCCATGCCGCCCAGAAGGCTCACCTCCACGGATCGCCCGTTGAACATGGGATTTCTTAACATCTCACGAAGGGATTTGCCTTCGGCCCGCATCCGCCTGATAAAATAGAATGCGGAGAAACCGATCAATGCAATTCCCCCGAGGGAAATCCAGAGCATATAGCTGACCACGCCCCGGAAAAAAAGAACCAGGACCACCACACCGGCAAGCAGCAGCACATGAAGCGCCAGAATAAAGTAGGCAAGCAGCACGCTCTTGACCAAGCCGTCGCCCTCTTTGTTTTTACCAAACATGGTTGCACCAGATTATGCTTTATCGGTCCCGAGGCGTTCGACCACCTCGCCGTAATAGCGCTGGGGGATGTCAAACGCTGCGTTGGCGTCTCTCAAGGCATTGAGTTTCAGGATCAGGAAGTTGATTTTTTTAATGGTACGATATTTTTGCACCGTGTCGGTCATGCCGGCCAGCAGGTCTTCGGTTGTGCGGATCTCTTTTCGCAACTGTACCTCCGGCGGCAGGCAATCGGCATTTTTCAGAACCTTGTGCGCCATGCGCAGGTCCTCGGGAATGTGCCGGTCATCCTCCATGTGAAGGGGTTGGCCGCTGCCGGGAAGATTCTCGAAGGCACCGTCATCCTGGGCCTTTTTTATTCGTGACTCGATAATTTTTTCAAATCCGGGAAACATCCGATCCGTCTCACAGGGCGCCGGGGCCGGGTTAACCATCCATTTATGATACAGGTAAGAACAACGCAGGCGTTCACAGGTTCAGGGTCCACCGTTCAGGGTTGAACCTCTGAACCCATGAACGGTTACAGAACGACTATATTATACCGCAATAGCCGATTTCAAGGCCTAATGTGCCCGGCGGCGGGACCTTTCGGTTGAATAGACGGTGGGGTTTATGGCCTGAGCAGGCGCCCGGTCAGGCTTTCCATGTATCGGCGGGCCTTTTCTGCCGCAGTGCGCAATGTTTCAGGGTCTAAGGGCACCATGGATCGACTGGCTTCATCCAGATCCTGACAGGAGGCCTTGCCGGCACACCCCAAGCCCGCCTGAATGGTAATATAGTCTGCCAGATGCACGATATGGGACAATTGGTGATCGCCGGCAGCCGAAGGCTGGTGGTGGTGCCGAATGCCAAAGGAGATGGATCTGGGCAGGTTCCAGTTTTCGCAAAGAATGGCCGCAATGACGGCATGATCAAACCCCAAAATATCCCGCTCCGCATCTTGAACGGTTTTTTCCGGGTGGGTGGAATAGTAGTGGTCGAACAACACTTTCCGCTTGCGAACATGTGGGTCCAGGATGATTTTTCCTATATCGTGAAGCAGCCCCGCCATGTATGCGCTGTCAGGAGCGTCAGAACCTACTGCTGCGGCGATTTCACCGGCCGTGCAGGCCACCGCAATGGAATGGCGCCACATGTCGCCGGCCTTGAGTCCGTATCCCTCCATGGCTTTTCCCAACACCCCGCCGGCACTCATAGCTGTAATCAGCTCAGCCAGCCGGCGGGTTCCAAACAGAGCGGAGGCGTGCTGGATGGTGGAGACTTTTCCTCGAAACCCGTAGT
This sequence comes from Desulfosarcina sp., assembly GCA_014237405.1. Taxonomy (GTDB): domain Bacteria; phylum Desulfobacterota; class Desulfobacteria; order Desulfobacterales; family Desulfosarcinaceae; genus Desulfosarcina. The sequence goes on along the minus strand of JABZFO010000182.1, from coordinate 4,123 downwards.
AGGCTGAATTGGCCACTTTGAGAATGCCGGCCACCATGGCGGGATCGGTTTCGATGATTTTGGCCAGTTGGGCGGGACTGGTTCCGGGGTGCTTGATCATCTGCTGGACCTTGATCATAACCTCCGGCATGGCCGGCAGCGACGCGGTATTGGAGATAATCTTGCGGATCAGCTCCCGGCCGGAGACAAACACCGGTGCAGGCGAATCTGTAAACGACGGGCCCGCGGAGGTTCCCGTCGATTTTGATGATTCAGAAAAACCAGCGCTCACGGCGGCATTGAGCCGGGCCAATTCCTTGTTCGCCTTATCCAGCCGGGCCACCAGTTTCTCGATGATCTTGTCTTTGAATTTCTCTCGGATTTCCAGGGAGAGCTGTTCGAACAGCACCCGGTCCAGCTTCAGCGCGATGACCGATTCCATGGCGACAACATTGGCGGTTCGCCGGGTGTCGGTTAAAAAGGCCATCTCCCCGAAGATATCGCCGGCTCTGAGAACGGCTAAAATGGTTCCGCCGACACCTTCCGTGACATTGACCGTCCCGGTGAAAATGATAAACAGACTCTGGTCGCTGCTGCCCTGGCGGATGAGCATTTCTCCAGGCTTGTATACCCTGAAGTGGGCATCGTCCGACACCATCTGCCGCTTCTCGTCCGCGGTGAACGAATTGAAAAAACCGATCCGATTGATTATCGGCAGTATCTCTACATGCGTGCTCACCATATGTTCCTTTGCCCCGGAGACCAACCGGAGGTCTGTTTCAATTAATCCGCCGAATCCGTGTTCATTTCGACACCGAGGCCCTTGCCCATTGCCACCCGCATGACCGTATTATCGGCCGGTTATCGGATTTCATGAGTCCAATCGGCAAAACCGGTTCCGGCAGGTGGCTGCCGGCCGTCACCATGACCGACAGAAAATCCACCCTGGATTAGAATGGCGGATAACGGATCAACTGCGCCACCCGTCACCCGTGCACTATTTTCAGCTAAAGGGGAAGGCCGCTTGATCCGATACAAGGAATATGTCATTGAAAATCATCCCCGCCGGGATTGACCGCGAAAAACGCTGACGCAAAAGCAGGTGGAACAGGAGGAAGATATGGATCCGGATTTGGGAAATAGAAGGAAACGCCGATTTTCGGTAAAGGATCTGACCATATCCATCAACGGGAAAACCTACCGCATCTTCAACATCAACGAACACGGGGTGGGTTTTTTAATCGACTCACAAGAGGAGATTGAGATCGGTGCTGAAATCAAGCCGTTGATCGTGAATGGCAATATACCGGTGCGGGTGGCCGGTATCCCTCGGCACATTTCCCAGTTCCGCTCGCCGAACAAGCGCCTCTTTTTCAAATCGGGCTGGGTCTGCGGAATGGAATTTACCACCAGGTGTGATCTTGACGGAGGGAAACTGCTCCAAGAATTCATCGCCGAAAATATCGACCGCGATGTCGAAGATTAGGGGAGGGCATGAGGGTCAGGGCTCCACATTTCACATTATGATCGTTTTTTCAATTTTGGCCACTTGGCTTCTTAGACGGCGGTGGTCACAGTGATACGGCCGAATCGCCGATTCCGAATTGATTTCCTATGGTTTTAAGGCTCTCGCCGGTGAGTTTGCGGCACAGGTATATTTTTATATTCCTGGCTAAACGCGAATCTGCACAAAACCTGAGACCGACAGCTTCGCACACATCCTGTATCGAAACTTTGTCGGCCAACTGTCTTATGGCTGGAACGCCCCTGTTTGACATTAAAATACGTGGTATAGGCGCCGTTGATATTGTGCATGATCTGCGAAAGGTTGCCGGTGGGGGTTTCAAGCAGCAACATAGCCCGCATATTACATCTTGTCAAATGTGGAGCCCTGACCCCCTTGTTTTGTTCCGTATGACGGTCATTCAATAGCAACGCTTGCCGTCGATGACGCCGCGAACGCCGCCTTTGGGATTGGCGCAATCCCCATCCCGCCGGGGGATGAGATGAATGTGGGCGTGAAATACGGTCTGCCCGGCCGATTCACCGATGTTCATGCCGATGTTGAACCCCGTGACGGAAAGATCGCTTCTGCTGATTTTTTCGGAAAGGGTGCGGATCAGCGCTTCACTATCGCAGACTTCCTGTGCGGTCATAGAAAAGCCGTCGGCCGTGTGCCGTAACGGTACGATCAACAGGTGCCCCGCGGTCACCGGATAGCCGTCATTGAACGCGGCAACCGTGCCCAGCGTTTCAACAGCCTTCCCTGCCCTGATCCATCGGCAAAACAGGCAATCTGGGTCGAGATTCCTCTGGTGTCCCATTGCTTCCTTTAACCCTTTTACCTGCATTGGAAAGCCCCTTCCGCCATCAGGCAAAATGCGTGAATCACCACGTTGTACCTTTCGGTGGCTGTTTCAAGATACTCAAGAAATCATTCCCGGTCCTGTTAGGGCCGCGGGAGCTGATGTGGTAAAAGGCGCCGGGAAGGGTGATGCACAAAGGACGAACCAATTCCGATCTCCTTTCAGCAATTTGTCTCAGTATTTGGCCGCGAGCATAGCCCGCATATTACATCTTGTCAAATGTGGAGCCCTGACCCCGGTGTTTCACAAAGGCGGCGACCGGCCCGCTTCCCATGCTCGGTTACCCTGACACGGGAGGCCGCTGCTATATGATGAACGAGCAATTATCATGGCTGACTCCTTTCAGTCAGCAAGTCGCACCAGGCTTTTCCTGGCGCTCCAGAGAACACAGAGAAAAACATTATTTAGGTCCGCTTCGCGGTTAGAATCAATAACAACGCATTAAAAATAATTGTTTTGACATTTTAAACGCGTTGTTTTACTGTTTTTCAGGAAAAAAAACACCATTACTGCAAAGAAACAGGATCTCACCGGAAAATGATTCGCTTTGTCGGACGCAAGCTGGACCAATGGCTGAAGAGCAAAATCCGAAAGCCGCTTGTTCTCAGGGGAGCCAGACAGGTCGGCAAGACATGGCTGGTTCGTGATTTTGCACACCGTCATGGTCTTTATTTAATCGAACTGAACCTGGAACGTTTCCCCCACCTGGCAGATCTGTTTGCTGTGAATGATCCTGCCGAGATCTTGCAAAACATCGAGGCGGAGATATCCACAACGATCGATCCGGCCTCCGTGTTGCTTTTCCTGGATGAAATCCAAACGGCTCCCGAACTGTTCGGCAAACTTCGCTGGTTTAAAGAAGAAATGCCCGGCCTCCCGGTGATCGCGGCCGGTTCCCTGCTGGAATTTGCACTGAGAGACTATCCCTACAGTATGCCGACGGGGCGGATCACCTATTTTTACCTGGAACAGATGTCTTTCTTTGAGTTTCTTCTATCTTCCGGAAACGAACCACTTTATCAAAAGCTGATTTCTTATGACTTGGGCCAGGACATCCCCCGCCCCCTGCATCAAAAGTGCCTGGAATACTATTACCATTACTGCCTGGTTGGCGGGATGCCGGAAGTGGTTCAGGAATGGGTGGAAAACCAGGATCCGGCATCGTGTCTCAAATTGCAGCAGGATTTGCTTGTGTACAGCCGGGTTGATCCGTCCCTTAAAATCCTGCCGGTAAAGAAAGCGTTCTCCTTGTTGTGCCAGGCAAAAGTATGTTCAAAGGTGCTGCACACCACCGGAAACGGATTGCCCCTCGGCGCGGAATCCAATGCAAAGTTTTTTAAGACCTTGATGATCGATATCGGTCTGGTTTCCGCCCAGTTGGGCCTGTCCGCCATCAAGCGTACGGATCAGCGGGATCTCTTTTTTTCGAACAAGGGAGGGCTGGCCGAGCAGTTTGTCGGGCAGCAGCTGCGTACGGTACAGACCCCGTCCATGGACCCACAATTGTTTTACTGGCAGCGGACTGGGGGGCGACTGGGCGAAATCGATTATATCATTCAACATGGGAGCCGGGTCGTTCCCGTGGAAGTGAAATCCGGGCCGGCCGGCAAAATGAAATCCCTGCATCAATTCATGGCGGAAAAAAAGCTCGATCTGGCCATCCGCTGCAACCTGAACCTGCCTTCCGTTGAAAAGATCCGGGTAAAAACGACCCTGGGCCAGCCGGTCGCTTATCGCCTGGTTTCAATCCCGATATATTTGTCGGAACACCTTCCCCG
>JABZFO010000017.1 GCA_014237405.1 Desulfosarcina sp. | reverse complement strand
CTGTTAATACAATAAAATAAGGATGGCGATAATGCTGGCCCACTCTTTGCTAATTTAGAGACGTAACCGCGAAGAACGTTTATCCGGCTGGCCGTAGGCCAATAGGCTCGAAGCGGAAGCTATCACGGCGCTTGTGATGCCGGTGGCTATCCAGGTTCCATCGGAGAATGTGACTGGTGTGTGAAGGGAGTGGAGATATGATCAAGCGAATCGGCTTCATTTCGACACGGTTTGCGGGAACGGACGGAGTCAGTTTGGAGTCGGCCAAATGGGCCCATGTGCTGGAGCAGGACGGCTACCGCTGCTACTGGTTTGCCGGGGAACTGGACCGCCGCGAGACGCACAGCTACCTGGCGCTCGAAGCGCATTTCAAGCATACCCATATCACCCATATCTCCGATAATGTCTTCGGCCTGACCCGTCGCAATCCCGAGATCACCGAGATGATCCACTTGTTGCGCACCTCCCTGAAAAACAAGCTGCGTGATTTTATACGGCGATTCGATATCGATCTCCTCATCGTTCAAAATGCCCTAACCATTCCCATGAATTTGCCTCTGGGGCTGGCACTGGCTGAGACGATCTCCGAGACCCAGATTCCAACCATTGCCCATCACCACGACTTCTTCTGGGAACGTAAACGTTTTGCCGTCAATGCAGTGGGTGAATTTCTCCCCATGGCCTTCCCGGCCGATTTGCCCAATATCCGCCATGTCGTGATCAATTCGCTGGCCCAGCGCGAATTGGCGCATCGCCGCGGCATCGCCGCCACCCTGATCCCCAACGTGCTCGACTTTGATCGGCCGCCCCTGGTGGATCGTGAGGAGATTGAGCGATTTCGCCACGCCATCGGCCTGTCACCGGACGATCTGATGGTGCTGCAGCCTACCCGACTGATCAAACGCAAGGGCATCGAACATGTCATCGAACTGGTCAAATCCTTGGCGCACCAACGCTGTAAATTGGTCATATCGCATGAAGACGGTGACGAAGGGCTGAGCTATAGCGATTGGCTTCAGATGCTGGCCCGCAACCACGGCGTCGATCTTCGCCTGGTGGAGCACAATGTCGTCAGCCCCTGGAGTGAAGCGGTGGCCGCCGACGGGCAGTTTTCATTATGGACAGTCTATGCGGCCGCCGACCTGGTTACCTTTTGCAGCCTTTACGAAGGCTTCGGCAACGGGCTGCTCGAAGCCATTTATTTCAAGAAACCGATCATTTTGAATCGTTATGAGACCTTCGTCAGCGATATTGAGCCGCTGGGGTTCGATTTTATCACCCTGGATGGCTACTTGACACCGGAAGTTGTCGCGGCAGCCCGACGGATCATAGACGGTGGCGATGAAAAGAATGCCTGGCTGAGTTGAGTGGCGCGTCCCCGCCGCAGTTACATCTGTACAATTCCGGATGCGTGTCGCAGCCTTTTGAAGACACGCCCATGAAGATTGCCGTATGAGGAATCGTCGGCTATTTCGAGGATTCCAAGCTTGCCGTCCAACGCCGAAATCATGCAAACGAATCATTTGTGAATGGTTCTTGTCTATCGGCGAAGTTGTTTGACAAGCTCGGCCACCCGCCGGCCCATCTTGCGCCCGTTTTCCTGGGCAGGGGCATCCGGTACGCCCACGCAGGCGGTTCCGTAGTGGCCGGTAGCCGACATGGGATCGCCCACGATGATCATCCCGTAAATGAGCAGGGCCTGGATAATAGACATCATGGTGGTTTCCTTGCCGCCGGAGGGATCACCCGAGGTGGTAAAGGCGGCGCCGACCTTGTTTTCCATCTTCTTGCGAACGCCGACAAACTCGTCCAGGACCTGTTTCAACCGGGCGGCCATCGTCCCGAAGTATACCGGTGAGCCCACGATCAGCCCGCCGGCGGCCACAAAATCGTCCTTGGTCACGTCACGGGCATGGCGCAGCACGGCCTCTACGCCATCGACCTGCCCGACCCCCTCGGCAATGGCCTCGGCCAGTTTGCGGGTGTTGCCGCCCTTGGAATAGTACAGGATCAAAACGTTCATCGCTCCTCCTTTAGGGCCGCAACCATTGAATCAACTGGGATTTGTCGGCAACGACCATTTGTTGAAAAACGTTACTCGCGCAGCAGTTTTCAACATCTCGTTAATATATGCAATTGAATGTATCGTTAAATTGATCCAGCAACGCCAGCAACGCTTTGGGCAATTTTTCCCTGACCTGCAGCACAATATCGGCCGGAATCGCTTTGTAAAAGGTTTGGGCAATGCCCCCGGCGATGCAGGCCATGGTGTCCGCATCGCCGCATAGGAATATGGCATTTTTTACGGTGGTTTCGTAGTCTTTGGCATCGAGAAAGGCGATAATGGGTCAGATGCGCTTTTTTCTTTGTTTTTATTTCCAAGTGTCCAGAGTATACTTGAATCCTTCATCTGATTCCAATAAAATTATTATTTCGCAGGAGCCCCATGAACCCTGTCGGTCAAGACCGTAAACCCGTAATCATCGATCGTTTCCGTCGCCATGTCTCTTCGGGCAAAGCGGATTTCTTTGAAGGTGTCGGTATCGACTTTGTTTTCGGCCGCAGGGAGGGTCCGTTTGTCTGGGATGCCACCTCCGACAAACGGCTGATCAATTGCCATTGCAACGGGGGTGTTTTCAATCTGGGCCATCGCCACGCGGGCGTGATCGCGGCGCTGCAGGAAAGTCTGTTGTCACACGATATCGGCAATCACCATCTGATCAGTGAAAACCGCGCCCTGCTCGCTGAAAAACTGGCGCATCTGCTGCCCGGCGATTTGACCTATACGGCTTTTGCGGTCGGCGGCGGCGAAGCGATTGATCTGGCGCTTAAATTGGCAAGGGGCTTTACCAAACGGCAGAAAATCATATCGGCGGGCGGCGGCTATCACGGTCATACCGGTCTGGCCCTTTCAACCGGCGATCCGCAATATCGTGATCCGTTCGGCCCCAATCCCCCCGGATTCCTGCAAGTTCCTTTTAATGACAAAGCTGCGCTGGCAGACGCCATGGACGACACCACCGCCGCCGTTATCTTTGAAACCGTTCCCGCCACTTACGGCATACCCGTTCCGAGTGCTGATTTCTTCTCTTTTGTCCGCCAACGCTGCAATGAACATGGCGCTCTTTTTATCATCGATGAAGTGCAGACCGGTCTGGGGCGTACCGGACGACTGTGGGGTATCGAGCATTACCATACCGTACCGGACATCCTGGTCATGGGTAAAGGGCTGTCGGGCGGTATTTACCCCATGGCGGCCACCTGCATTGGCGCCGAATTGGAATCCTTTTTCCATGCCAACCCGTTTATCCATATCTCGACCTTCGGCGGGTCCGAAGTGGGTTGCCCGGTGGCCATGCGGGTATTGGATATCTCATCCCAGCCGGAATTCCTCGACCAGGTCAATCATCTTGCCGGAATTTTTAAGAGCGGCTTTGCCCAATTGAAATCCAGGCATCCGGAAATTCTTGTCAACCTGCGGCAATTGGGCCTGATGATGGGAATCGAGATGGTCAATGACGCCTGTGGGCCAGTATTGTCCAAAACCCTTTATGACAGCGGTGTTCTCAGTGTTTATGCCAACAATAACCCCACGGTCAGTCAACTGCTGCCGCCGCTGATTATCGATGCGGATCTGGCTGCCGAGATTCTGGAGCGGGTCGATGCGGCTTTATCCGCCGCAAAGCAATTTTTGGAATTATGAATGATGGACATCGATAAAAATCTGTTGCAGCGTTTCGAAGCCGGGCTCAACCCCCAACATCTAAGTGCCTCGGCGGTACCGGCTAAAATCATCGGATATGGCGAAATATCGGCCATTTTCCAAATTCAGGGGGACGATGAGAACGTTTACAAACGCCTGCCGATTTTTGAAGATCGGCCATCCGCCGAACAGTATCAAAAAATGCATATCGAATACTGCGATATGCTGGAAAAAACCGGTTTGCAACTGCCCGCACACACCACCCACATTGTCAAGATTCCCGGCCGACCGGTGATCGTTTATATCGCTCAACAAAAGTTTTCCGGCGACCGCCTGTGCCATCGAATGATTCACACCCTCGATGATGCCCAATGCCTTGCCTTGATTGAAGCGGTCGCGGCGGAAATCGCCAAGGTATGGGTATTCAACGCGAAAGCAACGCCTGGTACGGAACTGGCCATCGACGGCCAGCTCTCCAACTGGATCGCCGCAGGTTCCGATACACGTCCAACGCAATTGCTGTACATCGATACCAGTACGCCCCTGCTGCGCAAAAACGGCATAGAGCAGCAAAACCCCGAGCGCCTGCTGAAAAGTGCGCCGGGTTTTCTGCGCTGGATCATCCGATGGTTCTTTTTAAACGATGTGATGAACCGCTATTATGTGCCCCGACTGGTTTATACGGATCTTGCCGCCAATCTTTTCAAGGAGCAACGACCGGAGCTGGTGCCGAAGACGGTCACCATCGTGAACCGCTTTCTAAAGGATTCGGACGCGCCGCTGACGGTAAAGGCTATTGAAAAATACTACGCGGAAGACAAACTGATCTGGACCGTTTTTCTCTCTTTTCGCCGGATAGACCGCTGGCTTAAAACCCGCCTGCTTCGCGGGCGTTATGAATTTATACTGCCCGGTGCCATCAAGCGCTAAAGGGTAATGGATGAGTAAAGACCTATGGGCCTTAACCTTTCTGTAATTATTCCCGCTTTTAGAGGACCAGAAACTGGCCGAACAGATTAGAACCCGGGGCACCTGGATCACCCTGCCCGGGCTGCTTTATACGTCCGGCCGCCGGTTTGAAGAGGAGGGCTACCACCGCCTGTACATACTGATGAGCATGCTCATGGCACTTTACAGCACCGGCCGTATGGAATTTTTTGAAAGAGCAAGGGCCATCTACGCCAGCTATGGTGGAACCGGGCATCTGCTGTTAAAGCCCTATTTTGGAGCATCCATCAAAATGTTTGTGTATGATCTGGTGCTGGCGCCCTATTTTTTTGTTGAAGACACCATCCGGCCGGGTGGATCACCCTCCCGAACTGCGCATTAATCCGCCAGCCCTTAGATCCCCGCGCCTTCATATCTCAAGCATCCATTCCGTATCGGCGCCGTATAAAGCGACCGGTTCGCAGACCGCCCACTTAATGTTTTGTGCTTTGACCAATACCGTTAACTGATGTAAGCTTTTCTAAACTCGCGTTGATTATATCCTGAATGCTTCCGAAACGGTCCAGTAGCCGTGCAGCCCGCTTGGGCCCCACTCCCGGCAGGCCCTGCAGAATATAAAGTTGCCGTTTCCGCTTACCTTTTGGCCGGTATCCGGACCGGTGAAGACCTCCGGCGGCAGCGAGCTTTATCTGACGGGCGGCGTAAACCATCAACCGGGCGGTCTCCCCTGGTTCCATGGAACGCAGAACAGGTATCCCTAGAGTCATACTGGTGGCAATCAGCGCCCCTTGAAGGGCCTCCCGTCGAACTCCGATTCTTTGAAGATCGCGACTGCTGCCCTCCAGGATAAGAACGCCTTTGAGTGGCGCGATGGCCAGTTTCGTCATCTGCCTGAAAAAATTGCCGTCGATGACGGAGATTGCAAAATCTCCCAGCGTTTTGCGCTCAAACAGTAAACGGTCATCTGCTTGATAGTCACCGACCGGCAATCGCCGGATATCTAAACTGACATCCTCCATGGCCGCCTGCCTGCGTTTGAATTGTGGAAACTGTTCCCCTTGAGGGGTGCAGGCTTTCGGTCGGCACTAAAAGATAGCGAATTATCAAGGCAGATTTGGTGAGGTATGTAACCGAATCGACAACTGGCGTCAACTAATGTGCTTCATCTGATAGACGTATGTCTCAGAATCAACGCAATCAAACCGATTAATAGGACGTAAACCAATATGATGGCATGGGAGGTGAGCGCAAACTTCAATGCCATATCAGCAGGACAACCCATCAGGACCAATGCGGCCACCCAACCGCTTTCATGGTTTCCTGAATTGGCGAACCCTTGGACAGGCATGAGCTGCATAACCAGCTGAAGAGCAATTAGAAAAACGATATCAATTACGGAAATGGGCAGTTGTATCGCCGCGGTAATACACCATATGCTCATGGCGATGGATATCCATATCCCACATGTCAGCATGATTTCCAGAAGATTCATTTTGCTTGTCTGGGCCAGATTTTTTGCCACACGCTGAAATACCTTGAACGGCAAAAGCGAAAGATTAAAAAACTTTTTAAGGAGAAACGGTGATAGAATCATCAGTATGCCGGAAACAACCATCGTAATCATGATGGAAGAAGGTAGTTTTGAAGAAGGAAACAACGATGCCGCAACAAACCATATTCCGAGAGTGAACACTTCCAACAATCGAGCTTTGTAAAGTACCGTCGCACCGTCTTTTAGCTCCATGTTGCATATTGATTTCAGCAGGAACGGGAGAGACAGATCGCCCGATCGTAAAGGAAGCATGTAATTGGCAAAACCATGCACACTGGTACAGTAAATACCCTGTGGCCAGACCGGAAGTTTGTTTCCAGCCAACACGTTGAGTCGCAGAGCCCGGAAATAATAGTTTGAAAGGATGCAAATGAAGCCTGCAATGGCCCAGGATATCTGGATGCCGTATAGCGCAGCCATCACTTCATGTCTGTAGTAAAAGGCGAGACAGAAAACGCCTACGGCCAACACACCAGAGAATAAATGCTTATTGGACATCATCATCAGAGCAGGAACCCACCAAACTCAATCCCCTTTTTCCGAGACCCTTAGTCAACGGGACAGCCGACTGTAATCTTTTCCTTTGTAAGGTGCCTTTTCCCGAATGACCCGGCATGGATTTCCTGCGGCTCTTGAATTGGAAGGGATTTTTTTGGTTACGACGGAGTTGGCCCCGACAGCCACATTGTCTCCAATTGTTATGCCGGGCAATACGACCGTATTCATACCGATCCAAACATTGTTGCCGATTATCATGGGTGAACAATGGGGCCATCGGTCATAATCGTCAACATCATGATTGGCACTGATCAGTCCCACACCCGGCCCGATTCTAACATTATGCCCGATGTCAATTCCGTTGCGCCCCTGTATATAACAATTCGCATTTAAGCCCGGCGCGGTTCGATTCCCTACAGTAATATTTTTATAATACAAGACCCTAGATGTAAAGTGGACCGGCCATGGAACTCGACCGTTAATTCGCAGGACTTTCTGCGGTATGAATACGTATGCCAAGTATATGAAATGAATGCCTTTTGCTTTTGGGTAAAAAAGGGGTAGCCACTTGAAAAGAAATGCAACTTTATCGAATTTGTAGGTGATCGAGCTCAATTCACTGTTATACGTGTCAGGATTCATTTGCTTTTCTCGACAACTCTTCTTTGGAGATGACAATTGACTCGCCAATAGTGTTTTTTATAAGCACGGCAAGACGATCAGACGAAAATAGATCTTTCATGTCAACACGAAAATAATTGTCCAACTCGCCATACCTGTCGACAAAGAACTGATTCTTAACGACAGAAACCTGCCTGTATTTCAAATGAACGTTACTTCGTAACTGGTTCTCGAGAGGAATGATCCCGGGCTGCCAAAACGGGATAAGATTGTGGGCGATTCGGCTTTTCAGCCGCTTGTGCGAGAACGCAACCATTGATCTGGCAAACTCATCGTGATCGCGTTGCACATGCACAATGTAGGTATCGGGTCGATTTAAAATGCTTTCCGGAATGATCATTGCCGTAAGTGGATCTGTGTTTACAAAGTGTTTGCCCTTGCGATAGCTCGAAATGATGGTCAAATAAAGTTTTTCCTTCAACCAGTCAAATCCTCTGACGTAATAGAGAATGTTGCCGATCACATTGGCAAGCCGTGAATACTTCATTTGATGAACGACGGCGTATTTCTCTTCAGGGAGCTTTTTTCTCAGTATTTGGGCCAACCGAACCGTGCCACAGCGCCCGCATGAGACAAACAGCAAGTGTTTCATAGCACTTTCTTTACCAGATTAACGCACGTATCATTTAAAAATTGGATGAAATACTCGGACTCGTTCTCCGACCATCTCTCCGGATGTATCTGAAAGATAATCTTTTGCCAGCGCTTGTTTTTCAGTGCATGAAACAAACCCATCCCATTTTTCAATGACGCCAGCACATTGGTATCTACAACATCACGTTTGTTGGATCGCTTTTGATCCCAGTTCCGCCCGGTGTCGGTGATGTAAGCAATATCGTGATAGTCGATATCGAGATAGATTTCTCCCAGTATCCTGTAGTTGGTGGTCAATCGGGAACGGGTTTCCGGGTTGCGCCATAGATCGAGATTGTTGTGTGGGCTGAACGGTCGTCCGTGCATGCATATGGTGTCAATTCGTGAGTACAATCTCAGCATTTCCAAATTTTGCCGAAACCGTTTTAGTGCAGATGCATGATCGCCCATAGCATCAGAAAGTGTTTCATAATGATATCCGATTTCGTGCCCCAACCGTTTGATGGCCTTGATGATCGACGGCTTAAAAACGTGGGGTTTGACCCGGAAATAATATGTGCTGCGGATACCCATTTCATTTTCAACTCGTGCCATCCGAAGCGCTTTTAGGGGTCGACGGTCGATATCGTGCCTTATCATGGCAAATGAAACAGGTTTCCTTCCGAGACGCAAATACTCATCGAACCTCAAAATGTGCTTATAAGTGGATTGAATCGTCTTCAGATACAGGCGATATGCATCAAACGTAAAGTCCTTCATCGATTACAAGCCAGGCTGCTGAAGTTAGTTATTTATTAGTATTTTTATTGTACTCCATGTCAAACCACATTCCAAAGAAGGCAGTTTGAAGCCCACTAATCAGTGTAAAAAAAAGGGCCAACGCATTCATATCCGGAATGTCGCCTCTCGAAAACCAGATATATAACAGTCGAACGGCCAATGGGATGCTGACAATAAACAGGAAAAAAGAAAGACTGTAGAAAAATACAAGTGGATGGAAGTCGCGGATGACGTATTTAACGAACAGACGCTTCCAGAATCCCTTAAAAAGCAACCATGATATTCGGGGAATCACCTTGGACAGACGGATTCCCGATTTTTCTCCGACATGGTAAACCGGCTTGATGTTTACATCACAAACCTTGAAATCATGCTGATTCAGTTTAATCAGCAGGTCGTTGGGCATGCCATAATATTTATAGATGGTGTCCGGGTCAATTCGCTTCAACGCGGTCAGGGAGATCGCCGTGTATCCGCTTTGGGAATCGGCCACGTGCCAGTATCCTGAAGCGATCTTTGTCAACAGGGACAAAAATGAATTTCCGAGATATCGATAGTGAGGTATCATTCGCCATGCATCGCCGAAAAACAGCCGGTTTCCTTTTGAATAATCAACATCACCATTGACAACCGGATCGATGATTTTGACAAGGTCGTCAGAATCCATCTGACCATCGCCAGCCATGACTGCAGTTACATCCATTTCTTGATCTCTGGCCCATTTGTAGCCTGTGGCTATGGCACCGCCAACCCCCTGATTCGATGAATGCGTTATCAGATGAACCTTTTTTGACTTTTGCATTTCATTCCTGACCGTATCAACGGTTTGATCCACGCTGGCATCATCGATCACGACAATCGCATCCACGTATTCCGGCATGGTCTTGATAACCATTGAAATCTGAGTTTCTTCATTGTGGGCCGGCACCACGACACAAATCTTTTTTTCCTGGTACATCTATTCGACATTACCTTTCTGACGCCTTGATGAACGGGTTGCATCGTGGAGGATCAATTTAAAAACAGCGTAGCCGTTTTTCGAAAAGAGCAGAATACAATCATCTCTCAACCATTTAGAAATGCTATTTTTTTGTTCAACGGTAAAGTACCGGTTTGCCCAGGTTTCAAAATGGTTGATGCCAATAATACAATGCGTAAAACCGCTTTTTTGTAAATGTGATGCAAGAGTCATCTCAGCCGTAGTGTCGGCGACCGTCCTTGCAAATGTCTGTGTTCCGAATTCGACAGGTCTATCAAAATAGTATAAGCGTTTCCCTAAGAACAAGGCCAAAATATTCATATTGTCATACTTAATCTGATTGGCGAACTGTATCGCCGGATAATCCGGCAGTTTATTCCTTAGGTATTCTTCTCGGGAAGTTTCACCAAAAACATAAGGCATAGGGTTGACTGATTGAAAAATAGCAGCGACATATTTGGCGTTCATGAGAAGGAAGAAAAAAACGATGCCAACAATCACCCATCGACTGAGCACCTGCATCCCTTTTCTGCCGATTCCATCAACCCGCAGCAGAATATCCCGTATCCCAAAAATCGTTAACACCACCAGTGGGGGGATTATCGGTGCGATGTATCGTATCCGCATGTCAACCATGAAACTGGCATACAATATAAATAAAACTGAAAACGAGGCTAAAAACAACTGTTCAAGTTTCAATTTTGCATCCGATTCCCTGCGTTTAACTAAAAGAAGGAGGGGAAACAGAAATAGAATAGGATTGAGTTTCCCATCAAAAAACCGCGGGTTGTCATCTTTGCCTTGAAAAAAAATACGTAACGGAATAAGGGCGGTCTCCAAAGCAGATTCCCTATATATCAACTTTCGCTGTAACCATGGTTGCATGGACATATTGGATACAGTTATTCCGTCGGATTCACTGCTTATTCTGTCATTATAAAGGGGATAGACAGGGTCCGATCGCCGATTTTGTCTTGAAATAATTTCGGCCAACGGTACGAATGTAAACAATAGGGACAAAAAGCGTAAGCAGAAACAGCACGATCATCCCATTATACTTGGTACCAAGACCCAACCCACAAAATATTGCTGAAAAGATGAGATGTTTCGCTGATTGTGGGTAACGTGCCCACGCAAGAAGATAGAATATCGAAGCCCATGAAAAGAAAATCAGGCCGAGATCGACGTAAACGCTGATCGAGAGCTTGACGATGACTGGAGTGGAGAGAAATAGCAGAGCCCCCACTAACGATAATATATGAGTTGTGCGCTGTCTCAAATAGGCATAGATCAACCATGCCGTTGCCAATGCGAAAAGAAAGTGTATGTATTTTGGAATGATATCGTTTCCAAACAGCAACGGGATGACATAGAGCAGATCGAGATTCATTGGATAGTAAGAGAAATCCAGATTAGGTATTTCAACTATGCCGCCATTTTCTATCCACAGCTTGGGGATAGCAAGATGGTGAGTCAATGCATCACGGCTTATCGGTGGGACCGCAGCCATGGTCAATACCGAGAGAATCAACAGCAACAAACATAAGAATAAAATAAGAATACCAAATCGATCTAATCTCGTGTTCACGTATCCTGAACGTCGGGATCCATGATTGGGCAGCGACAGAGCTGCAGATGCACCTGTTGAATTCAGATTGATTTGATCGGGTGAAGAGCTATTTTTCATTTCCCTGACATTATTTTTTGTAGGATATCCTTTGGAATCGTTCCTACGTATGTCTGACCGTCTATTATGAAACCGGGTGTACCGGTGATACCTTGAACGATCCCCACGGCGATATCGTGTTTTAAACGAAGTCTGAGGGTTTTATGATCCAGAGCCGCGACGATTTCAGCCTTTTCAACATCCATATACGCAGCAATGGTCCGCGTGTTGAAGTCCTGTTTCTTGCTGGCGATGTCAAACAAAAGGTCGTTGACCTTCCAGAATTGCCCTTTGGCCTGAGCATAAAGGGCAATCATAGCCATTCTACCCGCACCGGAATGGTAATCATCTGTCACCATTGGGTTGTATTGTCGATCCATGGGAAAATGGCGATGCACCAGGCGGATTCTCTCTGGGTGCTGCGCAACCAACTGGCGCAAAAAGAAATGCATCTTTCTGCATTGGAAGCAAATATAGTCGCTGAATTCGGATATGGTGATCTCTGGATTTTCCGCCCCGATCCATGGATAGCCGTCCTCGGTTTCACCTCTACTCAAATGCTCAAATTCAGTAGGTGGTGACATCTCCCAATATCGAGGCAGGTATATCCCGGCAAGCAGGCAAATGCAGATAACAGCTAAAAAGCCGGGAAAAAAGCGCCATGGATGTTTCCCAAGCTGTTTCGCATCAGACCGGAGACCGGATAACCGCCCCCGGGTGTCGAATCGCCGAAGAATGATCCATGCCATAAAGGAAATACCGAAATTGATCCCATAGGAAAGGATGCACATGATGCACCAAGCGTGAATATGCAGTGTCGATACAAGGGCCAGGATTATGCTGATAAAACTATAGCCAAGGCTTAGCATAAAAATCAGGCTCCACAGGTCTGCCTGCTGTTTTTTCTTGTATTGGGACACACCGATTAGAAAAAGCAGCAGCAGATATCCCAAGACACCCCAGAAGGCAACGGGCAGATCCAGAAAGATGGCATAAGGGCTTTGAGATACCGTGTCGCAGTTGATTGCCTTGGAAATCGCACAGAAGCTGCGATAATCGATATCGGTATAATTACGGTAATGGGACTGAAGCAGGTACAGGGAATCAACAATTCCCGCCAGCACCAGGACAATGACCCCGCTGTAGTAAATAATAAAGGGAAGCGGTTTTTTGTGCGCTTTCACCAGTTACCCCCAACTTTGCATGCAACTTCCCAAAGTATTTTTTTGGGCCATCCTACCTACCGGGCATCGACAGACTGAGCAATATCCACCAGATTCCGACTGAGAATCCGAGAAACAGCTTCAGTATCCATCGGCGGATAGTTGTGGGTTGCCGGAAGTAGTCTCAACGTATCAAGAATTTCATCCAGGCCGTATTCCGCCAGCAGGCGATACGTAGCATCCTTGGCCCCGAATACGTCATCGTCCATGTGCCGGTTTTCCATCAGGGTGAGATAGATAATTATTCTCCCCCGGGACTCTTTTTCAACAATTTCCAAAGCCCGTTCCAGGAACCATTTTCCCCTTTCGGGATAATCCAACCTCGCCATCGCTACACCGATGTTGTGATATACAAAGGCATCCCGATAGTCGGACGCCAATACCTCCTGAAATATCCTCAAGGCGTTTTCCGGTTTCTTCAGCCATAGATTGACAAACCCTTTGTAGCTCAATTCGCTTGGTGTAGCGAATTCATCGGCCAAGAGAATATCGATCTGCTTTTCAGATTCATGCCAACGGCCGAGTGCTATCAGTCCGCGAACCAGATCAAATCGAATTTTTCTTTCATTCGGGCTGATTTCAAGCGCCTTATGATAGGCCGCTATCGCCTGGGGCCATTCCCCTCTGGCCATATGGATGAGCCCGAGGTTGCCGTATATCTGAGCGGTTTCATTTTTCCTTGCACCAGGAAGCTTCAATGCACGATTGAAAATCCCCAAGGCGATATCATGCTTATTGGGGATGTCTTCTTCCCCCCATCCAATGGCAACGCCTAATGCCATCAGTGAGCGCGCCCTGCCAGGCGCCTTTTGAAATGCATCATACCAAAGGCTGTAATCCGTTTTCCATGCTTTGTTTCGATCGTAACAGCCCAGTCCCGTTGCGGTCAGGATAACCGTAAATAACACAACCAACATGATGAATATGGACGTATTTTCACGTCGATAACTGACGACTAGTTGGTTGAACCAATAAGCAACAGGCAGAAAAATAAAAAAGGATGGTAAATAATTACGATGTTCGAAAACCAGCTCAAGCGGCAGAATCGTCGACTCCACAAGATGATTTAGAAAAAAGAAAAATATGCCAAAGGATAAAAGCGGACGTTTTCGGGCTGTCAGGGTGGCGACCCCTATGAGCCCGACGACCCCGAAAATGGCGGGAAATGTTGTCCAGGGGGTGAATAGTGACAGGGAATGGTTGATTTCATGTTCGATGGAAAAACGCCATGGCGCAGGATAAAATAGAAGGCTGAGGTAAAAAAACAGAATTCGGGGTTGGGAAAGCAGACGTTCCCATAGGGAAAAAGGCCGCTTGTCGTAATACCCGAAGTTGATGGGATTGCCGGCTGTATTTAAGACGATGAATGCAATCACCGCGATCAATAAAAACCCGGCAATTAATCCATTTCTTGTGGTAAGCCACGCTTTGGTTCTACTCATCGGCAACCGCTTCATGAAAAAGATGAACTCAATCAGCAAAACCGAAAATGGAAACAATACAGCGTTCTCTTTTGACAGCAGGGCACAAACGAAAAAAGCCGCCACGGCGGAGAACCATCCCCATCGTTCCCGTCCCACTGTCAAGCGCCCCCTGAGATAGGCATACAATCCGAGGATTGAAAACATAGCGGCCATTACCGCCATACGCTGGATGATATAGGTCACCGCTTGTGTCTGAATCGGGTTAACCGCCCACAGGGAGGCTGCCAGCAAGGCAATGATATGGCGAGACCCCGGTGTTGAATCGGCTTTGACGGCAGGTGTTTGCAGCAGCAGTTTAACGGTCAGGAAAAGAACACAGGCAACTATCATGTGAAGGATCAGGTTAACCCCATGGTAGCCAATAGGATCATCCTCCCCCCAATACCAGTTCAGGGCTAAACTGAGGCAAGGCAGGGGGCGCCATATTTTATTGCCTGGATCGGATGGCAGGGCGGTAAAGGATTGTTTCAACGCATCGAACGTTAAGACGTCAACATGGAGACGGGTATTGCTGATAATGTTGGGATAGTCATCCAGATGCCAGCCAGCGTTGAAGTTATTGCTGTAGCAGATCAACACTATTGCGCAAAGGAGAAAAATGCCCCATAGGTTGCGGTTTTCATCAGTACGATCCACTGGCTGCATTCGGATTTACCTATTACACTTACAATCCCTCAGAGCGATTTGCTCCAAGCACATTTAAAACGACACGGAAATACATGTCATAGTTTAAAAGATATCATGTAAAAGCGGTGAGAAAAGCCTGACACGAAGCACATGACGTCTCGGTATTTCCTTAAAGACAACGACAAGGAGATAACCGACATGAAGGAACAAGT
>JABZFO010000032.1 GCA_014237405.1 Desulfosarcina sp. | reverse complement strand
TTTATTTTTCACCAAATCGAAGATGGCGTCCTTCAATTTCAGGGAAAAGGTCTCCGGTACCTGATGACTTTCAAGGTTCCTGCACAGATCTACCGTTTGTTTCAGTGTGCCTAAGCATACTTGGCAGGGTTTGCACGCCTTGATGTGCGCTTCGATATCCTTGCAGGTGGGGGCGTCCAGTTCCTTGTCGATATACTCGGAAAGGCGTTCGAACAGGGCCCTGCAGTTTTGGTGGGAATCGTGCGGATCAGTCGGATTCATAGTACGTTTTCAACGCTTCTCTGAGAAAGAGTCTCGCCCGATGCAGGCGCACCTTGATGTTGGTGGGGGTCAGATCCAGAATCTCAGCCGCTTCTTGGGTGTTGAACCCTTCCACGTCCCGCAGGACGATCACCAGCCGGTATTTTTCCGGAAGCTCCATCAGAGCCTGCCTGATGACCCCGCCTAATTCCTCGTCAAGCACCTGATCCAAGGGCTGAGACGCCCAGCGGGGCAGGTCCATGGATACCGCCGATTCGTCCGCCGGAAGAAAATCGTCCAAAGAGATCTCCTTGTCGGGGGCAAACTTGGACCGGCGTTTTTTTTTCAGGCAGGCACTGGTGGCGACCCGGTACAGCCAGTTCCTGAATTTGGTCTCGTATCGAAAACCCTTGAGATATTTTAAGACATTTAAGAAGGTGTCCTGCACCATGTCTTCAGCGTCGCTGGGATTGTCGCACATCCTCAGCCCGAAGTTGTACAGGGTTTTCTCGTAACGCGTGACCAGTTCATAAAAGAGATCCTGACGGCCGCTGTTGATCGCCCGGACCAGTTCGGCATCACTATCGTCGTTTTTCGGTCTCTCCGACGGGTTCGGCATTGGTTTTCTTGCTTGTCACCTGACAGGCATTCCGCACTCATGTGGAGATACCCAGTTTCGGCAGGATATAGGCCTGAAGCAGGATCCAGACGCCCACCACTGCCAGCAGAATCAGTATTTCCTTCATCGTTACTCCTTTCATATGTGTTTCGTCTATTGATGTCCATTGCTTTTTATCCCGGCATTAATGAGACGGGCACAGGGATTTGGTTACAGGCAGGGGCGGTTGGGAGACCAAGAGCGACTTTTCCGATGTCGGGAAAATGGTTTGGGACAAGGGACAGAAGTCAGTGCCTGGCCTTGATGCTGCCAGCATCGATGCCGTATTTTTTGATTTTATAGTGGATGGCCCGCCGGCTGATACCCAGCACCTTGGCAGCTTCTTTTTGAACACCGCCGGTCTGTTCCAAGGCTCGGACGATGGTGTTCTTTTCGCTCTCTTCCAGGGAGAGGCAATCTTCATCGCCCATACGATCTTGGCAGGTTTCCGTAATGCCTACCGGATGAAAATCATCCGGCCGAAGAACGTTGTCCCGGCACATGACAATGCCCCCCTCGATGGCGTTTTTCAGTTCCCGAACATTGCCGGGCCACGAGTAGTCACAAAGCCATGGCATTGTTTCTTCAGCGATGCTGACCAGTTCCACTCCGTGCTGGCTGCAATACTGGTGGGTAAAGTGGTCGACCAGCAGGGGGATATCCGCTTTTCGCTCCCGCAGCGGGGGAATGGTCAAGGTCACCACCCTGAGGCGGAAAAACAGATCTTCCCGGAACCGGCCGGTTTTGATCGCTTCGTCCAAATCGGCATTGGTGGCCGCGATGATCCGGCAATCCACAGGCGTTCCCTTGAGTCCGCCGATTCTTCTGATGGTTCGGTCTTCGATAAACCGGAGCAACCGGATTTGCATCTCGTGGGAGATGTTGCCGACTTCGTCAAGGAACAAGGTGCCGGAATCCGCCGTTTCGATGAGCCCTTGCTTGTCGCTCACGGCATGGGTGAAAGACCCCTTGACATGGCCAAAGAGTTCGCTTTCCAGCAGGCCGGCGGGGGTTGCCCCGCAATCGACCACGACAAACGGGTTTTTCCGGCGGGGGCCCAACTGGTGAATCTGGTTGGCGACTCGCTCCTTGCCCACGCCGCTTTCTCCGAGAATCAGGACATTGACGCTGCTCCGGGCCACCTTTTTAACCAGGCCATGCAGGTTCTTCATGGCGGGACTTTTTACATGGTCGTCGGTGTCCGTGTCCGGCAACGGATCGATTGCCTGGGCCGGGGCCGCGCCCTCGAAATCCTGGAGTATCAGCTGGATTTTTTCGGTCAGGGCTTTGCCGTCAAAGGGCTTTTCCACGTAATCCACGGCGCCGGATTTGACGGCTTTCACCGCATCGGGAACGTTGGCATAGGCTGTCAAAAAGATGACCGGGAGACCCGGCTGTGTCTGGATAATTTCCGACAACAGCGCCATGCCGTCCATCTCGGGCATTTTTACATCAGACACCACGAGGTCGATTCGGCGGGTCTTGAGAATCTGAAGGGCCTTGCGGCCGCCATCCGCCTTGTGCACGGTGAGCCCGCAACTGGACAGCCGGGCATCCAGCACCTCCAGTACATTTCGGTCGTCGTCCACAACGAGGACGGCTTGTGGGTGGTTGTTATCTTTCATCGTTTTATTCGCTGGGAGCCGATATTTCCGTTTTTTTCTTCTGGATACTCTGGTCAATCGCCTCCAGCGCCTTGATTTTTTCCTTGAGCGAGCGGTTTTCGGCCACGACTTCATCCATCCGGCGCTGCAGCCGGGCCGCATGTTGCGCTTTTTTCTTCAGGGCGGCAAGCTCGGCCTGAAGCTGCCGATCATCCTGCTGTCGGTCTGCAGGCGTTGCGGTTTCCGCAGGTATCTGTTCCGCAGGCGGATGGATCTCGATCACCCGTGTGGTGCTTTTGGGTGTCATGCGAACAATCAGTGGGTCGAGAAGAAGCAGATCCCATGCATTATCATTTTCAGGCGCTGATTTCCCGAAATCATGCCACCTGCCAATGGCGGCGGTATATTCCGCTTGCGTATTCGCCAGCATCAGGTGACAGCAGATTTCCCCCAGCCACGCCTTGCGGGCAATTTTTTTACTGGCACTTGCCGTCGAAAGCCCCTTGAACTGGGCAAGTGCCATTTCGAAGTCGCCGTCATCATAAACCGAGAGTGCGTTCTCAAGGGTCTCATAGTCCGACTTAAATCGCTTCCGGTGCATCTTGTCATCGAGATTCTGCAGAACGGATGCGCAGCCGGTAAGTATTCCGACGACGATCATCAGGATGATCATCAGGCGGTATGGTTGGCTCCATGCGGTTGTCATTTGATTCCCATTCGTGTTCAATCACCTTTTCCCATCATTATCCGACCCCTTTCTAATCGCCATCGCGCTAGAATTCAAGCAAATTCAACGATTGCCATCCTGACCGACAGGCGGGTAACATTACTCGGGCGCACTGGGCAGGGTGAAGCCAAAGGTGCTTCCTTTGCCCACCTGGCTGTTGATCCACACCGTGCCATGGTGGGATTCGACAATGTTTTTGACGATGCTCAGCCCTAAACCGACACCTTCCAGCCGATCGCGTTCGCGCTGTCCCCGGTAGTATTTGTTGAATAAAAATGCCTGATCCTCGTCTAGGATACCGGGGCCGTTGTCTTTCACGAAAAAGGAGAGCTGGCTTTGTGACCGTTGGTAACGGACACCGACGGTGACCCGGGTGTCGGGTTCGGAAAATTTAACGGCGTTGGACAGATAATTCAACATGGCCTGTTGGAGCTGTTTCCGGTCTCCGACGATCGGGGGCAATTGGGGGGGCACCTGGATGAGCAGTTCGATGTTTTTTGCCTCGGCGGCCAGCTTGATGCTGTTGGCACACTCTGAAGCAAAAGTGTGGGGATCGATGGGTTCCAACTGCATGTTCAGCAGGCCGGGCTCCAGCCGGGATGCCTGCATCAGATGGCTCAGCAGGTCGCTGATGCGGCTGATTTCCGAGCCGGCGATCCCTAAAAATTTTTCCTGCCGGCTGTTGATGGGCCCCATCACCTTTTCCCGAATCATGTTGACCGACTCGCGGATGGAGGTCAGCGGAGTGCGGATCTCGTGGCTGAGCATGGAGATGAAATCCGACCGCATGCGCTCCTCTTTGTGCAGGCGATGGGACATCTCGTTGAAGGCATGGGCCAGTTCGCCAAACTCATCCTGGCCGCGAATTTCAAGGGATTTGCTGAGCCGGTCCGAGGAGATCTCCCGGATGCCGTCCATCAGTTCCCGAAGGGGGCGGATCATGGAGTACGCCAGGTAGAAAATGCCCAACAGGCCCACCAGGCTAGAGACGGCCAACCCGATGAGCCCGTTTTTGGCGGAAAGCCTGCCTTTGCGATTCAGTTCCCGAGTGGCCTGTTCGATCTCCTGCTCGTTTTTCAGCCGTTCGCCGGAAATTTTACTGATCCAGTCGTTGACGATCGATTCGGGGATCCAGAACGTATTTACGGCCTCCGGGTCTTTTATCTCGCCGGCCAGATAGGTGGAGACTTCCGCCGCGTTGGGATAGTTGCTATAATCATTACTGATGTTCAGCCACACATCGGAAATGTCATGGCCCATGGTGGTCAGTCGGGTCACCTGGGCCAGGTTCTCTTCGAAGGCACGTTGCGCTTCATTGAAAAAGACCAGGTAGTCGACTTTCTTGAGCAGCAGGTATTTCTGTTTGTTTTCTTCCATGCTGAGCAGGGTTCCCATCATCTTTTTCGTCCCGGAGGCAATGGCATAATTTTTCGCCACGATGGATCCGGACAACCTGACTACCTGCTGCACATTGATGTAAAGCACCAGTATAGTGCCATAGAAAATAGCGATGACGGCGAGAAACCAGACCAGCAGTTTCCCGGTGATGCTAAATCTTAGATTCATGGGCAGCGGTGCTTTCCAAAAAGGTGCGGGTCATATCTTCGGGTGTTTGTATTCGTTAGCACAACTCGCCGGGGCAAATCAAATCCCGTTGGCGGTGTGAAAAAATCGTAACTGTGTGTGCAATAATCGTAACCGAAAGTGCCTTTATTTTAAACGGCTGATTGATACGACCGATGGATGGGTGTCACATCACGGGTTGGGGAGGAATCCGGCCACAATAAATTCAGTGATCGCTTCGATGTCATCAGTTGTGAATTGGGGAACCGCTATGTCGTTCAATTTTCGGAGCGTTGTCTCTTTTGAACCCTTCCGTGATCAGCAGGTCCATATCTTTAAAAAAGGGAATCAGATCGTCCAGGCTTTCACCGGGGACATCCTTGATCATGGCGATCTGGCCGGGTGAAGCGATCATTACGGTATCGGCACCGGCCTGTCTGTGTCGGTAGCTGTCTTTTCCTTTCCGGTCCATATCGAAACCGTGGTGGGCGTGCTTGACAATGCCGATGCGATAGCCCCGGCGTTTCAACTCGGGGATCAGTTTTTCGATGAGTGTAGTTTTGCCGGATTCCGATTTGCCCACGATGGAGATAACAGGTGGCAAGATATACTCCTTTTTCCTTCAGATTGCGCAAATTGCCAGCGCCCCGGCCGGGTGCCCGGGAAAACTAAGCCTGGAGATAGTCAATGTCAAGACAATTCAGGCCTTGATGATTGGGCTGGAAAACTCTGATTGGCCGGCCATCTTCCGATAGCAATGACCCTTTTCGTGACAGCGATATCCTCTTGACCGAAAACCCGGATCACGTTACATTTTAACATTATTGCCGGGGGATGCCCATGGCGGGCTTAGCAACATGGCCTTGACATAGCCCGGGGGTGACCGGTAGACCCTCCGGATTTTCCAGCGGCCTCAAGAATGTGGATTCTCTCAACGTGGCGAGAGGTGGGCGATTATACCCAACGTTCAAATTGCTGTGGTGGAAGATGACCAACTGGTAAGGGATTTTGTGGTCGACACCCTTGAGTTCAGCGTGAACCGCAAAGTCCACACCTTCGACAACGGGTTTGCGGCCTGGCAGCACATCCAAGCACCCAATCCCATCCACATTGTCTTTTCGGATATTCATGTGCCCGATATCGACGGCCTTGAATTGACCGCCCGAATCAAGGCAGCCAAGCCTGAAATTATCTGCATACTGGCATCGGGTGATCCTGCGGATGAATCGCGGGCAGTGGCAGCCGGTGCCGATGCCTTTGTGCTCAAACCATACGGCGTCAGTGATCTTTTCGCCCTTGTTCAGACGTTTGTTGTGGAAGACAAGGAGCGGCGAGGGGAGAAAGAGCCGTTTTAATCCCCGTTTTTCCTCAGCAGGTGAAAATGCGAACAAATTAGCTTTGATTGACGTTTTACGAGTCCATCAGCTGTTACCGGCGTTGCTTGTATCCTCACCGTCGGGCAGATGGCGACGGCAGGCCAGGGCAAAATCTTCCGGGTAGTGACCGTTGATCCAACGCAGCTGGGCTTCGCTGAATGCGCCGGGGGATTCGGGCAGTTTGGGTAAAAAGGCAACCAGCAACCGCTGATCGTTATCACCATCAACGACGGGTTTCGAATATTCAATGGCGGTGATCATGCGGGCCCCCATGGCCTCCAGCACCTTGACGGCTGTTAACATGGCCCGGTCCAGGGACCGGCGCATGGGCGTGTCGGCCTCGAAGATGTTGCCTACTGCTGCTTTCGGCATCAGCTGCAGCTCCCACTGAGAGGTCTGGGCCTTGGGCACGAATATCATGACCCGGCTGTCTTCAAAAACCACCAGACTCCGCTCCCGGTCTGCGTTCCCGTCCATCCTCCGATTTTCCACGATCGCCCGGTAATAGCAGTCAAAAAACCCCTTCCCCGTTTCCTGCCGGAATGCCTTAACGAATTCGCCGATCAGGTCCCCGCAGCCGTATGCCGGCAATGTCCCTTTATCGCCAGCGATGGAAACCTTCGCCGGGATCATGGCGAACTGCTGGTGGATTTGCTGGTGAGAGGCGTGAAGACGGTATCCGCTGGGCGTATAGTCAAACCCGTAGTTCCAGCCCCACAGGGTCCGGTTAAAAGCAATTCGTATGTTTTTTTTCAAGTCCTTTTCGATTTTAAGCCTCAGGGTTTCCAACGCTTCTTCGGTCAAGGTGCGTCTATCGATCACCGGTTGGAGACCCAACAGGCCGGCCAACCGGGTGTAGCTTCTCTGGTAGTAAAGGTGGCGCATGCCGGCCATGTCCTGAAGAGTAAGATCCTGCACCCGGTATCGTACGGCATCGTTGGCCATGTTGGCGGCGTAGTGGCCCCAGGGGATGTATGAGTTTCGCCGCAGGTACTCAAATACATGGCTACCCGGGGCCGACCGGCACCATTCGCCCACGATCTCGCTTCCCCCCTGGGCGCCGGGGCACAGTACCATGGTCTGTTTATAGGCATCGGGCAGGTGGCGGTTGTTGGCTACGGCTTCGAACAGCGCCTCGTCTGCAATCACCGCCCTGGTGCTGCCGTCGGATCGCTTCGCATAGGCCATCCCCCAAGGCTGGCCGCATTTATCGTCCATGCACAGGGTGCAGGCGATATGGGCCAGACAGCGCAGGTCCCGGGCATCGGTGGATGTTACCGCCAGGGCCAGCTGCAGGGGGCGGGGAAGCTGGCGAATTGCAGCTTCGGCTTCCGTCGGATGAGGGTGACCATTGGAAAAGGAGATGTCGTGGGCCGTTGGCAACCGGATGCCTTCGATGTTTGCGGTGCGCGCATCGGCCCAGGCTTTGCCGATGTAGGTGGTGCCTCGGAAAGGGAAGGCGTTGGGAACCTCATAGATCCAGTTCGCCGCTGGCTCATGGACCGGCCCGGAAGGAAAGTTGGCCGCATTGTGGTAATGGTTGCCGTCCGGTAACGTGCCCAGGTCAGCCAGTTCATCCGTCTCACGAAAATTGTCTGCGGTAAAAACCGGCTGGTGGACGCCATAGATGAAGCGGCCATCCGGATGTACGCAACTACGAAGCCTCATGTGCACCCTCCTTCTTTTATTCAAGCATAGAAAGCATGGTCCTCTGGGCCAGGATTCTTTACTCCGGCCGTAAAGCCTGTGTTGAAAAGGATAAACCGTTCCGTCGACAAACGTGCCGCCTGCAGGTACTTTCGCCGTTTATTTATGCCACATCTGGATGATTTTTTCGAGGAATGAAACCTTTTCCTGTGAGGCACCCTGCAGTCGAGTACGGCTCAATATCCGGGCGTTTGTTAACAATATCCGATGGTTCCACAAATCTGGCATGAATATTTCATAATTGCCTGTGTCTGTATCCGTCCGTTTTGCCAGACAGCGCTTCAAGTACCGTTAATCTGTTGGAAATACGATCTAAACGAGAAAGGAAAGCGAAAATGACGCACCGGTCATCACCACCGGCCATTGCTGTGATTGGACTGGCATGTCAATATCCTGACGCAACCACTCCTCGTCAGCTGTGGGAAAATATCCTGGCCCGGCGGCGGCAGTTCCGGCGCATTCCGGACTGTCGGCTGTCCCTTGCGGACTATTATGATCCGGATAAAAAACAGCCGGATAAAACCTATGGCCGTCAGGCCGCGGTCATCGACGGATTCGATTTCGACTGGGCCGGGCTGCGAATCCCGTTTTCCACGGTACGCACCACGGATATTGTTCACTGGCTGGCCCTGGAAACCAGTCTGGCGGCCGTCGCCGATGCCGGGTACACCCGGGAGACCCTGCCCGGCGAGCGCACCGGCGTCATCATCGGCAACACCCTCACCGGCGAGCAGACCCGGGCCAACACCATGCGGCTTCGCTGGCCCTTTGTCCGCCGTGCCCTGCACAGCGCAGCCCGGGCCCAGGGAATGGACGACCGGCAGATTCACCTGCTCACCCGGACCCTGAAGGACCGCTATACCGACGTCTTTCCACCGGTGGATGAGGACACCCTGGCCGGCGGGCTTTCCAACACCATCGCCGGACGCATCTGCAACCATCTCAACCTCATGGGCGGGGGGTTCACCGTTGACGGGGCCTGCTCCTCATCGCTGCTGGCCGTGGCTCACGCCGCCTCCCGCATGGTGGACCAGGACCTGGACCTGGCCATCGTGGGCGGGGTGGACATCAGCCTGGACCCGTTCGAACTGATCGGTTTTGCCAAAACCGGTGCGCTTACCGACGGCGATATGACGGTGTACGACCGCGGCGGCAAAGGTTTCATTCCCGGGGAAGGCTGCGGTTTCATGGTGCTCAAACCCCTGGCCGCAGCCCGACGGGACAACAACCCTGTCTACGCGGTGATCCGCGGATGGGGCATCTCGTCGGATGGTGGCGGTACGAGCATTACCGCTCCCAGCGTACCCGGCCAGGCTCTGGCCTTGGAGCGGGCGTACCTTCATGCACCCCATGGCATCAAGGACCTGGATTTCATCGAAGGCCACGGCACCGGCACCACCGTGGGGGATCGCACAGAGTTGGAAGCCATTGCCCGGGTGCTGGGACAGGCGCTGGTACCCCGCGGCCAGTTGCGGCCCTGTGGCATCACTTCACTGAAATCCATTCTCGGCCACACCAAGGCCGCTTCGGGTATCGGCGGACTGATCAAGGTTGTGATGGCGGTCAACCGCCGGGTAGTTCCCCCCACTGCCGCCTGCACCGAACCCCACCAGGTCTTCGATACTGCAGCCAGACGGCTCTATCCCGTCCGCTTGGGCCGGCAGGAACCTGCCGATAAACAACTGACGGCCGGCGTTTCTTCCATGGGCTTTGGCGGCATCAACTGCCACATTACAATGGTGTCTGGTGACGAGCCCGACGACCGACTGAAACCCGCCTTGGATGAAGGGGTACTGCTGGCCTCTGCCCAGGAGAGCGAACTGCTGGTAATGGGCGCCGGCAGCAAGGAGGCAATGCTGGAAAAAATATCGGACCTGATCAAGGCTGCCGACGGCATCAGCATTGCCGAGCTGGCCGACCTCTCCGCAGATCTGAGCCGGCAGGTGCCGCCCGACGCGTGGATAAAAGCCGCCATCGTCACAGGCCACCCCGATGACCTGACAGCCCGACTGGTACAGCTGAAAAAGTCCCTTCGACGCGATGAGGGAGGCCGTGGCGCCGGGCCAGTCATCGCCCTTGGGCCCGACATCTGGCTCGGAATGGGCAGCGCCAACCCCCGGATCGGATTCTTGTTTCCCGGCCAGGGTTCACAACAGCTCAACATGGCCCGGATGCTGGTTCAGCGGTTACCGACCGGGCACCCGGTCCCGAAGAGCGGGATCGCTGGTTTACCGCGCTTTCCCGAACGGAAAATGCCCAGCCGGCCATCTGCCTGGCCTCTATGCTGTGGCTTGAGTTTTTCACCCGTTTGGGTGTCCGTCCTGAAGCCGTAGGCGGACACAGCCTGGGGGAACTGGCGGCCTGTTTTGCCGCCGGGGTGTTCGATGCGGCTACGCTCTTGGAATTTTCTGCCCGCCGCGGACAGGCTATGTCCGGCAAAACCGATGCACCAGGAGCCATGGTCGGCCTTCGGTGCGACGAGTCCACTGCGTTGGCACTGATACCGCAGGCCAATGGATACCTTACTGTGGCCAACCTCAACAGCCCTCGCCAGACCGTACTCTCCGGTGAACCGGAGGCTGCCGAGGCAATGGTGAGAATTGCTCAGGAGAGTGGGATCAGCGCCCGCAGGCTGCCGGTTTCCGGTGCTTTTCACAGCCGCCTGTGCGAGGATGCCGCCCGGCAGGTGGCCGGTATGGCCTTCCTTTCGAAAACGATGGAAACGGCGGCGTGCCGGATCTTTTCCAGCACCGACGGCGCGCGTCTGGAATTGGGACAACCCCTGAACGAACACTTCTCCCGGCAGATTCGGTCACGTGTTGATTTTATTCGAATGGCCAAGAACATGGCTGAATGCTGCGACCTGATGATTGAGCTGGGGCCGGGTCGGGTGCTGACCGGCCTTGCCAGAGATATTTTCGATGAAGGGGGAACCGTATGCCTGCCGGTGGAGGGAACTGCCGGCAGCGTCTCGGATCTGAACCGCGCCATCGGGGCACTGTTTGCCCATGGTGTCCCGATCCAGTGGGAAGCACTGTTCGAGAACCGGCTGATCCGGCCGTTTGTCCCGGCAGATCGGAAATCTTTTGTGGTCAACCCCTGTGAAAAACTGCCACGGTCTGCCGAAGTTAATGGAACTGAGGTGGAAGCGGCGGCAGACGAGACCCGCACGATTCTATCCGAGGCCTTCAACGGCGTGCCTGATGCTCTGGTCAGCCGCTACCTCCAGTCACGGGGGGCCTTCCTGAACCGGGTGGTGCAAGCGGACCTCTCATTCTGGGATCCCGATGCCCGATCGGTGGTGCCCGGCGCCATGGGGAAAGGAGCCCAGACCGCCGTCGGCCCGGTACCCGTGACCCCGGCGCCCGCGCAGGCCATTTTGTTCGATATCGTTTCCCAGGTGACCGGGTTTTCCCCAGACTCCCTGTCACGGGAATCCCGGCTTCTGGACGATTTGAATTTGGACTCCATCAAGGCGGGTGACCTGATCGCCCGTTTTGCGAAAACGTGCGGTATCACTTTTCCTGACCCGGCGCTTCTGGCCAATGCCGCTTTAGGAGAAGTGGCCGATGCCGCCCAGCGACTGCGCGGTGATTTGCCGAACGGCAGTAGCCCGGTAGGTGAACGTGCTGGGTTGGGCCAACGGCTGATGGCCATGGTTTCCGAAATTACCGGCTTTCCCGAATCGAGCCTGGACCTGTCCATGCGGCTTCTGGACGATTTGAATTTGGACTCCATCAAGGCGGGTGACCTGATCGCCCGTCTGGCCACGGCGGCCGGTGTCTCAGGCCATGTAGATGCGCAGTCACTGGTCAATGCCAGCCTGGCGGACGTGGTGGAACTGGTCGGTGCCGGTGTGGAATCAGTACCGGTCGTGGCGGCTGCACCACCGGATGCACTGGCCGAACTGATGAGACAGGCCGCCCGTATCACCGGGTTTTCCGGTGACGCACTGGATCCGGACCTGCAGGTGGAGCGGGATCTTCAGGTGGGGCCGGACAAGCTCAAGACGCTGGTTCAGCGAACCGCCACGGCTTTGGGGATACAGGCCCACTTAGACTTAGAGCCCCTGCTTACGCGCAGTCTGCGACAGATCAGCGTGATTCTGAACCGGATGGCCGCTGAACAGCATGCCGCCGGTACCGGCAGCACCCAGGCCGGACGGGCGATTGTTGCCACCGACCAGCCGGCCTGGGTGCGCAATTTTACCATGGATCTGGTGAGAACCCCTTATCCGCGGTTTCCCGACACCTGGCGGATGCGGTCGGAAAACGACTGGCAGAAGGCCCGGGTATTGATTCTTCACAGCGAGGACACGGCTGATGTGGCAGAGGTGCTCGGTCTGAATTTCTTTCAGCGGGGGGCGTTCACCCAAGTGTATGCCTTCGACACTGAAGATGCTGCGGATGGTGTTCAGGATCCGACCTTTTCTCATCTGGTGGCCATTTTGCCCAAAAACGGCCATCGTGAAAAAGATCGGTCGGCATTGTTGCACCGGCTGATCCGTATGCGGGTCAGCGTGGCATCGGCACCACCGGCGGCCAGTGCCCCGAGGCGTCGCACCACCGTGGCATGGATCCAGTTCGGCGGCGGCTTTTTCGGCCGGGATCCGCGCTTTGCCCAGTTGGATCGGTGCGGTGCCGTGGCCCTGGGGGCGAGCCTTCACCTGGAGCGGGCGGATCTTAGAGTCCGCGTGGTGGATTTCTGCCCGGCGCTGTCACCGGAGATCATCGCCTGGGAAACTCTGGCTGAGATGATCACCCATGACAGCTTTGCTGCAGTGGGATACGATCTGGACCGCACCCGCCGGACTTTTTTTCCGCGGCTTATCCAGCCGGCAACCTTTAAAAAACGGAATGTCCAGTGGGCGGGCGATGATGTGATCCTTGTCACCGGCGGGGCCAGGGGCATCACGGCCGCCTGTGCTCTGGCCGTGGCCCGGGAAACCGGCGCGCGCATGGCACTGGTAGGTCGGACCCCGCATCCGGATCAGGCAGCGGAAAAGACCGAATCGCAGGAGATTCGCATCCTTTTGGACAAGTATACCGCCCTGGGGCTTGCGGTCGACTATTTTTCCTGTGACATGGCGGACCGCGACGCGGTGGTGGAGATGCTTACGGCGGTGACTGACCGCCTCGGCCCGGTTACCGGGATCATCCACGGTGCCGGGCTCAACCGGCCGCGGCTCACCGGTCAGGTCAAACAGGAACAGGCCTTTGCCGAAACCGCCCCCAAGGTGCTGGGCATGCTTCACCTGCTGGACGCGCTGAAAGAGAAACCGCCCAAACTGATTGTGGGTATGGGTTCCATCATCGGCATCACCGGCATGCCCGGCAATGGCTGGTATGGCTTCTCCAACGAGGTGATGGATATTGCCCTGCGCGGTTTTGCCGCCGATCACCCCCAGACCCGGACGGCCAATGTCGCCTACAGCATCTGGCGTGACGAGGGTATGGGGGCCCGCATGGGCAGCGTTGAACTGCTGCGGGACAAGGGAATCGATGCGATTCCCACGGACGAGGGCGTCAACCGGTTCCTGAAGGTCTTCACCCATGATCCGGGCAGCTACCAGGTGGTGGTGACCGCCCGGATGGGGGGACTGGACACCTGGAACCAGGCGTTGCCCGATGAGCCCCAGGGGTTGCGATTCCTGGAAAATCGAACCCATCTGACTCCCGGGGTGGAAGCGGTTTTCTCAACCCACCTGTCCCTTGAGACCGACCCCTACCTGAAAGACCATTATTTTCAGGGATCTTATCTTTTCCCCACGGTCTTCGGGCTGGAGGCGATGGCCCAGGCGGCGATCCACCTGTCCGGCGTCGACGTTGTTTCCCGGGTCCAGATCAGAGATGTACAACTCCAGAGGCCCATTACCGTGGATCCGGAGACTGGTGCCGACATCCTGATTCGTGCGATTATGGCAGAGGGTGGGGATGGCGGTGAAACCGTCGTCCATGCCGGCATCGTGAAGCAGGGGACCGGGGTGCAGTCGGATTTCTTTTCGGCGACCTTTGTCTTTGGCATGGATGAAAACGTTCCGGCGGAGATCCGCTCACTCCCGGAAAACCCCTTGCCCCTGGTGCCGGAGACCGACCTGTACCGGCCCACCCTGCTTTTCCAGGGACCCCGGTTCCAGGGTATCCAGACCGTCTGGGAGATTCGGGAATCCGGTGAAAAAGCCGGAATGGCCCTGTTCACCTCCCGTATTACGCCGGCAGACCAGCTATTGACAGTGGCCTTTGGCGAGGAGAACAGCACCCGCATGTACCTGGGCAATCCTTTTTTCACCGACACCCTGCTTCAGAGTGCGGCCCTGCTGGTGCCCCAGGACACCAGCCTGCCCGTGTCCATCGACCGGATGGATCTGTTCCCTGAGTTTTTCAGTGCGTCCACACCGGCCACGGTGCGCGTGGAGCTTGTTGGGCGGGAGGATCGGGACCTGGTATACCGGGTGGCCGCCATCAGCGAAAACGGAGCGGTGAGGGCGGTGCTGCTGGGCTACCGGCTGAGGATTCTCAAGCACCATGACGAGTACCCGACGGTAGCCGACCTAGTTTTTCCAGAGGATCGGGACGGCCGTCTGGTGCAACAGTCGCTTGAAGCGGCGTGTCGAAACTGCTCGGTGACACCGCCCCATCTGGAACTGGCCTGCATCCCCGGCATCCACGGCATGGAGAGAGAATCTCGCCGACAGGCCGAGGGGCCGCTTTTGGATCGTACCCTGAAAACAGCGGCAGAACGATACGACCTTCCATCTACAGCGTTGTCCACCCAGTGGCAGCAGAGCGGCAAACCGGCCGTTGCCGATGTGGCATCGTCGATTCTGGATGTTTCCCTCACCCACGAGGACCGGATATGCCTTTGTGTTTGCGGGCCCGGTCCGGTGGGGTGTGACCTGACCGCCATCACCACCAGAACCCGGGAGGGCTGGAACGGCCTGTTGGGTGACGGCCGGACCGCCTTGCTGGACACCCTTGTCGAGCAGGGGGAGGCCCTAGACAGTGCTGGTACACGGATCTGGGCGGCGGCAGAAACCCTGGCCAAGGCCAGCGGCGAGTCAGGCACAGCCCTTAAGATCGTGAGAAAAAAGGGCGATGCGGTGCTGTTTGCCGGCGGGGATACCGGTGTGGTATCCATCCAAATACTCACCCTGGCCATCAGTCTGACCTGGGGGCCGCCGCAGATTCTTGCCGTCACGGTCGCACCGGAAGCGGTGCCACGGGTTCCGGCGCACATGCTGACTGCGGACTATCCGGGATACGAACCCCTGTATGAGACTCGCCCCTTCGAGATGATTGAAGGCGGGCCCCAGGGTCAGCTGGTGTTCGTCCAACGGCTGCCGGTGACGTTCCAGCCCAGCGCCAACCTGAGTCGCACCATTTACTTCTCCAACTTCATCAAGTGGATGGGCAACACCCGTGAAGCTTCGGCCTGGCCGGTACTGGCCCAGATGTCCGACCAGTTTGCCAGCGGTCGATGGGGAGGGGTGACCAACTACGGTCACCTGAAGATTCTGGGGGAGGGGGGGACCAGCGACCAGATCGAAATTCTCATGTGGGTGTCCGACAACAGTGGGCCTGAGAACTCCACCATGACCCTTTCCTACGATTTTCGGAAGATGCTCAAAGGCGGGGGATTCCAGCGCCTGGCTTTCTGCCGGCTCCAGACCACCTGGGTGGAGATCCTGGGACCGGGGGTGGCCAAGGTGGCACCCTATCCGGCCTACTACGGCCAGTTCATCGAAGA
Organism: Desulfosarcina sp.; assembly: GCA_014237405.1. Taxonomy (GTDB): domain Bacteria; phylum Desulfobacterota; class Desulfobacteria; order Desulfobacterales; family Desulfosarcinaceae; genus Desulfosarcina. The sequence continues at coordinate 19,987 of JABZFO010000032.1, read as the reverse complement.
TATGTGTCCGCAGTTCGACGCGCCGGACACGCCCGAATCCATGGAAGAATCCCTGGGGTACCTGTTCGACAGCGACGATGACCCCGTCGTCTATATGGCACCGTCCGGACCCGTAGTCCGCCCCATCGTGCGGGAGCAGACCTTTGAAACCACCCTGGCCCATGCCAACCTGGTGGGCAATATCTACTACGCCAATTACTACGAATGGCAGGGCCAGATCCGGGACCGCTTTTTCTACGAACTGATTCCCGATCACTTCCAGGGCATCGGGGAAAGGGGAGAACTGCTGGCCCTGGAGAGCCGCGTGGACCACCTTCGCGAGGCCATGCCCTTCGACCGTGTATTGCTTACCCTGGCGGTGAGGGATCTGCACAACTGCAGCGTGACCTTTCACGTGGATTACTTCCGTTTGGAACCGGACGGTTCGCGGGTGAAAATCGCTTATGGTATGCACCGTGCCGTGTGGGTGATGCGCGATGAACAGGGCCGGCCCCTGGCCGCCAGGTTTCCGGATCAGGTCCGGTCGGCATTCGATGCCGCGATCCGGTAGTAGGTTTGGTGTCTATTGGCTAAGGACGCTGTGAGCGGTGACATTTTCAATAATGGTGCTGATGTTTTGCGCTTTACAAATATCTCCGGGGTGAGGACTTACAGCCTTTTCCCAAATTGAAAAAAGCAGCGTGGTTGGAGGTGAAGAATGGTGGATCGTTGTTTAGAATCGTCTCGATACAATGAAAGATCGCCTTCATAGAAGTCCACCGTGTCCAATTGATTGGCCTCGTCGCTGTAAGCGGGAAGGTTGAAGATGGCGAGATTGAGAAAATCGATTGACGGCGAATGACGAAGGGTAAAATCCAGCGTCTTGCAGGCGCTGTTTTCATTTTCCGCGGGTGTTCCGAAAAGCAGATAAACGTAGGTGGCGATGCCCGTCTGGTGAATGGTGTCGAGTGCGTTTGATACCGTACCAATGTCGATTCCCTTGGAAAAAGCATCCAGCACATCCTGATCCCCGGACTCCACGCCCAGCTTGAGCATCACGCATCCGGCCGCCTTGAGTCCCTGAACAAATACAGGGTCGGTGAGGTGCCGGGTCATCCGGGTGAACCCGTACCAGGGCACGCCAGGCGGATGGTCGATCAGGTGGCCCAAAAAACGGGGGGAAAGGGCGTTGTCCAGAAAGTGAATGAGGCCCGGGGTGGTCATTTCCACCGACCGCCGCAGATCCATCCCAATGGTCTGCGGGCTTGCCGTGCGGTAGGGTTCGTTTTCCGACTTTTCCGGGCAGAAGGCGCATTTTTTCCAGTAGCACCCCCGGGAGGTGCTGTAGGGGAGAATTCTCGCCGGGGAAAGATAGCGGTCCAGATCAAAGTAGGAATAGTCATACCCCGTGCAGCACGACTCGGTTGTTTTTTCTCCGGTACACAGCTCGATCAGCCGGCTTTCACCCGGGCCGCAAACCATTTCGTCAACCAGACCCATGAAGGGGTTGCCAAGATCCGGGATATTCATCCATGAGGTCACCAGGCCGCCACCGCAAACGATTCGTATTCGGGGGTAATGGTTTTTAATAAAACCCGCCATGGCAAAGGCGCACAGGGCCTGGCTCAAGAAATTTATAGACAAGCCGACGATATTCGGTTCCCGTTGGGTGAAATTCCTTGTGAGTCGTTTAGAAAAGATCGAATAGAACGGGCTTGCTTCAAATTGTTCAGCCGCACGAAGCAGGTCCTGGCTGCGAACCGGTGAAAGGGCAGGGGAGCCATAGTTGGACAGGGACAAGGTGGTGTTGAACGTGATGCCCGCCATGTGGAGCACCCGGTTGGTGTCCATAACGGCTCGTTTGTAGCGGTCCCGGTTGTGGTAATGGCCCAACGACCGGAGGGCATTGATGTTCGCCTCCCGATTGGCCAGTGCCCGACGGGTCCAGGTGTCGTCGGCCACCAATGGATGGTCAAGCATTCCAAGAATGCCGTCTATACTGGCATCATATACCCGGCACTCGACTCCTTTGTCTTTCAGCGACCAGGCCAGTTTGGCCAGGCCGGCCGGGGGGTCGCTGGGCTTGGAGACCGGCGGGGAAATGAGAAGAATGGATTTTTTATCAGGCATGGGACAGCAGACCTTTAAGCCTCCAGTTCGGACAAACGCTTTTCAAATTTCTTTTCCAGCCGCTGCCGCTGCTCGTCCATCTTCTCCATTTCGGCGAACCGCGTCTCGATAATTTCCTGGCAGGACCGGATCTGCTGGGAGAGGGGGCCGATGCGGTTGCCGTCGCCCTTCTGGGAGGCATCCACCATCTCTTGGTTCAACTGCTCGAGCAAGGCCTCATTCTTTTCAATCTCATCTTCTGCCTTGGTGATGGTGTCTTCCATGGGCTTGAGCACCTTGGACTTCTCGGTGATGATTTCCGATCGCAGGCGCCTCAGTTCCTTCTTGTTGAACCGGGGAAGCGCGGGTGCCGTTTCGTCAGCCGTATCGTCTTTCCGCCGGATTATTGCCTCACTATCCCCCCAGCCGCCCTTTTCCAGAAAATCCTGATAATTGCCGTCGAACATACGGGCGCAGGAATGGTCGAAAACGATGAGTCGGTCGGCCAGGGCATGCAGAAACATCTCGTTGTGGGTGACCATGATCACCGCACCGTCGAAATTGTCGATGGCGGCCAACAGGGCGTCGCCGGCGTCCATGTCCAGGTGATTAGTGGGTTCGTCCAGCATCAGCAGGTTTGCCGGCGTTACCAGCAGCTTCCCCAGCATCACCCGGCTCTTCTCACCGCCGGAGAGGACGCTGATCTTTTTCAGGGCGCTGTCACCTTCGAACATCATGGCCCCGCAGATATTTCGGACCTTCTGGCGGTCCATGTCCGGCTGGGCGTAAAGGATCTCCTCTTCCACGGTCCGGCTGTCCACCAGACTCTGGATGTTGGTCTGCTCGAACACCCCGGACTCGACCTGCGGGTTGTAGGTGACCTTTCCCGAGGCAGGAGACAGGGTGCCGGCCAGCACTTTGAGCAGGGTGGTCTTTCCCTTGCCGTTTTTGCCCACGACGCAGATGCGTTCCCCGGCGAGTATGGAGAAGGCCAGGTTTTCAAACAGGGGCCGGCCCGCCCCCCAGGCAAAGGAGATCCCTTCGACGGTGAGTACCTGTTTGGCCTTGAAGGGTTTGCTGCGAAAGGAGAACGCCAGTCCTTTGATCTGCTCCAGCTTGTCCTTTTTCTCCGTTTTGGCCAGGGTCTTAATTCGGGACTGGACCATGTTGGCCAGCCTTGCCTTGGCCCGGAACCGAGAGATAAACAGGCGGATCTCCTTTTCCCGGCGCTCGTCGTTGAGCCGGGTCTTTTCGTGGATTTCCTCGTCTTGGGCAATGCGGTCGTAATATTTTTCCGTGTTCCCATCGATTTTTCTGGCTTTTTTGCGGTGGATTCCCACGGTGTGTGTGACCAGCTTGTCCATGAACCCCCGGTCGTGGGTGATCAGAATCAATTCGTGGGGCCAGGATAACAGAAAATTCTCGATCCAGCGGATGGAGGTGATGTCCAGGTAGTTGGTGGGCTCGTCCAGCAGGAGCAGGTCCGGTTCTGAAACCAGTACCTTGACCAAGTTGAGCCGCACCTGGAATCCGCCGGAAAAATCATGGGGGTTCCTGGCCATGTCGCCGTCGGAAAAGCCCAGGCCGGCGAGGATTTTTTCCACCTTCCAGTGGTGATCCTTTTCCGATGCCATCAGGCCTTTCATTCCCTCGGCCAGTACAGTGCTCTCGGTGAATCGGATGTGCTGCTGCACGTATCCGATGCGATACCCTTTGGGCATGGTGATAGCGCCGTCGTCGTAACCTTCCTCTCCGACGATCATGCGAAACAGGGTAGACTTGCCGTGGCCGTTGCGGCCCACCAGGCCCACCCGCTCCTTGGAATTGATCTTGAAGCTGACGCCGTCGAAAAGTACGTGGCCGCCGAAGCTTTTGGTGAGATTTTCGATGCTGATCATGGTTTTTTCGTTCCGATACGCCTGCACGTGGCCGGTCGATTCCGGTCACACCGGGTTGGCAGGTGGTATAGAGGAAGGCGGTCCCGGTGTCAATGTCGGTGCGCTGCCTTCAGCTGGCGGTGTATCCAAAGGCGTCTAAGATGGCCGATTAGTATCTTAATTCTGAAATTCGTGTTTTTTATGTCAGAAAACAAATAAATCACAATAACCAAAAAACAAATTCCAAATAAATAACAATGACTAAAATTCCAAGTTCCAAATCTCTGGTTTTTGATCTTATTTGGGATTTGGAATTTGGGATTTATTTAAGATTTGGTGCTTGTAATTTGTTGTTTCCGGTTTATCCAGGTTAGGTTATAGAGGGTAAGGCCCAGGGGCAGGTAGCACAGGCGGATCAGGCTGTAGCGGTAAAAGGGATTATCCAAGGGCAGTTGCGTAGGCCGGGAGAGCAGCCGGCACCAGGCCAGCGCAGTGCCTGTCCCGACGGGCTTCAAGGTCCCGGATCAGCGCTTTCTTGAAACCGTCCGGTCCGCATCGGCCCATCAGCCGGTTGCGGTACTTGGCAATGTCGATGGTTTCCAGCCGCATGAGCAGGGTTTTAAAGATTTTGGGGATACGCTGGCCGGGGATCTGCACGTGATGCAGGCCGGCGCTGTAGGTCAGCAGCATCCGGCCTTCCGGGATGCTCTGGACGATATCGGCGATGCCGCCCCTCACGGTCATGGGCTGGCCGTGTTTATCCAGGCCATTGGCCCGCATCATCCGGCCTTCGGGCATGATGATCACCATGGTATCCGGCTTCATGGTGGAAAGGACCCGGTTCCACGTGTGGTCGTTTTTACGAGTGATGGAGACCACATTTTTGGCCACCAGCCGAAAAAATAATCCCATGAGGGGGCGCCGGGTGGCTTTGTCAGCCACGGGCATGAGGCCCTTAAAGGCGATGCGTTTGATAAATTCGTTGGGAAATCCGCCGACGAACAGGGGCTCGTAAAGGCTGGTATGGTTGAGAAAGGCCACCAGCCGAAGATGCCGCCATGGATCGGCGGGGGGCTGATGGACCCATTGGATGTCGAACCGGTAGAAAACGTTGCTGAGCCCTTTGATGGTCCGCAGCATGGCATAAATGCATTCTTCTCGCATGTTGCGCCTCCGGTATGGAAAACGGGAACGGCATCGTCAGAGTGACCAGAATATATTTAAACTAACGTACAACATGCTGAAAGTACATGATTAGTCGGCATAATTACAAAAGTTTTACAAATTGAAAGGGCTAACGGGGAGAGGGCCCCGGACCGGTTGCAGGCGGTGCCGGGGCTGTGGGGGTAGTGGTATTGCGTGTTTGCATTTTTAGGGCCTCGGAAAAATCGTTGACATATATACCACCATGTGGTAGAGAAGAACTGTTATGATCTTTTGCCCGTAAAGTATCCATGGTGGTCACCCATGTTTGCCTATTAGAAAAAGAGCATGGCGCTGATTGCGGCGTTGGTGTCCACTTTGGAATATACACATCGGTGAAGCCATTCAAGGGGCCGCAATCAGAAACAGAAAGCCATGAAAGATAAAGAGTTCAGCTCATTTCGAAAGAAACTGAAAAAGACCCAGAAGCAGATGGCCCAGCTTCTCGGAACCTCCATCAAGGCCATCCATAGCTATGAGCAGGGCTGGCGCACCATTCCCGTCCATGTGGAGCGCCAATTCTATTTTCTGCTTACCCGCAAATGGTTTGGTGAAAATGGCGTTAAACCATGCTGGGACACCCGTTCCTGCCCCCAGGAACAGCGGGAGCAGTGTCCGGCTTGGGAGTTCTCCACAGGTGACCTGTGCTGGTTCATCAACGGCACCATTTGTGAGGGGATTGTCCACGACTCCTGGAAAGAGAAGATGAAGCTGTGTCGCACCTGTGATGTGTTCAAGGCCATACTGACCAAAATCGACCATGAGTGACGGCATTGTATCACGTCCAATACCGGCGTTGTGCGGCATTCCTCGTCACTGCGGCGTATCAATAATACGCCTCCTTCCTCGGAATTTGCACGCCTTGATCTTGAACGTGATACAATGCCGTCCAAACATTGATTTTTTATGTGTTGATCATGAGTGAGTACATCCGGCACGATCAGCAGGGGTTATCGGTGGGCCGGGTGGAAAAGCGGACATTTACCTTCGCCCAACCGCCGGCATCCATGGAACTGGCTTGTGGTGCGGCCATCGGATCGGTAACCATCGCCTATGAAACCTGCGGCCGTCTCAACGAAGACCGGACCAATGCAATCCTGATTCTGCATGCCCTCTCCGGTGACGCCCACGTGGCCGGCACATACAGCGATCTTGATGACAAGCCGGGATGGTGGGATTTTATGGTGGGACCGGGAAAGGGGATCGATACGGACCGCTATTTCGTGATCTGTTCTAACATTCTGGGCAGTTGCATGGGGTCAACCGGTCCCGCATCCATTGATCCGGCTACCGGAAAGGCATACGGACTGAGCTTCCCGGTCGTCACCATTGGAGACATGGTGGCAGCGCAAAAGCAACTCATGGACCATCTGGGTGTGCATCGGCTTCACGCGGTGATCGGCGGATCCGTGGGCGGCATGCAGGCGCTGGAGTGGAGTGTGCGCTACCCGGACATGGTTGAATCCGCCGTGCTGCTGGCCACCACTACCCGGCACAGCGCCCTGGCCATTGCCTTCAACGAGGTGGCCAGGCAGTCCATCATGGCCGATCCCAACTGGAATGGTGGGGACTACTACGATGGGAAGAAACCGGACCTGGGGTTGGCCGTGGCCCGGATGATCGGGCATATTACCTATCTTTCCGACGAATCCATGCGCCTCAAGTTCGGCCGGCGGCTCCAGGACAAGGCGGATTTTTCCTTCAATTTCGATGCGGATTTTCAGGTGGAGAGCTACCTGCGCTATCAGGGCCGCAAGTTCGTAGACCGGTTCGACGCCAACGCCTTTCTTTACATTACCAAGGCGGCGGACTACTTCGACCTCGAGCGGCATTACGGCGATGGGTCGGCGATGGCGGCCTTTGCCGGCGCCCGGGCCAGGTTTCTTGTGCTCTCATTCACCTCAGACTGGCTTTACCCGACCTACCAGTCCCGGGCAATGGTCAAGGCCATGAAAAAAAACGGGCTGGACGTTAGCTTTTGCGAAATTGAGGCCCAGTGGGGGCACGATGCCTTCCTGCTCCCCAGCGATCGCCTCTCGGGCATCATGAAAGGATTCCTGAACGGTGACAACGGCAGTTAACGGCATTCGATACGACCTTCGGCTAGTGGCATCCTGGATTCCGCAAGGAGCCCGGGTACTGGGGTTGGGATGCGGTGACGGCACGCTGCTTCACTATCTGAAGACCCGTAAAAATGCGGTTTGCACCGGTATCGACATCGACGAGGACTGCGTGGCCCGCTGCATCGAGAAAGGGTTGACCGTACTGCAGGGGGACATTAACGAAGAGGTCAGGGACTATCCGGACGAGGCTTTCGATTTCGTGATCCTGGCCCAGACCCTGCAGCAGATCTACGATCCGGCGCCCTTGATCCGTGAGATGCTGCGGATCGGCCGACAAAGTGTAGTGAGTTTTCCCAACTTCAGCCACTGGCGGGTACGGCTGATGCTGGCCTTAACCGGGCACGCGCCGGTGACGCCGCAGTTGCCCTACCAGTGGCACGATACCCCCAACATCCGGGTAATCACCCTGTCCGACTTCAGACGATACGCCCGTCAGGTGGGATTTAAAATTTTGAAAGAGGTGGGCATCGATACGGACCGGCAGGACCGGTCCGGGAGGATTGTTCGTTACTGGCCTGATCTGTTTGCCACATACGGCCTGTTTATTATCGCCCAGGAGGCGTCGTGAAGATTGTATCCACAAACCCTGTGCCATCTACTACCAGGCCGGCGACTGCATCATGCCCCGGTAGGGGGTGTTCGCCCGGGTGATCAAGGGGGGTGCAATCGCCTGCGGAGGCCCCATCGAATTGATGACCAATCCATGCCTTTAGTATTTTTCATTGCTAAATACTTTTATTTCAGGTAGTTAAAAATGAATTACCACATTGTGGTAATTTTTCCTTGACAGGCATTGGTGATCTGGTTATCTTCTAATCAACACCCCATATGTATTACTCAATTCCTCTACCCTCGGCGGCTCTGCTACACTACCCCACAACAGCAGAGCCGCCCTTCCTTTTTATGGATTCCGGTCTGATTGGATGGGCACGGGAAAAGTATCCTTTGGCGAGATAGCAGGGGCTTTGACAGACATGTCAATGAAAGGGGGATATGGCTTTCAACCGACAAATTCCGCAAATTCCCAGAGCGACTATGGCTGGTGTTGGCCTGATCACCGTCCTTCTCACCGGGAATGCATGTTTGGACAAACCCGTTGGCAATGGCACTGAAACCAGCTTGCCTGAAGGACATTCGCCAATGGCTGTGCCCGGAGAAAGAGGTGGCAATATGACCCTGGAGAATGAAATCCGAAAAATGGCTGAACGGCGAGGCGATGCCTACCGACCCCGAACCCGTCACCTCGATGATCAGGGTCGGGCCATCTACACCAACCGGCTGTTTCTCGAATCCTCCGTGGGCTACTCCACCTGCCACTGGTGCCACGTGATGGAGGAAGAGTCGTTCGAAGATGAGGAGATTGCCCGGTATATCAACGAAAACTACGTTGCCGTCAAAGTGGATCGCGAAGAGCGGCCCGACGTGGACGCTATCTATATGAGTGCCGTCCAGGCTATTGCCGGCCGGGGAGGGTGGCCCATGACGGTATGGCTGACCCCGGACCGGGAACCTTTTTACGGGGGCACCTATTACCCGGCCCGGGATGGCGACAGGGGCTCACCCGTGGGATTTCTCACGCTGCTGAAAAAGATTCGCGAGAGCTACGACGACAAACGGGATCTGGTTGTCCGGTCTGCCGGCGAACTCTCCCGGGCAGTGCAGCAGATGGTGGCGCCGGCTGCTGCCGGCCGCTTGCCCATGGACGGTGTGCTGGAGCGTGCCGTCTCATCCAGCAAGACCCGGTTTGATGCGGTGCATGGCGGAGTCGCCGGGGCGCCCAAGTTTCCCAGTTCCCTGCCGGTTCGGCTGCTGCTGCGGCACCATCGACGCACCGGTGATCCGGACGGCCTGAACATGGCAGCCCTGACCCTGGAGAAAATGGCCGCCGGCGGCATGAACGATCAGGTGGGGGGCGGTTTTCACCGCTATTCCACCGACGCGCAGTGGCTGGTTCCCCACTTTGAAAAAATGCTTTACGACAACGCGCTGCTGGTGCCTGCCTACATCGAGGGGTGGCAGGCCACAGGGAACCCCCGATTCAGGCAGGTGGCCATAAAAACCCTGGATTATGTGGCCCGCGAGATGACCTCGCCAGACGGGGCGTTTTTCTCTGCCACCGATGCGGACAGCCTGACGCCGTCCGGACACCGGGAGGAGGGCTGGTTTTTCACCTGGACCCTTGAAGAACTCAACGACACCCTCGGTGCCGATGATACCCGGATTGCCGCGGCTGTCTACGGCGTCAAAGCCGACGGTAACTTCGAGGGGAGAAATGTTTTATTCCTGCCGCGGGAACTCGAGGCCATGGCCGGTGATCTGGGCCTGTCGACGACGCAGCTGGTATCGGACGTAGACCGAATCAATGCGGCGCTTTATGCTCACCGTCAAGAGCGTCCGGCGCCGCTGCGAGACGACAAGATTCTTGTTGCCTGGAACGGGTTGATGATCAGCGCATTTGCCCGTGCCGGGTTCTCCCTGGACGATTTGGCCTATCTCGACCGGGCCAGTCGGGCGGCGGACTTTATCCTGAACAAGATGGTTGTGGACGGCAGGCTCAAGCGAAGCTTCAAAGACGGGGTTGCCGGAGGGAACGGGTTTCTCGATGACCACGCCTTTTTTATTGCCGCGCTGCTGGATCTGTTTGAAGCAACAGCCGATCTGCACTGGCTGGAGCGTGCCGTCGAATTGGACCGGACCCTGGCCGATCTGTTTGATGACCATGAAAACGGTGGCTTTTTCATGACTGCCGACGATCACGAGGCGCTTATCGCCCGCGAGAAGCCGGTCCTTGACGGCGCCCTTCCCTCGGGGAACGCCGCGGCTCTGATGAACCTGCTGCGATTGAACGACTTGACTCTGGATCCATCCTATTTAAAACGGGTGGAAAAGGGATTTGCCGCCTTTTCCGCCGTCATGGAAGCCAATCCGTCGGCTTTCGGCGAGATGCTTCTGGCCCTGAATGACTTTCTGAATCCGCCCCATCAGGTGATCATCGTCACCCCAGCAGGCGATGATGCCGTTTCGTTCACGGATCGGTTGAGGTCCGTGTTTCTACCCGGCAGCCTGGTGATGATCGTGACCGAATCAAGCACCGCGCAACTGTCCCTGCGATCCCCCCTGTTCAGGGGAAAAACCGCTGCCGGCGGCAAAGCAACGGCCTATGTCTGCCGGCACGGCGCCTGCGAACTGCCGGTCACCGCCGTAGATGCGCTGGAACGGCAACTGAGCGAATAAGGAAGATCGCAACCGTTGGAATCCTTAGACGGATAAGCTGCATTTCCAACAATAGGAGGAAAAAATGACATATGATGCCCTGCTCAATCCCTTTCAAGTGAAAGGCCTGACCCTGCCCAACCGGGTGGTCATGGCGCCCATGACCCGCAGCTTTTCGCCGGGAAATGTACCGGGAGCCGACGTGGCCGCCTACTATGCCCGACGGGCACAGCACCGGGTGGGCTTGATCATCACCGAAGGCACCGTGGTGGCGCCGAAAAATGGCCACGCATATCCGAATGTGCCGGATTTCGCCGGGAAAGCGGCGCTGGACGGCTGGAGGCAGGTGGTGGATCGGGTGCACGCGGCCGGAGGTAAAATATTTCCCCAGCTGTGGCATTGCGGCAGTGTCCGTCAGCCGGGCATGCCTCCGGACCCGGACCAGCCCGGCATGGGCCCGGCGGCCATCCTTCACCCGTCCATGAAATCGGGCACACCGCCAACGGTCATGACCGAAGCGGACATCGCCGATGTGGTGGACGCCTTTGCTGTGGCTGCCCTAAACGCCAGGGATATCGGTTTTGACGGCGTAGAGATCCACGGGGCCCACGGCTATCTCATCGACCAGTTCTTCTGGGATGCCACCAACCGGCGCACCGACGGATACGGGGGCGCTCATTCCTGGGAACGCACCCGCTTTGCCGTGGAGATCGTCCGTCAGATGCGCCAGCTGGTCGGGGACGAATTTCCCATCTGCCTGCGCTTTTCCCAATGGAAGATGGGGGATTTCGAAGCCCGCCTGGCCCATACCCCGAAGGAACTGGAACGTTTTTTGGCCCCGCTCGCGGATGCCGGTGTGGATCTGTTTCACTGCAGCACCCGGCGATTCTGGGAAGCGGAATTCGAGGTGGACAGCTTGAACCTGGCCGGCTGGACCCGCAAGTTGACCGGCAAGCCCACCATTACCGTGGGCAGCGTGGGACTGGATACCGATTTTCTGGCTGCCCTGATCAAGGGTGATCCCGGGCACAGCTCCGACGCCCACCTGTCAACACTTTTAGAAAGCCTGGAACGGGAGGACTACGATCTGGTGGCGGTGGGCCGGGCGCTTCTGGCTGATCCGGCCTGGGTGACCAAGGTCGTCGACGGCCGGATTGATCAAGTGATTCCCTTTACCAAGGAGAGTCTCAATACGCTGAGCTGAGTGAGCCCTAAGGTCACGGTCAATCCTGCCATCCATAGAGGTGAAGCATGGCGCAGACAATCGGTTTTGTGGTAGAGACCAGCGACGACGGCCGGGCCACGGTGGTGGCTGTAAAAGGCCAGGGGTGCGGCAGCTGCAGCGCCGTTTCCCAGTGCCACGGGGGGCGGGCCGCCAGCACGGAAAAGATACCGGCGTTCAACCGGGTCGGAGCGGCGGTGGGTGACCGGGTGACACTTACGGTGGAATCCGGTGCCATCTTGTCCCGCATGGCGGTGCTCTATCTGGTGCCCGTGTTCGGGATGCTGACCGGCGCCTTCATGGGTGCTTTCATGTCCGGCGGTGTGGATGGAACCGGCGACGGCCACAGCGTCGCTTTCGGTCTGGCGGGATTTGTCCTGGGATTTGTGATTGCCGTTGCCATTTCCCGGATCTGGTCGGCGGCACGGCCTGTCATTCCGATCATCACCCGAATTGTCACCTCCAAGTTTGTTTTCTCGTCTTCCCGCCCGTCGGCGGGGTGCGGCAGTGGCGGTAAGTAGTGCCCATCCAAAAACGGCATCTTTCGGCCCAGGCCGGCGTTCTCACTTCCTTGAAATCCTCGACGTAGCGCTGCTACGCCTGCGGTTTCAACGCCGCTGCGGCCTTGACATGAACCAAAATCCACCATTTCTGGATGGACACTAAAGAGAAGCTGAAAACCATTCTTATTCCAAAGGAGCGACATCATGAGCGAGATCCCGGAGCACAAAGAGACCTTCGAATCCTTCAAGAATTCCTTTTTTTACGGCAGCCGGTCAGACATGAGCTTCAAATTCCTGGCCCATTTGTCCGACGATCAGGCATCGGACTTTTTTCAGGGGCTGCTGTCTAAACTTGTGGATGCCTATGACAGCGGCGATACAGCGCCGGTATACGAGCATATCCGCCAGAGCCAAATCCTTTCTTACGCTCAGGAGGCCCGTGCCGTTTACGATACGGGCCCCTTCACCCCCATGGACACCCCCCTGTCCCAATCCCGCCTCATGCTGCTGACCTCCAGCGGCCACTTTGTCGACGGTGATGACCCCAATCCGCTGGGGGTGGAGAATATGACCCAGACCCAGGCGGAACAGCAGATCATGTCTTTTTTAAAGGAATCTCCCCCGTTGAGCGCCATTCCGGTGGATACACCGACCGATCGGCTGGTGGTCCGCCACGGCGGATACGATGTGCGGGGAGCCAGACGGGATCCGAATGTGAGCCTGCCGCTGCAACGGCTTCGGGAATTATCGGTCGATGGGGTTTTCGGTGTACTCTCCGATCCGGTATACTCCTTTGTGGGGGCCTGCTCCCAGGTCCGCTTGCTGAAAAAGGACGGCCCCGACTGGGTGCAGCGGTTCAAGGCCCAAAAGGTCAATGCCGCCCTGCTGGTGCCGGCCTGACCGGTCTGCCACGTGTCCGTGGGACACGTCGCGCGCCTGATGGAAGCATCGGGGATCCCCACCGTGGTGGTGGCCGTCGCCGCTTTTGAACAGCCGTTGAAAAAGATGGTGCTTCCCCGGGTTCTGTTAACACCCTATCTGTTGGGACGTCCCTTGGGGCTGGTGGGCGATGCCCAGGGTCAGCGGGCCGTGCTCCGGGCCGCGCTGGACCTGCTGGAATCGGCGGCCCGGCCAGCCATGGTCCACTACCGGCGCCCGTGAGCTGATTTTTTTATCCCTTGTATGGCTAAAAAAGCTATTGTCTGGCCACCGGCCTGCCGATATGTTTCAATGGATCAGTAATTCACATTCATTGGACCCTGAGACGAAACAATCACAGACATGCCGTTGGCTACTTTCAAAAAGGACATGGATCAGCGTCAGCCTCAATCTGAGAGCCGCTCCCGACGGACCCTGTCCCGGGACCTGATCGTGAGCATTGTGCTCGTGGTGGCCGTTGTTTTTGCCATGGTCGTCTCTTTGACCTACTGCTATATGTCCCACAAGGCGAAGGTACAGAGCGCCGACACCCTGAAAGAATTCAGCGACTACCTGAACGACTCGCTGGAGCTTCCCATATGGAACATCGACGAGGAGGGTATCAAAAAGATTTGTAGCTCATTTTTCGAAAATACCCTGGTGGAGAAGTTGAAGGTGACGGACCACAAGGGGACGATTTTTTTTGAAAAGCGCCGTGACGATCATACCCGTGCAGCGGTGAAACAGACCGCCATCATGCATGGTGAGGCGGTGATTGGCTATCTTGGAATTGCCCTGAATCCCCGAATATTCAGGGAAAAGCAGCACCAGCTCATGTGGTTCAGCATGATTTCCCTGGCCGCCGTCACCATGGTGCTGGTGGTAACCCTGCGGATCGTACTAAAGGTTTTTCTCATCTCTCCCCTGAACCAGCTGATCCGGCGCACCGAGCAGATATCCCGGGGGGAATACGATTTTGTCGATTTTCAGGCGCCTCAGCAGGAAATCCGGACCATCGTCTCCCGCTTTAACACCATGGCCGACTGGATTCAGCGCCGGGAGCGGTCCTTAAAAGAGGTGAATCAACGCCTGGAGAAGAAAATTGTCGAACGCCAGGATGCAGAATCGGCACTTTTAAACTCCCAACAGGAGTTGGATTCGATTATCCGCTCGACCCCCGATGTGATTTTCCGACTGGATACAATGGGTCGATTTACCTTTGTCAGCGATGCGATACGGCGTTATGGGGTGACCCCTGACGAACTGATTGGGCAACCCCTTCTGGATTACATTCATGAAGATAGCAGGGAGGCCGCCAGATATCGGATCAACGAGCGGCACACCGGCAGTCGCAGAACCCAACGGTTGGCCATTCATGCCTTTGGCGATTACAGCAAACGGGACAAAGACAACCAGCAGGCGGTGGAACGCGATCCTGTCTTTCTGGTGGATGACGAGGGACTCTACATCTCTGGTGAGTCCGGCCTTAATGTTTTTGTTGGTACCCAGGGTATCGCCAGAGACATCACCGAGCAGCGGAAAATGGAATCCGCCCGAATGGAGAGTGAGGAACGCCTTCTGCTGGCACTGGATGTGAGTGGTGCCGGGATTTGGCAGCTGGATTTGATATCCGGCGCGGTTCGTGTTGATGAGCGCATCTATGCCCTGCTGGGGTATGGTGAGTCGGAGCTGACTGAGGGATTGAGTTTTCTCCGGGAAAAGACCGCCCCGGAGACCTGGGATGCCATTAACCTGAAATTCGGCCGGCATGTAGCCGGCCAGGCCCCGATGTTCGATCATGAGTTCAAACTGCAATCCAGCCAGGGCCAATGGAAGTGGTTCCACACCAAAGCCAAGATAGTGCGGCACGACAAGGATGGCCGACCGGAAACCATGGTGGGGATCATTGTCGACACCAGCGATCGGAAAGAGTACGAGGCCGAGCGGGAGCGCATGGAGTTGAAGCTTCAGCAGGCCCAGAAGATGGAGGCCATCGGCAATCTGGCCGGCGGCATCACCCATGATTTCAACAACATCCTCGGAGCTATTTTCGGTTATACCCAGCTTACCCAGATGCATGTCGCCGACAACCCCCGGGTGCTGGGGTATGTGGACAACATCTTAAAGGCCAGCGAACGGGCCAAGGGCCTGGTGGAGCAGATCCTCACCTTCACCCGGCAGGGCAAATCCCAGAAGATACCCTGCGATATCGCTATTGTTCTCAAAGAGGTGGTGAAGCTGCTGCGTGCTTCGATCCCTTCCACCATTGATATCGTTCAAAAGATCCCTTCCAATCTGGGAACCGTCATGGCGGACCAGACCCAGATTCATCAAGTGCTGATGAACTTGTGTACCAATGCAGCCCATGCCATGGAGGCCGGGAGCGGGCAGTTGACCGTGACACTGGAGCTCCTCATCATCGATAAGAACACGGTGGCAACCGGCGATGATCTGGCACCCGGCCGCTACCTGCAGCTTTCGGTCAGAGACACGGGCACTGGTATGGAAAAAGCGATGGCGGATCGGATCTTCGAGCCCTACTTCACCACAAAGGCGGTGGGCGAGGGAACGGGAATGGGGCTGGCGACGGTGCACGGCATCGTCAACGACCATGGCGGCCGGATTTTCGTCGAGAGCGAGCCGGGCGAAGGGTCGGTTTTCCGGGTTCTTTTTCCGGTGCTGGAAAACCCGGCAGAGGAGGTGGCCAGTCAGCCCGTCTCCTACCCCCGGGGGACCGAGCGCATCCTGTTTGTAGACGACGAGGATCTATTGGTGGAAGTTGGGGTGGAGATGCTTAAAGATCTTGGATATGATGCCGTCGGCATCACCCGTGCCTCCCAGGCCCTGGAAACGTTCAAGGTCCGGCCGGATGGTTTCGACCTGGTGGTTACGGACATGACCATGCCCGGTATGACCGGCGATGATCTGGCAGCGCAGATTCTCCACCACCGACCCAACATCCCTGTGATCATTTGTACCGGGTTCAGCAAGCGGATGTCTTCGGAGCGGGCGTCGTCATTAGGCATCCGCGCGCTTTTAATGAAGCCGGTCACCGTCCAGGAACTCTCCCGAACCATCCGTGAGGTACTGGATCAGCCTAAAGGTCACGGGGCCGCCAACTGAACGACGCGTCCGTCTCTTTTTTTGTCCCTGCCCGCCAATCCCTGACTTCAATTCCCAGGCAATGGTCATCGTGAAAGGACCATTTCCATAATGGCCTGGTTTATGTCTGCCGGCCGTTTCGGGTAGATGAGACGGGCCGCCGGCACCTGGAAAATCTTGTGGGCACCGCTTCGGTTCACGGGGGTGTCTATCTCCAGTAGCCGTAACAGCACCCGCTTCGTAAGTGTTCAACCACGGAAAGATGCAGCGGGATTTTACATATATTGAAAAGATCCTTGGGGAAAAAAGCTAATAAGGAATTTCTCGATTTCCAGCCTGGCGATGTTCAGGCAACATATGCAGACATAGAGGGCTTGATCAATGATGTCGAGTTTAAACCTTCTACACTCCTTGAGGAAGAAATTATGCGTTATATTACAGTTTTTTTATCAGGGTCAGCTTATCCTTTGTACCATTGTGACTAAATGCAAGACTAAATGTCGAACCGTTATCATCCCACACCTGCATAAGCGTCCATTTCTCCGTCTGGCCATTATCCGCCTTCATATCAAGGGAAATTATATCATTCTGGACGTTTTTAGCCGTCGCCTCAACAGTTTTGTCCCCTATCTTCAGGAAATTCTGCTCTCCGGCAAGATTGATTTCGATCATAGTACCATCATTGCCGCTTTTCCAAATGCCCGATATGTCGGCGAGCTTATTTCCGCTGCCTCCGCTACAGCCAACAAAAGCCATACACAAAGCAAACGCCAATGCTAAACAAAAGTAACGTAAATCTCTATATTTCATGTCTAAAATCCCCTTTCAGTGAAAAATTAAGCTTAAAATGAATAAAATTCAGTAAGTGGTTATAATACAGTTATTAGTCTGTCAACAAAAAACTGTATTTCCTTGTATAAAAAAATTGTATACTGGATAGGATTTGTAACACATTCACTAAATGGCGTATGATGCCTTGGTGGGGGTGCTGAAACTGCCGTATATGTTAAATTTTGTGGCGATTGTTAAGGCGGATTTTATATTTTTCCGCGGCCCTTAATCTATTGATTGTAGAGATGATATTAAATCATTTGCCGACTTTTTAGCATCGCCAAGCATCATTATGGTCTTGCTGTTATCGTAGAGCGGATTAGGAACACCTGAATACCCCGGCTTTTTGTCAAAATTGCAGGCGATTATTTTTTTGGCCTCATGAGCCATCAGGATCGGCATCCCGGAAATAGGTGTCCCTTCACTTTGTATAGCCGCCGGGTTTACTACGTCACAGGCCCCAAAGACCATAACCACGTCCGTCTCTGCGAATAGGGGATTCACCTCGTCCATTTCAAGAAGATTATCGTAATCAACTTCTGCTTCAGCCAGCATTACATTCATGTGGCCGGGCATCCGACCGGCTACAGGGTGGATCGCATATTTTACATCGGCCCCTCTCTTTTCAAGGAGGGAGGCCAGTTCAACCACCTTGAATTGCGCTTGCGCCAGTGCCATGCCGTAGCCTGGAATGATCACCACTTTTTTTGCCGAAGCCAGTGCGCTTACCGCATCGGCGGTGCAATCCGGGGCATTATCGTCAGCCGTGGTGGCTCCTTTTTCCGATTTTTCTTGGATTTGGGACACCTGAATAGCCTGGTTTGTCGTCGAAATTGCAGCACACCACATTTTTAGCTTCATGGGTGAGTAAAATCGGCATGCCGGATATGGGCGTCCCTGGGACGTCAATGGCTGCGGGATTGACAACATCGCAAGCCCCGACAACCAGAACCAGATCGGTATTTTGAAATTCCGGGTTGATGGCGTCCATCTCTACCAGCATATCGTAGTCAACACCGGCTTCGGCCAGCAGCACATTCATATGTCCGGGCATTCTTCCCGCCACCGGATGGATGGCGTATTTAACATCCTTACCCATGGCTACCATCTTTTTTACAAGCGACACAACCGCCAGTTGGGCTTGTGCCAGTGCCATCCCGTAACCCGGAACAATGATTACTTGCCGGGCGTCCGCAACTATACCGGCGGCTTTTGCAAAACGATGGTTGGTGTCCACCTGCCTGCTGTCCGCTGCCATGGCGTGGCCGGGTCCGCCCGACCCTGCATCCGGCATTTTTTTCCGTGCGTTTACCCGCTTTTCAGTGTGTGGCACAAAGACTCTCAATAGGCTGCGATTCATGGATTTACACATGACATGGGTGAGGATTGATCCCGATGCCGCAACCGTCGCGCCGAAGGCGATCAGTAACTGGTTTTCGATCACCATCCCACAAAAAGAAGCGGCTATGCCGGCGGTTGCATTTAGGAATGAAATCAACACCGGCATATCCGCCCCGCCAATGCGAATCGAAAATACGATGCCGAATAAAGCCGAAAGCGCAATCTGAGCAACATACAGATATACCTTGGCACCGCTTGGAACATAGAGCGCGGCAAGACCGATAGCCAACAGGACTCCAAGATTTCCCAGCACTATATAAGTGTGAGCAGGCAATACTTGAGGTGTCTGCCGCATCTTGTTGGCCAGTTTGGCGGCCGCGATCATACTACCGCTAAAGGTCAGTGAACCGATGGTCAATCCCAGGATTCCAGAAACTTCGTTTATCAAGTCAAGGGCGTGCGCACCGCGCATCAGCTCAACCAGCGATACAAGAAACGCGGCAATACCGCCTGCGCCGTGCTGAAACGCCACCATGGCTGGAATCTGGATCATACTGACGGATCTTGCCACCGCATAGCCGGCGATGGAACCAACGAGCAACGACAACACGACCGTACCGGCATCGATAACCCCATTGCGATATAAAACCAGGATGAACGCGCACAGCAGTGCAAATGCGGCCGTCAAGTTGCCGAACCTTGCGCCACGGGGAGCGCGAAATTGCCATATCCCAACTATCAGAACGGCAATAACTGAAAAGTCGATGAGCAGTGTGATAGCATTATTTGAGTCAGTCATTTGCCATCCATCTCCGGGCTTTTTTCTTTGAAAAGCCTGAGCATTCTGTCTGTGACAGCGAATCCACCGACGACATTGAACGTTGCGGCTATTATCGCAACCGCGCCTAAAAGTTTTTCAGCGCCTGTAAGTGGCAGTGAAAACAGGATCAGGGCACCCAGTATCGTGACGGCCGAAATGGCATTGGTCATGGACATCAAGGGCGTGTGCAAGAGGGTCGGAACGCGCGAGATCAGTGCATATCCGATGATAAAGGACGCAGCAAAGACGCCCGCCATTAAAACAAGGTGTGCCATCTGGTGGTCTCCCGGTCATTCAGATTTTTCAAGATTCCTGATTGCCTTAAGGGTGCCTTCGTGGTGGATTTTGGACTGATGGGTGACCAGAGAGCTTTTTACTATTTCATCATCAAAGTCGAGCGCGTCCAATCCATTTTTGAAAAGGTTTTCCACGTAGTAGTACATGTTGTTTGCATAAAGCCAGCTCGCATGCACGGCCATTCTTCCGGGAATATTTTGTATGCCGCAAATGTGTATGCCATCTTTCCGGACAAAGCGGCCCGGTTCCGTTACTTCGCAGTTGCCGCCCTGATCGATGGAGATATCCATGATTATGGCATCGAGTTTCATCGCACGGATCATCTCCCGTGTTATCAATATCGGTGCGACCTCTCCCGGCACCAAGGCGCTGAGGATGACAATATCCGCCTCCTCCAGGTAAGGCTTCATGACGTTGCGTTCAATCTCAAGCCACTCGTTTTCCAACGA
>JABZFO010000039.1 GCA_014237405.1 Desulfosarcina sp. | reverse complement strand
CTCCTTTGCAAAGGTTGTGGGGACAACTCAGCATCGGAGTATCATATCTGCCGTTCAACTGGCAGAGCCGTTGAACTCTGACCATACCCAGAGGGTATGGTTTTCTATGTTAGAATAAACAGATTACATTGACGCGTTATGTGAGATAGAAAGGGTGGCGGCTGCCAAAAACGAAAAAAGGGCGCACTGATTTGTTAGCTCAGCGCACCCATGCAAGTGTTCAACCGCTCTGCAACGCACCTCCGCCCGGGGCGAAAGTGCCGCACATAATTCTGCAAAGACATGATCCCCCACCTTGCCGGAACAGCTTGCTATCGGGCCTTCGGCAACGGCCCGGCTGCTTGCCGAAACCCTGTTTCTCTCCCCCAAGAGTAACAGGTGACCTTCGGCACCCCCCTTTCATCCTGCTTAGTTCAAAAAAAAATGAACAAACAAGTGGTTAAACTGAATGCTGAACCACCCTGCATAGTATTTAAAGTGCAATAAAGAGCAATTTGTGGGCCAGAAGCAATAATTTTATACCCTGCTGATATCACGAATAAATAAACAATAGCCTGTTGAGAAAATTAAAAAATAGGTAATTTATTTATTAATTTATGGGAAATTTATTATCTATATGAAGAAAATTCTCCACTGATTTCTGCAGCATCAGGAACATTGCCTGATACGAGCGGACCGGGCCGCTATTTCTTCATTTTTTCTGATTATGCTGGTTCGATGTGCTTTCGGGTAGCCATTAATGCTTGAAACGGTCAACCAAAAGACTCTATAACTGTTGACCAATGAAACTCGCTACTAAAATCCTGCTGATGGCAGGTGGCCTGGGCCTGCTCTTTGCCGCCACCTTCGGCCTATGGGGATCGCACTTTGATCTTCTGTTCAGCCAGCAGGCCTGCGCCCAGTGGTTCAAAGAGATCAGGACGTGGGCATGGGCAGTGGGAATCGGCCTGCTGATCTCGGATCTTGTTCTTCCGATACCCGCCACCGGCATCATGGCGGCCCTGGGCAGCGTTTACGGGGTCTGGCTCGGGGGGCTCATCGCGGCGGTGGGTTCCACCGGGGCGGGCTTTGCCGGCTATGGCCTGGCCAAATTGGTTGGTCGAAAGGGCGCCCGACTGCTGGCCACCGATGCGGAACTTGAGCGCTTCAAAATATTTTTCGACAGGTGGGGAGGCTGGGGCATCATCATCAGCCGGATGCTTCCCATTTTACCGGAGGTGATGACCATTCTGGCCGGTCTGGCGCGCATGGACCTGAAAAAATTCACCGCAGCCCTCCTGTTGGGCACCATTCCCACATGCGGCCTCTTTGCATTTTTAGGGCATGCCTCCAGATCCGATCCTGGCTATGGCATCGTAACGGCCGTGGCGCTTCCGCTGTTGCTGTGGCCGGTTTTTCTTTTTTTCATGAAAAAGGATAGGGTTGGATCGGCTTCATCGAAGAAACCAATCGCGGCTGGAAGCCGCGCCTGCGATTAGGGCCGGCCTTCGTTTTGCCCTTGAAAAGATACCCCTCACCCTGTCCCTCTCCCCTCAATGGGAGAGGGCCGGGGTGAGGGGTGACAAACGGTTCAATTCCAAATCAAAGAAGGATAATTTAAATGATTAGAACACCCGTGGTTCGCTACCGATCGGAAACCGATGAAACCCCCTGCCCCTATGGAAACGTCCAGCGCATCGTCACCGGCGGTGAAGGGGGCGTCGCCAACGTTCACGTGGTCAGTGTCACCCAGGGTGATGCGCATCTTCACAAAGGTTACGACGAGGTCTACTACGTGCTTTCCGGAAACGGCACCATTACCATGGACAAGGACGACTATGCCCTGAAGCCCGGCGCCGTGGTGACGATTCCCGCCGGCATGCCCCACGCACTGTCGTCCGGCACCGACGCCCCCCTCGAATTCATCATTTTCGGCACACCGCCCATGGGCATGGATGACGAGCGGGCAAAGCCGATTAAACCCTGAGAATGTCTTTTTAAAACGCGTGGTTATTGAGTATAAACGCTTCGAATCATATTTTTGCGAAGCACACGTCGGAAATTTCGCGGTTTTGGACAAAAAACCCCAAAACGGCAGATTCGCTTGCTTGGAGGGCAAAACATGAAAGATAAGGATGACAGAGACCACGTCGTTTCTGCAGGAAGCAGGATCTTTTCAAATAGGTCTGAGGAGGAATTGCAGACGTCTCTCCGAAAAAGCAATCATATCAAGATTTGTCTCGAACAAGATGTACAGTTTACCAAGAGCAACGGCTTCGAGATGTATGAACTGAAGCATGCACCGCTTCCTGAAATTGACCTTTTTCAAATCGATACCTCCTGCACATTCTGCAACAAAAAGTTTTCCGCGCCTTTCTTGATCGAAGCCATGACTGGCGGTGAACCGGAATCTTATAAAATTAACAAAAACCTGGCCATTGCCGCCCAGCAATGCGGCATCGGAATGGGGCTCGGCTCCCAGCGAGCGATGCTGCTGACACCCGAGTTTGAGTACACTTACCAGGTCAGGAATTTTGCTCCTGACATTTTTTTAATGGGAAACATCGGCGCGTCACAATTGAAAGAATTCAGTGTTTCTGAAATCAAGCGGATTGTCGAAGCTGTTGAAGCGGATGCCCTGGCCATCCACTTGAATGCAACTCAAGAGCTGTGCCAACCAGAAGGGAACACTGACTGGACGGGTATTCTACTAAAAATAAAAGAAATATCCGCCAATATCAACTTGCCTGTCATTGTCAAAGAAACAGGGAGTGGTTTAACCGCGGATGCTGTTAGAGCACTGGAAAGTTCAGGTATTGAAGGGATTGATATCGGGGGGGCGGGAGGAACGTCGTGGGCGAAAGTGGAACATTTCAGAGGCAGCGCTGCTGCCGAACGCTTTCTCGAATGGGGACTCCCCACAGCAGAATCATTGGTTGAATGTGCCCATGCGGTCGATATTCCCATCATAGCATCTGGAGGTATCAGAAATGGGATCGAGAGCGTCAAGGCCATTGCATTGGGAGCATGCCTGATCGGTATGGCACTTCCTTTTTTAAGACCGGCAACGATTTCGGTACAAGCTGTTGCCGACAAGATTGAAAGCCTTAAAAAGGAATTGATTCGCACCATGTTTCTGATCGGCACACAGCATCTTGGTGAAATTGACAAAAGAAAGCTCAGGCCGTCCTTCGCAACTATTCGAACTTTCTGAAAGAATTTAAAAAGTTGCATGCGCCGGCCAAGCCATAACAAATACCCCTCACCCTGTCCCTCTCCCCCCATTCGATACAATTAGGGGGGCGAGGGGACGTTGTCACTACCTTGGTTCATCAATAAAACACACGCCTCCCTCTTTCAAGGCAGGATTCTTTTCACTGCATGAATCTTCTATTTATTCCACCGCAAAGCCGCCATCCCGCCATCGGGTCCAGCCGTTTGTCAGGTAATAGACATTCTCGAATCCGTTGAAAAACAGCAGTTCAGCGAGTTCCGGGGCCAGATGGCAGTCTTCACCGTCGCAATAGGTAACGATCACGGTCGCAGGGTCAGTAGCGGTCAGGAAATCGGACAGCCATATCTCCCGATCCGCCATATACAGGTGAACGGCCCCCTTGATGTGTCCCGCTTCGTAATCGACGGTATGTCGAGAGTCGGCAAAAATCGCACTTTTTTCTTCGTAAAGACGCACCGCGTCCCCTATGGAAATTTCAGAGAAGCCGCTATTGCTTGGTGATTGCTGTACGGCTCCTTCGTTATCCGCTGCAGGGATAAGCCCGATCTTATCGGGCCTGACCGCATAGACGGCAAGGGCCATTGCAACGGCGGCGAGGATGAGGACAAATGCTTCTTTGGTTGCCTGTTTGACCATCGAATTCCAACCTTTGTTTTCCGGATGGATGCATTATCTTAACTGATCCAACATAGCAATTGTACGGTCACAATCAACCCGATTTTCGCAGCCGAATGAAAACGGACACGGGTATTGCATTTGGCGACCGAATTGTCCACAATACTGATCGGTCGGGACCTGGAGCCTGACGGAAAAAACCATAACACACTTTCGTTATTAAGGAGAAGTGACATGTGCGACGTCGATGTCTTTGTCGTGAAAAACGGTGTCGAAGAAAAGGCTATAACAACAGCGAAAAACGGATGATCTTTCAGCCGGTGTAAGGGCTGCAGGCGTGCCTCACCTACTTCTTCCACAATACATCTCCCAGCCCCTGCAGGTGGTTGCAGTAACGGGCCAAAACAAACAGGTAATCGGAGAGCCGGTTGAGGAACACCAGGATATGCTTCAGGGTGTCAGTGGAGCCCGATTCGCCGGCTTCATGCCCAACGAGTTCGATGACGCGCCGCTCCGTTCGCCGGCACACGGTGCGGGCCATATGGGCCAGTGATGCGGACAGGTGCCCGCCGGGCAGGACAAAATGCTTCAGTTCCGGCAAGGATTCGTTCATCCGGTCGATGGCCGCTTCCAGCGCTTCAGCGGGTTGAGTCGTAAATGGGTTTAAAAAACGGGTAGCGGCGGCACCGGGAGTCGTTGCCAGCCAGGCGCCGGCATCCAGCAGCATGGTCTGAATGGTCTGAATTTCATCTTTCAACAATTGTTGATTCTCATCAATCGCCGCCGTGACCGCTCCGATCACGGCATTGAGTTCGTCCAGATCGCCATAGGCTTCGATGCGGGGGCTGCTTTTGGAGACCCGTTCTCCGCTGAACAGGCTGGTTTTGCCCCGATCCCCCGTGCCGGTATAGATTTTCATTGAACCTCCGTGACCCGGATAAACCGGAATTGAGCGTAGGTCAGGGTGCGAGCAAATCGAGTTCCCTGAAAAATCCATCATCTCTGACCTACAAAAGCGATGAACATCGAACGTCCAACATCCAACGTCGAATTTTGAATAAGGTATTCTGCCTATTTTTAAAAACCGGCTGAGCGAAGCGAGTTCATCATTCGATGTTCAACGTTCGATGTTGGATGTTCAAAAATGGTCTTTGTTAAAATTGACAGTATTCCTTCAATCCCTCAATCCCCCAATCCCCCAATCCCCCAATCCCCCAATTCCCCAATTCTTAACCGTTTCCCCGGCACTTTATGATTCGACTGGCAATGAAAAACCAGACGAGGGTAATGGTCTGCAGGCCGACCATGACGGCAAACCCCGTCCGATAGCCTTCCAGGGCATAGTTGCCGTCGGCACCGACGGGCCAGATACCGATGATGGCGCCGATAGCCCACTGCCCCACGAATGCAGCCACGAACACCAGCAGGTTAACGGCAGTGGTGACGCGTCCGGACAGCTGCACCGGAAACCGCTGGGACAGGGCGGCATAGGCGATGATGCCCGAGGTGCCGAAAAAGCCGAACAGCAGCCACATGGGCAGCACCCACTCGACCGATCCGACCATCATCAAGAGTTGAACCCCCATGAACAGGCACATGCCCGTCACGGACGTCGTCAGCACACTGATGCCGAAACGACTCAGCCGTCCGGCCAGGGATCCCAGCAGGATGAATCCCCCGATCATGGCCACGGCCACCCAAAGGAGAACATTGGCCACGGCCATGCGTTCCAGTCCCGCCACATCCTTGAGCCAGGGCCCGGCCCAGAGCCCCTGAATGGAAAGAAAGGACGCCTGGGACAGGGTGGTGAGCGGGGCGGCCCGCCAGAACTCCAGGCTGGTAAACACCGTTTTGACGCCCTGCAACTGATCCTTGAGGCTTTCTGCCGCACCACTGGACGGTTTCTCCGGAACTACGGTGTATACGGCCACGGCCACCAGCAGGGTAAGTACGGCCAGCACCATGAAGACACCGCGCCAATCGGTAACATGCAGTGCCGCCTCCACCGGCGCTGTCGCCGCCAGGGCGCCGAGGCCACCGGCAGCCATCTGGAAGCCGTTCACCAGGGGCCATTTCTCTCTGGGAAACCACAGGGTATAGGCTTTAAAGGCCGCCATGAGACATGCCGACACGCCAAAGCCGATAAAAGCCCTGGCCACCACCAGGCCGGCCAATGTACCGGACCGGGAAAAAAGATAGGCACCCAGTCCGGCGAAAAGCAGCAAGAAGGCCTCCATTCGCCGGGGACCGAAGCGGTCCAGCAGCACCCCCAGCGGCAATTGTGAGGATGCAAAGGAAATAAAATACGTAGATGTCAGCAGGCCCAGTGCGGACGGGCCGATACCCAGATCGCCCACCAGGTCCGGGGCGATGACCGCGTTGACCACCCGGTACAGGTAAGAGAGGAAATAGCCGGCGGCAAAAGGGACGAATACCCGCAGTGTAGTCAAAAAAGAGGTGTTCATGGTTGAGATGGTGCTGTTCCGTGATCGGATGAATCCAGCGTGTTTGATCGATTCAGATATAAAAAAGCGCCCGGTTGGTAGTCGGGCGCTTCAGCTAAGGGCCACGGAAAAAATAAATGGATGGTCAGAAATCACCCAGCGGTCGGTTGAAGGTGAATTTGAAAGGATCCGCCAGCAGGTAATCGTAGGCGGGCTTGGTGTTTCCGCCCAGGGCGGAAAAAGGCAGGGATACGATAAAAATCGCTCCACCGATCACCGTGGCACAAATTCCCAGCGGCCGGACAATCAGGGCATCGCCGGCCATTTTCCCGGCAATGACATCGTCATCCTGTTCAAGTTCCTGGGCAAAGCAGGTCATGCAGGGAACCGCAACCAGGGCAAGCGCGGTCAGCAGGACGATCACACGTTTCAGGATCCCGTTCATATTGTGTTCTCCTTTGTTGGTGTACGAGTGCACCCGGTTAGGTGGGAGCACCATAAAACAAACGACAGCCGCAATTATCCGCCCAAGGCAGAAGACGGGTAATCCATCAATTATTCTTATCGGCCGCGTCATGTATTTTCTTTAAAGGAGACCATGAAAAAGCCGAACGACATCATGGTCCACGGCCACATCGCCGACGATCCAATATGATTAGCAGGTATTGGAAACGCTTGCAATGCACGTTGTGATTGAAACTACGGCGTCATGAGGCTATAATGTCGCCGACAAGAAAACAAGCCGCTTGCCAATCGTTCGCAACACCATGAAATCAAACTAAAAGATGCCGTGACCACTGTCAAGGAAATTCAAATACCGAAACACCGGCAAATCGTTGAGGTGGCTGTTGCCCTGCCGGTCCATGACACGTTCAGCTACAGCATTCCGAGCCATTTCAGCCATCAGTCATGCCCGGGGAAACGGGTGCTGGTGCCCTTTGGCAGACGCACGGTCACCGGGTATCTGATCGGCCCGGCCCGGGAGACGGATCTGCGGAAAATCAAGCATATCCTGGATGTGCTCGACGACAAGCCCCTTTTTCCTGCGACAATGATCCCGTTTTTCAAATGGATCGCCGCTTACTACATTCATCCGTTGGGGCAGGTGATCAACACCGCCCTGCCGGCTGGACTGAATCTATACGACATCGCCATCCTGACCATCAGCGACGCCGGCATGCAGGCCATGCAGTCATCGCCCCTCTCGCCTCTGGAAGGAATCATCCTGTCGGCATTGGCAAAACAGCCGGCTGGCATCAAGCAATTACAAAAAGCGATAGGCCAACCCGTCTCATGGGCATTGATCCACCAGATGCGCCAACGGGGGTGGATCTATGTGGATCGGCAGATCAAGGCCCGGCAGATCCGGCCGAAAACCGTCCGGTGGGTGACCGTGTCGGGAACCGCACCTGTTTCCGGTCGACTCTCCCCGCAGCGCCAAGCCATCCGGAAAATTCTGGGAACCGAAGGTGATCTGAGTATCTCGGCACTTAAAACACGCATCCCCACCACCCCGACACTGGTTCGGGCCATGGAGAAGGCCGGCCAGGTCTGTATCTATGAGAAAACGGTTTACCGGGACCCGTTCGGCGACCCCATCGAACCGGACACCCCGCCCCCGCTCACCGACGAACAGACCGAGGCGGTAAACGCCATGGAGCCGCTGCTGGGGCAAGGATTCAAAACCGTTCTGCTTGCCGGTGTCACCGGCAGCGGAAAAACCGAAGTCTACCTGCGGCTGACGCAGGCCGCCCTGAACAAGGGGCTTCGTGTGCTGGTGCTGGTGCCGGAAATCGCCCTCATCTCCCAGACCGAACGCCGGTTCCGCGCGCGGTTCGGGGAAACAGTGGCCGTGCTCCACAGCGGCCTGTCCCGGGGTGAACGTTACGACCAGTGGATCCGTATCGCCAACGGGGAGGCGGCCATTGCCATCGGTGCCCGGTCATGCATCTTCGCCCCCTTTGGCGACCCGGGCCTGGTCATCGTGGACGAAGAGCACGACGCCTCATACAAGCAGGAGGGGGGACTTGCCTACAACGCCAGGGACCTGGCAGTGGTGCGGGCCCGCCACCACAACGCCCTGGCCATTTTGGGATCGGCCACACCGTCGATCCAGTCCTGGTACAATGTCACCGTCGGAAAATATGAAACCGCCGGTCTCACCCGGCGGGTCAACCGCCAACCGCTGCCGGCTATCCAGACCGTGGATCTTTCACAGAGCCGCGATGACCGGGGCATCCGCCGTTACATCACCCCGCAGCTTCAACAGGAAATCCAAAGAACCCTGGACGATGGGAACCAGGCTATTGTCTTCCTCAACCGGCGGGGATTTTCTGCCTTTCCCATCTGCGCCCACTGCGGTCAGGCCATTCGATGCAAAAACTGCGATATCTCCCTGACCCTGCACAAGCGGTCCAATGCCTTTCGCTGTCACTACTGCGGGTTTTCCAAAGCCGCCGCATCCACCTGCCCATCCTGCGGTTCCGACAAAATCAGGCTGCTGGGCGTGGGAACCGAAAAAATCCAGGAGGCCATGGGCCAGTTGTTTCCCGGGGCCCGGGTGGCTCGCATGGACCGGGACACCATGACCCGCCGCGGTTCCATTGTCTCTCTCCTGAAAGATCTGAAGCACCGTCGAATCGACATTCTGGTGGGCACCCAGATGGTGGCCAAGGGGCATGATTTCCCCGGCATTACCCTGGTGGGGGTGATCTGTGCCGACCTGACCTTGAATTTTCCTGACTTTCGTGCCGGGGAGCGGACCTTTCAACTGTTGGCCCAGGTGGCCGGGCGGGCGGGGCGCGGGGATCAGCCCGGCAAGGTGATTCTCCAGACGTTCAACCCGGAACATTTCAGCATCCTCTCGGCGAAAGACCAGGATTTCAAGGTGTTTTTCAATCGGGAGATTGGCTTTCGAAAGGCCCTGGGCTATCCCCCTTTTACCCGCATGATTGTGCTTCGCATATCCGGTAAAGACTCACAGCATACCGCCGGACACGCCAGGACATTGGGGGAGAATTGCCGGGAAATGCTGGCTGCGGACGGGCCGTTTCACGGACAGGTTCAAGTGATGGGCCCCATCGAAGCGCCGCTGCCCCGCATTGCCAACCGATACCGCTGGCAGATCCTGGTCAAAAGCCCGGACACCACTATGCTTCACCGGTTCGTCCATGAACTGATCTTCGGTCAGCGTGCCATGCCGACCGGTCGGAACATCAAGGTCACCGTTGACGTGGACCCCTTTTTTCTGATGTAACTTGACAGAATCAGCGCCGAGGCTTAAACATAGTGTCTTGGTCAATTACCCGAAAAAGCGACATTTACCTGCGCATTTTCCAACAAGGAGAGCACCCCATGAATGTCCGTATTCTCGCATTCACAGCAATGCTCGTGATGCTGTGGGGCGTAGCGGCAACCGTCGGTGCGGCGGATCAGGCCACCGGCAAGGATTCAACCAGTCAGGCATTATCCGCCGTCGCGGCCTCTGAAAAGCCCGGCGCTGTATTGCCCGAACTAAAATATGAATTCGACCCGGTGGTGGACGGCACACAGGTCATCCATGACTTTACGATTAAAAATACGGGTAACGGACCCCTTGCCATAACCAAAGTCAAAACCGGCTGAGGGTGCTCGGTCGCCTCTTACCCGAGGCAGATCCCCGCCGGCGGCGAGGGAGCCATCAGCATCAAAGTCAACACCAACGGCTATGGCGGCAGGACCCTAAAAAAGAACATCGATGTTTTCACCAATGACCCGGCCAACGCCCCGGTCACGCTGAATATCACAGGCAAGGTACTGCGCTTTGCCCGAATGGAACCGGCCTACGCCCGGCTGGTTGGCCCGGTGGGAACCGACATTAATAAAGCAATCACCATCACCCGCGAAAAGGCTTATCCATTTAAAATTCTTGCGGCAAAAGCCAGAAACGGAAACGATATTGCAGTTAATGTCAAAGAATTCAGCAAAGCCGATGGAGACGGTTATGTCCTGACCATTGAAAACAAGAAAACTGCCGCCGGCCGATATGCGGACATGGTGATCCTGACCACGGACAGCAAAATCAAGCCCACGATCACCGTTCCGGTGTACGGCCAGATTATTTCGGCGGCGCCTCAACCCAAGCGCACCCCAACGAACAAAAGCGCCAGTGACGGTTAGTGCCCATCCAGAAACGGTCTTTTCGCCCAATCTCTGCGTTATGCTCAAAATTTTATCCTCGGAATATCAACTATATGCCTGTGGTAAAATTCTTCGCACGCCTTGATCTTGAACGAAAATCCTCGTTTCTGGACGGACACTAGTTAGGGATTACCCCGCAAGGAGTCTTGCCAGTGAAACGCCCCCCAAAAGTCGTTGCCTTTGACTGCGACGGCGTCATGTTCGATTCCCAGGAGGCCAACCGGGCTTACTACAACCACGTGCTGGACCATTTCCACCTGCCGGCCATGACGCCGGAACAGCTGGCCTACGTCCACATGCACACTGTCGATGAATCCCTGGCTTACCTCATCCGGGACGAAGCCACTCGCGACTCAGCCCAGGCTTACCGCAGACAGCTGGGGTACCTGCCCTTCTTGAAGTTCATGGAGATGGAACCGGGGTTGGTGCCATTGCTGGAAACGCTCCGCCCCCGTTTTAAAACAGCGGTGGCCACCAACCGCACCGACACCATGGCCAGTGTGCTGGCGGACAACCACATCGACCACCTTTTCGACCTGGTGGTCTGCGCTCTGGACGTGCAGTTTCCCAAACCCCACCCCGAAGCACTAAACAAGGTGGTCCACCACTTTTCGGTTTCACCCGAGGAGGTAATCTATGTAGGCGACTCCCAGGTGGACGAAATGGCGGCCAAGGCCGCCGCCATTCCCTTTGTGGCCTACCGCAACCCGGCGCTGATGGCCGATCATCACATCCGGCATCTAACTGAAATAGCAGGCCTGCTAGGCCTGTAGGAGATATGGAGGGATGGAGAAGACAAACATGGCAATCCGTTTTTTCACTCGACGTTGGACGTTCATCTTTTAAACTTATTCGTATGGTCCACTATCCTAACACCCTGAAAGGCCAGGCCGAAGCCGCCCTGGATGATCCTCGCTTTGATTTCATCGCCAAACACCACGCCGTCGCCGACCTTCGCCGACTGGCGCGAAAGCACATGGGGGTTCTCGACGGGCATACCATTTCTGCCCTGGAGCGGCTCCTGCAATCCAATGCCTTCAGCAGGGTCCGGCAGGCCTATTTTCTCTTCCGGGAAGCCGCGTCGGTAATGACCGACATGGCAACAGCGGAAGATGATGGCGTACTGGGATCACAGGCGTTAGCATCCCTTAACAGTCTGCTCCTTAAAACGGATGGCAGCGCCCACCGGGGCGTGGCCGAAGCCATGGGAAGCCTGCCGGTCAACATTACGGGGCCACATCTGAAAAATGGCGGCTGTCCGTCACCTTCTGCCATGTCATGGACCCGCCTGCTCTCAAAAAACCAGCTGACGCTGACCGGCATCCCCCGGTATATCGGCAGAAGCCTGGTGGTGGAGACGTCTCAAAAAAACCGTATGCTGGTCGTTAAACTGGCTAAAAAAGGAGATACGGCAGCGGGTCTGGAAAAAGAGATCCGGTGGATGGAAACGCTGAAGAAACCGGACTATGCCGTTGGCTGCCGGTTTCACATCCCCACACCCCTGTACGTTAAAAGCCATCGGGTATTTCGAATCAACCGCATCCCGGTGGCACCGCCTGACACCGTCAATAGACATCCCGATGGGTTGGCCATCGCCTTTGTCGCCCACCGGGACTATTTCGTCTATCCCAACCACCATCGGGTCGATACAGTGTCCGCACGAGAAATGCTGGGACGTAACGCATTTCTGCTGGGCAGGCTGGCATCCAACGGGATTATCCACGATGCGCCCATCCCACTGTTTCACAACCGCACCCAGCGGTTGCGCCGTGATGATCAGGGCCGTTACCAATGGTTCCGTTCGGGCCGGCTGGACCGGTGGCTGGATTCCTGCGCGTTTCCCAACCTCGGGTTGTCCGGGCTGCGGGACTTCGAGCACCTGGAACCCTTCAGGGGCGGGAGCCGAATCCTGTACCGGCACATCGGCAGCCACTTCTTGAGCCTGCTGCTGGTGGCCGGCAGCCATTTCCGCTGCCGGGACAAAGCGAAAGTGGGGCTGGATGACAACGGGCACCCGGTGGATGCGAGAGATCTCTTCGACAGGCAGGTTTTAAAGGCAATGATCGTGGAAGTGTTCGAAAGCTACTTTACCGGGTTTACCGGAACATCGGCATCCGCGGCACTGCCGGTGGACCTGGGCCGGCTTACCCACTGCATGATCGAGGAGATGGGGGTGGACCGGCACATGACCGAACTGCTGCGCCGGGTCGACCAGCAAGCGTTGACCGACAGCGAGTTTTTCGCCTTCCTGAAAGAGCGGAGCTATAACGCGAGTCAGCTTGACGACTTGAAACGGGGCGAGAAGGACATCCTCATCACCAGCGGCCCCCATTTGGGCGACTTCAACCGCCAGATTTCCCTGCCCGAACTCATCGCGTGCGTGGCCGCCATGTCCGCCGTCTGCATCGCCGGCCGGTTTCTGACCGAAGTGAAGAACGCCACTTAACAACAACCCCCAGATCTACGGTTCGGGTGAAATACGGATTACAGCGCTTCCCGGGCCCGATTGATATTGTCGATGTCTCCCATGACGATTAGGGTCATCCCCGCTTCCAGGACAAAGGAGCTGGGGGGCCGGAATTCAAATTCTCCATCCTTTCGCCGAACACCCAGCAGCAGCAGGTTGAACTGGTCACGAAGGCCGGATTTCATGATCGACTTTCCCGCCAGAGCAGAGTTGTCGTTGACGACAATCTGGTGGATACGCAGCTCTCCGCGCTCGCTTCTGAGCATGTTGTCGAGAAACGCCACGGCCGCCGGCCGAATCATCTCGGACGCCATGCGCAACGCACCGATGGCATTGGGGGAGACCACGGAGGTGGCGCCGGCCTTGAGGAGTTTGGGTTCGAGCTGGCTGTTGGTCATGCGGCTGATGATTCGCGCCGTGGGGTTGAGCATGCGGGCGGTCATGGTGATGTAAAGGTTGTCGTTGTCCGACGGCAGGCAGATGGTGATGCCGGTGGCCCGCTCTATCCCGGCGGCGATCAGGTTCTTGTCATCGGTGGCATCACCGTGAACATGGTAAAGGCCCTTGATCTTGCGACACTCCACCACCGCAGACGATGTAGTGGCCGGACAGGGCATTGATCTTTTTTTCCATTTTTCTTCTCCTGAGCATGCCGGTCAATTCACCCTCGATCAGCATGGCCGTCAGCGTACCGATGCTGTAGAGGATGATGCCCATGCCGCAGGTGATCAGCAGCATGGTGAAGATCTGGGCGCGGACGTTTCCGGTAATCCCCAATACCTCACCGTAGCCCACGGTGGTAAGGGAAATGACGGTCATGTAGAGGCAGTCGATGTAGCTGGACCTGCCCTCGAAGATGATAAAGTAGCCCATGCTTCCCATCAGCATGGTCCCGACGAGAATGGCCACCGCATAGAATAACCGTCTTTTGATTCCCATATGGCTACAGATCGCTTAACGCTGTTGAAACCGTTTTGCCGCTATTCCGGCGAAAGCCGGTATCCGAAAAACCTATAGATGGATTCAGGGTGCTGGATACCGGATCAAATCCGGTATGACATCAAGATGTTGCGCGTTCTCGGGATGTCGTGACGGTTCTACCCTGACGGGCAGATAAGGGTCTTGAATAAGCCTGCATCGATATTTCCGCCACAGATCACCAGGGCGACCGTTTTTCCAGTCAGTTGAGGGGCCATTTTAAGAAAGCTGGCCACTGTCACGCCTGCCGCACCCTCGATCACCAGCCGGTGGTTTTCGAATACCCGCGTCATGGCACTGCGGATCTCGCCCTCGGACACCAGCACCCAGTCGTCCACCAGGGTTCGGCACGAATCGAAGGTGATGGCGCCCGGTTCGATGCCGCCGGACGTGCCATCGGAAAGGGTGTCCCGGGTTTGGACATCCAGAATCCGGCCGGCCTTGACGGATGCGGCCATGACCGGTGAATGCGCAGGCAGACATCCAACGATGCGGGTCTCTTTTCGCATCGCCTTCACAACCCCGGCAATACCGGAGATTAGCCCGCCGCCGCCCACCGACACCATGATGCAGTCCACATGGGGCAGTCGGTCCAGGATCTCCAGACCCACCGTCCCCTGCCCGCCCACCACGAACGGATCGTTGTAGGGAGAGATATAGACCTGCCCTGTCTTCTCAGCCTGCTGCCGGGCGTGGGTTTCGGTTGCCTCGCAATCCGATCCGTGAAACCGGATCGTGGCACCCAGGTTCTCGAGCATCTGAACCTTCAGTGGAGAAGCGCTCTCGGGGAGGTAGATGACGCCGTTTATTCCCAGGCGGTTCAGGCCGAAAACCGTAGCCAGGCCGTGGTTGCCGGAGGATGCGGTGATGATGCCGGTCTTTGTCTGATCATCATCCAGGGCCATCAGGCGGTTGATAGCGCCCCGAACCTTGAAGGAACCCGTATGCTGGATGTTTTCCAGCTTGAGAAATACCGGCCCGCCGCTCTCACGGCCCAGGTCAACGGACGGTTCCAGAGGCGTCTGGCGGATGTGGGGCCGGACCCGCTTTTCTGCGGCCAGGGCGAGGCCATGGATGTCAATCATGGACGACTCCGTTGACAATCGATGCGTCCATCACCAGGTCCCCCTGGCCGGAACCCCGCACGCGGCAGCCATCACCGCAGCGGCTTCAAAGGGGTCGTTGGCGCGGGTGATGCAGCTGATAACGGCAACTCCGGCAGCACCGTGGGCAAAACAGTCCTGTGCATTGACCGGACCGATGCCGCCGATGGCCACTGCCGGAATAGGGGACCGGTTGACGATATCCCGGAGCCCGGAAAGCCCATGGGCAGCTTTGGCATCGGCTTTGGTGCCGGTGGGAAAGGTGGGGCCGGTGCCGATGTAATCGCAAGGGATCAGATCAGTACGCTCCAACTCCACCATGGTGGAGACCGAAACGCCGACAATAGCCCGCGGCCCCACAACACGCCGGGCCAGCCGGGGCGGCGCATCATCCTGGCCCACGTGAACGCCGTCGGCCTCCACGGCCCTGGCCAGCAGCACATTGTCATTCACGACAAAGGGCACCCGGTTTTCCCGACAGAGGCGGCAGATGGCATCGACCTCCTCAAAGGCGTCCAGGGAAAAAGACTTGTTGCGGTACTGGACCATGGTGGCACCGGCTTCAATGGCCACGCGCACCTGTTCCAATGCGCTGAAGTCATCCACCGCGTCATCGGTGATAAAATAGAATCGAAGCGCGTCTCGAATATCTTCCGGGTTCATAAAGTGGTTTTCCCTGTTATGGTCGGCCGTGCAAGCCGCTTGGGTCAGGTTGCGCCGCAAGCGTTACCTAACAACCCGGGCTAAAACCTGAAAAAATAACCCCTCACCCTGGCCCTCTCCCCAAAGGGGCGAGGGGAACGATAACACAACCTTCATTCATTTGTAGAACATTGCAGCATCACACAGCTCCCTCTCCCCTCGGGGGAGAGGGCCGGGGTGAGGGGGAAATAACGTTTCAATTGCCGTTTAAACCGATCCAAAAGATCAAACTTCTTACTGATAAGTAAACATCCGATGAAGCGTCAGGAAGCGGTCCGCATATTCCGCTTCGTATCGGGCCAGGCCGGCGGTGATTTCATCGATGGTCTTTTCATGCCGGCCGTTGTCTGTCTTGGAATAAAATTTATCCGCGTAGCAGATCAGCCGCTCTTCCACGGAAAGGGGAAACATATCCCGGGCCGGCAAGGGGAGTTTCCGCCGTAAGACCTGATCCGCGCCGATCCCCACTCCCACATGCCGCTCGCAGACCAGCCCATGCCGTCCTATACCCAGTTTGTCGAGGATCGCCCGACCCGCGACGCCGTGGCACACATAGGGCAGGGTTCCCGTGCATCCCAGTTTCGGGCATCGGGTCCGGCCGATGCCGATGTCGTGGAGCATGGCCGCTTGGACCACGAACTCACGATCCGCATCCAACCACGGGGCCCGGTCAAGAATTTCAAGCGCCTTGCGAACCACCAGTTCGCCGTGGCGCAGCAGCAGGTCCCGGGTACGGCTGCCGCCGGGATAAAAGCGGGTGATGATGGCCTCCGGGTTGATGCTCTGGTTCGTTATTTCCACCAGCGTCCTATTCCGGATATTTCACCAATTTGAAAAGAAACCATGAAAAGCACATAACCGACAAATCTCAATATCCAACTCACAATTGACTAAAATTCAAAACCTTATGATTTTATAGAATGGACATTTCAATTCGTTAAAGGGGTTTGGGTTTTAGCCCGAGGTTAAATTCTCTGCAATTATCCTTAGCGTGTTCATCCAGAAATGGTGGATTTTGGTTCAGGCCAAGGCCGCAGCGATGTTGAAACCGAAGGCGTAGCAGCGCTACGTCGAGGATTTCAGCAGAGCGAGAACGCCTGCCTGGGCCGAAAGATACCGTTTGTGGACGAACACTATGCCTTACCCGACAACAATACCCCTTCTATGAACACATCGATGGCCCCGTCCAGCACGCTGTTCACATTGCCCACATCCAGGCCGATCCGGTGATCCTTGACCATCTGGTAAGGATGCAGCACATAGGAGCGGATCTGGCTGCCCCAGGCAATCTCGTCCTTGCCGTCGTGGATCTCCTGCAGCCGCTCGTCCTGCTTGCGTTTTTCCGCCTCGTAAAGCCGCGCCTTGAGCACCTTCATGGCCATGTCTTTGTTGCGGTGCTGGGATTTTTCCTGCTGACACTGAACCACGATACCGGTGGGCAGGTGGGTGATGCGCACGGCGCTGCTGGTCTTGTTCACGTGCTGGCCGCCGGCGCCGCTGGCACGGAACACATCTACACGAAGGTCTTTCTCCTCCACGTCGATCTCGATCTCATTGTCAAGCTCCGGATAGACGAAAACAGATGCGAATGAGGTGTGGCGCTTGCCGCTGGCATTGAAGGGAGAAATTCTCACCAGCCGGTGGACGCCGCTTTCCGACTTGAGATAGCCAAAGGCGTATTGGCCGGTGACGGTAAAGGTAACGCTTTTGATGCCCGCCTCGTCACCGGGCTGAAAATCGACAATGCTGGATTTAAAGCCCTTGCCATCCACCCATCTCAGGTACATGCGGAACAGCATCTCCGCCCAGTCCTGGGCCTCGGTACCCCCGGCACCGGCGTTGATGGAGATGATGGCATTGTTCCGATCGTCGTCGCCGTCCAGCATCATATCCAGGGAGAACCGGTGCAACCGACGCCCCAGCTCGCGGATCTGGCCGGATACTTCCTCCAACGTATCGGCATCCGTCTCTTCTATGGCCAACTCCAGAAAAATCCCCGCATCCTCCAGGTCTTTTTCCAGGCCGTGAAAGGTATCGATCCGCTGGCTCAGAAGGGTGCGTTCCTTTAAAATGGCAGTGGTGGCGTCGGGGTTGTCCCAGAACCCATCCCGGGCGATTTCCGCCTCGATTTCCTGGAACCGTTTTTCCTGACTGGTCAGGTCAAAGATACTCCTTGAGCTGGTCAAGCTTCTGTCTATGTTCTTTCAGTGTCTGTTTGGCTTCGGTACTCATTGTTTATCTCCTCTTGTCAACCAACCGGCTGACCCATTGTTTAATCCGATCAGGCATTTTAACCAGCATGGCGCCGGGTACCACCTGCCGATCTTGAATCATGGGCCGTCCCATCAGCAGACCCAGCACGACCAGGCAGGCCAGGGGCAAGGCGTCGCCGATACGGGTATAGATGGTCGTTTCGGTCAGTGCGGGAACCGTGTGGACAACCACCGCATCTTCGAACAGGGCGGTGCGCGCCACGATCCGCCCGGCGGGGTCCACGAATCCGCTGATCCCCGTATTGGCGCAACGCACCAGGCTGCGGCGGTTCTCGACAGCACGAAAGACCCCCATGGAAAAATGCTGGTACGCGGCGCTGCTCTTGCCGAACCAGGCATCGTTGGTCAGGTTGACCAGCACCCCTGCACCGTTTTTCACCAGGGATCTGGAAAGCCCCGGGAAAATGATCTCGAAACAGATTTGCACACCGATGGGCGGGCCATCGTCTCCCCAGGCGAGGGTTCGGCCTTTCTCTCCGGCCGAGAAGTCGCCCACCTGGGCCACCATCTTGCCCACGAACGACAACAAACGTTTGAGCGGCACATACTCGCCGAAGGGTACCAGGTGAACCTTGTCGTACCGCCCGGTGGCGCGGCCGTCTGGCGCCACCATATAAGCGCTGTTGTAGTAAGCATGGCTGCCCGGCTCCCCCTGGACGCTGGGGCTCCCCACCAGCAGATGAATGCCCGCCTGACGGACGGCGTCGGTCACAAGCCGGGTAAGCTTGGGGCTGGCTTCGAAGTAAAACGGGGTCGCCGTTTCCGGCCACACCACCAAATCCGGTTGACCGGCGGCGGCCGACAGCGTTAGATCCACATATTTTTTTGTGGTACCGATTTGAAATGCCGGGTCCCATTTCCGGGCCTGGTCGATATTGCCCTGAACCACCGCCACACGGGATGATGAAGCCCCGGCCATGGCGTCATCCATGGCCCCGATCCGCATGTTCCCGTAAACCAGACCAAGACTGATCAGGATAAGGGGCAGTACGATGGCCTGCAAGGCCTGCCTCTTGTGTACCGGATGCTCCCGCCATTTTTTCTGGGCAACGAACAGCAGCAGCACATAAACGGCAACATTGAAAAGCACCACCAGAAAAGAGATCCCATACACACCAAACATATCTGAGATCTGGATGATATGCAACCGATTAAACTGGGAATATCCAACAATTCCCCAGGGGAATCCAGTGAGCAGAAAGCTCCGGATATACTCCAGCGCCACCCAGAAAACCGGTGCGAGCATGACCAGGTGTCCGGGTTTTCGGCAAAGGCGAGACAAGGTCAGCGCAAAAAGGCCCATATAGAGGGCAAGGTATGCGGAAAGCAGTACCAGCAGGGATACGCACTGCCACCATGGAAGGTATCCGTAAGTGCGCATGGTAAACACCACCCAGTACAACAGGGTCAGGTAGTGGGCCAGGCCGGCAATCATACCGGTTCTGAAGGCTTCTTTGGGGTTCAGCTCCCGCAGCACGATAAACAGAGGCACCAGTGCGAACCAGGCCAGGCCCGAAATCCCAACTTTGGGAAATGCCGCGGTCAGCAACAAGCCGCTGATGATGGCAGGCAACCATTTCGATTTAAACGCGATCACCACGTCAATCCTGTTGGGCAGCAGTTCCGTCCAGGTATTCCCGAACGGCGTTGATGGTGTGGGAAAACATCTTGCTGCCGGCCAGTATGGCACAGGCATCGTCCTTTAAAAACTGCACCGCATATAAAAAAAACCATATTCCAAGGCACCGGTGTGTTGGACCGAACGTTGAAGCGACCCAACCTTAAATCACCGGCCATTGCAAGTCAAGAAGGCTGTTGCCGCGTTTAAGACTTGAATTTCATTCGGTTTCATGAGATGACAGCGGCGTTGCCCGGAACAATCGTCAGCCACTGGCGATCCAACTGGGCATATTCTTATACAAACAATGACTGCGATCCCAAGAAAGAGACTACTCATGCGACACTTCGTTACGGCGCTGGTTCTTTGTTTGTTTGTTGCTCTTCCTGTTTCCCAGGTTTTTTCACAACCCCTTGAGCCTGAAGATCACGCCCCCGTTGAAAAAGCGAATAACGATGATTCTTATTTCAGCTGGGCTGCCGCCTCCTTTGACCTGTCCGCCGGCTACCGTACCGACAAATTGAACTGGCACATCGCCGGCAACCTGCAGGGAAGCGATCCCAACGTCCTTTCCGAACTCACCTGGTCCGACCTTAAAATCTATCAGCTCAAATTGGCCAATCGCACCGTCATCAAGAATCGCATCTATGTGCGGGGCCATTTGGACTATGGAACAGTGGTATCCGGCAACAACCAGGATTCGGACTATAATGGCGACAGCCGGACCCAGGAATTCTCCCGTTCACTGAACGGAGTGGACGGAAACAATGTTTGGGATGGATCTATCGGT
Organism: Desulfosarcina sp.; assembly: GCA_014237405.1. GTDB lineage: Bacteria > Desulfobacterota > Desulfobacteria > Desulfobacterales > Desulfosarcinaceae > Desulfosarcina. The sequence goes on along the minus strand of JABZFO010000039.1, from coordinate 12,989 downwards.
ATCGGCCCCCGCTTTTCCTTTTTTGAATCTACCATCGTGGTCTGCCCCATGCTTGGTTACGCCGTCTCCGAGCAAGACTTAAACATCGTAGACGGCTACCAGGATTTCACTGCCCCGCCCGCCACAACACCTATCGGCCCCATCACCGGCCTGGACAGCCGCTATCAGACCCGCTGGAAAGGCCCCTGGCTCGGCGTGGATCTCTTATTTTCGATTCCCTGCACAGACGGTCCATTTACTAAAATCGGGGTCATGTTTACCGGAGAATACCACTGGGTGGATTATGATGCCGAAGCCAACTGGAATCTGCGCGCAACCGCTGGGGAATCAATGTGGGAATGAACATGAAAGAGATGACCACAGATGCCGGACTGGACCGCATCTATTTCGCAGACGGCACCACCGCCGACACCCGCCTCAACGAGGTCCAATGGCGTTCATTCACCTTTGAAGCGGGTTTGTCCTATCTATTCTGATTTTAACCCTCAAATGCTGATTCGTCAAAATAGCCACAGAAACTATCACGCAGTTGACAAGGCTTCTGAATTGCATTTAGATTGAAAGGAACCCACACTCTTTTTCCGTCAACGATTCGACATTGGTTTAACTATCAAAATTAACCGGTTAAGGGATCCATGATTTCCATTTCTACGGAAAACCTGCAACAGCTCATGCCCATTGCAGCCCAATGGGTTTCGGCAAAAGAGCAGGTGGCCTTGGAAAACGGGGTACCGCTCACCCCGGATCAACTGTCGGACGCCAAAGCCGCAGGCGTCCGGCACCCTGAAAAAATCCGGGTGTTCCGGGTGGCTCAGATCCCCTATCCCAAGCACCCGATTTTGAAAGCCGCCACTGATGCCACTCGCCTGATCTCCGACCATACCGCCGGCATCGCCTTCCGATATGGTATTTTCATCAAATCGGAATTCTCGTCGAACCGCATTCTGCTTGCCCATGAACTGGCTCACATTGCCCAGTATGAAAAACTCGGCGGGATATCCCCTTTTTTGCAACAGTACCTTAGCGAATGTCTGGATTATGGGTACGACCATGCACCCCTTGAAAAAGAAGCAGCGGGTATCGCCAACCGCATCTGCCAATCCGAACCATAGGTCCGATGAGGCCCGTTGTGGGCCGTGGGTAGTGTCCGTCAGACCGGTGCAAACGCATTGATACCGCATGGTCACGTACTACCGGCAGGATCTGTAATTGTAGGGCCGCGCCAAAAAAGAAGCTCCTCCAATCCAGTGGATCAGAAGAGCTAAAACTACAAGCGCACACCCATTTAGTCGATATAATACATCAAAATAGATAAAACACAACACTCTAAAATTCGGGATAATCTACGCACAAAAAACACGTGGCCAATCTTAGGGCCTCGGCAGCCGATGGCCCGACAAGCCTGTTAGGGTCAGGCATCGCCGTCCATACGGTCAAGGATAATGTTGAGTACCCGGCGCAAGGGTTCGGCCGCCCCCCAAAGCAGTTGGTCGCCCACGGTAAAGGCGGTCAGATAGTGTGGCCCCATGTTCATTTTGCGAATACGCCCCACGGGTATGGAAAGAGTTCCGGAAACCGCCGCCGGGCTGAGCTGCGCCAAGGTGGCAGCCTTGTCATTGGGCACCACCGACACCCAGTCGTTGGCCGATGCAATGGCATTTTCAATGACATCTAAAGGAATGTCTTCTGTCAGCTTAATGGTCAGGGCCTGACTGTGGCAGCGCATGGCGCCGACGCGGACACATTGCCCGTCGATGGCAATGGGATTGTCCGAGCGCCCGAGAATCTTGTTTGTCTCCACCTGTCCCTTCCACTCTTCCCGGGTCTGCCCGTTTTCCATGGCCCGGTCGATCCAGGGAATCAGGCTGGCTGCCAGCGGCGCACCGAAATACTGAGTTGAGAAATCCGGCCCGGCCAGTGTCTCGGTGATCTGCCGGTCAATGTCCAGAATGGACGATGCCGGGTCAGCCAGCAGTGCCTTGGCACTGTCGCCCAGCAGTCCCATCTGCATCACCAGTTCCCGCATGTTGTTGGCCCCGGCACCCGAGGCACTCTGGTAGGTCATGGCTGTCATCCACGCAACCCAGTTTTTTTCAAACAGCCCGCCAAGGGCCATGAGCATCAGAGAAACCGTACAGTTGCCGCCGATATAATTTTTGATGCCACCTTCAAGGGCCTTGTCAATCACGTTGCGGTTTACCGGGTCCAGGACAATGACGCTGTTGTCCTTCATTCGCAGTGTGGATGCGGCATCGATCCAGTAACCGTCCCACCCCTTTTGCCGCAGCGCAGGGTGCGTCCGCTCCGTATAGCTGCCGCCCTGGCATGATATGATTACCGCCATGTCGCCCAGCCTGCTCAAATCGTTCGCATCCAGAACCGGCTGGGGGCCGGTGCCAATATCCGGCCCGGTTTTTCCAGCCTGAGACGTGGAAAAAAAGACCGGATCAAACCTGGCAAAGCCATTTTCCGCCGCCATCCGATCCATGAGAACCGATCCCACCATCCCGCGCCATCCAACGATGCCTACGCTGACCATTTGTTCACGACTCCTTTATTCATGCAGATTACTATCCATATCAAAGACGTAGCCGTCAAAGCGAAAAGGCTATAAACGTCGAACATCCAAAGTCCAACGTCGAATTTTGAATAAGGTATTCTGCCTAGTTTTATAAACTGGCGGAAAGACTGAACACCGACTCGTGGGCTGTTACAGTGTAAGCCTGGGTCCTTAAATGGCCTCCGGCATATCCGTCCATCGCCCCGACAAAAATTGGGAGATGGTCTTCAGGAACAGCTCCGATGCCTCCACCGGAATCGAGTGGCCGGCACCGTTGACCACCAGATGCCGGCCGCCGCTTTCCTCGGCCACCACCGCCGCCCCTGTAACACTTACCAGGGGATCGTCTGAACCGCACATCACCAACGAGGGCACGTCCAGTCTTTTCAGCATGGATCTTAAACTCGGGTAACCGGCCATGGCCGATAAGTGCGCCACCAGGGACGGCGCCCGGTTCCGTCGGATGATGGTTTTGGCGATGCGGTCAAGAATCTTTCTGTTCCGGACCAGATAGCTCTCGCTAAAAACATGGGGCATGACAGCGCTCACAAGGACCTCGATCCCACCGCTTTCGATAATCTTCAGCCATGATCGGACAATGAGCCGGGCGCGCACCGGTGCCCGAACCCCGATGGAGCACATAACCAGTCGACTGACCATTTTAGGCCTCCGCCGGGCCATGGCATAGGCCAACAGCGCGCCGTGACTCAACCCCACCAGGCAAACCGGCCCCAGCTCAAGGTGACGAATCAGAGCGGAAAGGTCCTCCATGTGCAGATCCAGAGAAAGGGGCAATTCGCCCAGTTCGCTTTCCCCCTGCCCCCTGGCATCGTAAAGCAGCGAACGGAACTCAGGTTTTAATGACGCCGCGATCACCTTCCAGTACATGGTGGTCTGCAGGGTGCCGTTCAAAAAAATCACCACCGGCCGGGCAAACTCGAATCCGATGGTTTCATAATACAGGCTGCACCCGTCCTGGGTTCGGAAATAGGCCATTTGCCGGCCATCCTTGTTCTTCTTGGGTCGCTGTCCCGGGCTCGTTTTTCAGCATATCATACTCTGTTTAAATTCTGAAGCGGCTAAAACCGGATATCATACCGGCAAATGAACTTGACACCGATGGATTCCGATTTTAAAATGGGCTGCTGAAATCTTACAGTCGGCAGGAATTGCTTCAGTTTTTATCGTAAGTGCCCGGAAAAGTAAATTGGCCTTAGATGGCGCCGGATATTGGTTTGCCGGTTTTATATAAGATCAGGCAAGACGCGTTTATGGTTTCATACTGGTTGTATGTTGAATGCAAAACAGTCCTCTGTCATCCGTCCTCCGTCATCCCCCCGACCGCCTGACCGTATACCCCATGCCTTTCAGTTCAGTCACCAATAAGTCCCGGTGATCGCCCTGGATTTCGATGGTGCCGGCTTTAACCGTACCACCGCTGCCGCATTTCTGCTTGAGCGTTTTGGCCAGCTGCTTCAGCTGACCGTCACTCATGGGAAGTCCGATGATCACGGTCACCCCTTTGCCCTTACGGCCTTTGGTGGCCCGTCCGACCCTGATGATGCCGTCCCCAGCCGGTCGTACCGTCATTTTCCGGCAGCTGCAACGGTCCAAATTCTTTTTGCATTTCGGGCAGGTTCGGCCATGCTCGATGGAGTAAACCAGCCGAGTGTTCCTGTTTTCGAATCGTGCCATATAGGCCCTTTTCATAAACACTCGTTGCTATGTTTTATGCAAAATCAGTTAATAGCCATTCCATAAATGGTAGATTTTGGTTCAGGCCAAGGCCGCAACGATGTTGAAACCGCAGGCGTAACAGCGCTACGTCGAGGATTTCAGCAGAGAGAGAACACAGGCCTGGGCCGAAAGATGCCGTTTATGGATGGGTCATCGTGTCACTTTGCGCCGCAACGACTTTAGCCTTCCCCGCCGGGTTTTGTAGTCCATACGTCGCTGCACGGAGCCACGGGTGGGACGGGTGGCTTTACGTTTCCTGATCGGCACCAAGGCGCCGCGGATCAGGTGTACCAGACGCATGCGCGCCGCTTCCCGGTTCTTCTCCAGGGTGCGATATTCCTGGGCTTTGATTACGATGACACCGCTTTTGGTGATGCGCCGGTCCCGGCAGCGCAACACCTTGGCTTTACACGGCTCCGGCAGCGACGAAGCCCGGACGTCGAACCGCAGATGCACCGCCGAAGACACCTTGTTCACATTCTGACCACCGGCCCCCTGGGCGCGAATGGCGCTGATTTCTATCTCATCGTCCGGTATGGACAATTGGTTGGATATCTCAAGCATCTTTCCTGTTTCGTTGATAAAGGGGGCACTCCGCCAAATTCTGCTAATGACAATATCACCTAAGTTGAGCGATTGTCGAGCTTGCCGTAGCTACAAGGAAGATGGGGATGGGCTATAGTAGGCTATGCGAAGCCGCATTTGACGCCGTAAATACGGTAAGATCGACAATCACGAAGGGTTTCAAATTTTCCGTCCAGGAATCGAAGGACTTGTATAAAAATAAAGTTTTGTTTCATTTGGAAAAATTTGAAACGCTCAGTTTATGTATCAGACAGGTTGGCCGGTTTTGCAAGTTCGGCAGCAGATGTAAAGCGTTCTGGAGGAGGATTGCCAAATCGAAAAACTGTGATCGGCTGAATCCACGCTTGAATCGTTACCCCTGGCATTGTAGGCTTGCTTTGGTAGACCCTTGAAAAACCTTTTCTATACAGTGCCTGTCTATAAGCGAGGGATCTTGGTCGAGATCAAGGCCTGTGATAAATTTTACCACAGGCGCCCCGCAGGAAGTGCCCTTGGGGTGCATATAGTTGATATTCCAAGGATAAAATTTTAAGCATAACGCAGACATCGAGCAAAATAACCGTTTCAGGATGAGGCCGGTGATGTCTACCGCCTCAAGGTCTCCACGGTCATCAACGGCGCCGTTCATACCGAGAACACCGTCGACCACATGACCTTCACCCCCGACGTGCTCATCGCCTATTATTCGCAGGTAATGACGCTGCTGCCGGGCGACATCATATCGACCGGAACGCCGGGAGCCGCTCATCTCCGCCACGGAGATACGGTGAAATGCTGTATATTGGGTTTTGCGCCCCTTAAAAATTCAGTCGTCGATTTGAAAACATCTGGGGACTGATCACAGACTCACGAGTCCGGCTATTCTTTTCAAGGAGAAAAGCAATGATTCTGGAAGGCATTTATCCCATCGTTCCGACCCCGTTTTTGGCTGACAGCAGCCTCGATTTAGCAAGTATCGAACGCCTAATCAATTTCATGGCCGACAAGAAGGTTCGCGGTCTGGCAATCATGGGTGCACTGGGTGAAGGGCACAAGCTGACGGAGCAGGAGCGTGCCGAAGTGATCTCGGCATATCGCGCACGACTTCCCGAAGGGATGCATCTCATCGTCGGGGTGCGGGCACCGGCCACGGATCCAGCGGTGAAAATGGTCCGCTCGGCCCGCAATCTGGGTGCCGACGCCATCCTGCTCGGCCCTCATAATATTCAGAAAGATACAGCGCTGCTGGGCTATTATCAGCAGGTGGCCAAGGCGGCACAGATCCCCTGCGTCATACACGACTATCCGGCGGTAACCGGCATCACCATGTCGGTGGAATTGATCGGTAAGATGTTCGAGACCGCCCCCAACATCAACCACATCAAACTCGAGGATCCGCCTACCGGCGCCAAAATGCAAGCCCTGGCCGAATCGGCAGGGCCGGGACTGAACGTATTCGGGGCACTCGGCGGAATGTATGCCTTCGAGGAGTTGGAACGGGGCGCCGTGGGTGTAATGACTGGATTTGTTTATGCCGAGCTGCTGGTTCAACTTTTCGACCTGTGCCATGATCAGCAATGGGAGCAGGCCGCCGGGCTGTTCTACGATTTCCTGCCCTTGATCCGCTGGGAGTTCCAACCTGGCATCGGCGTGTCGCTTCGCAAGCACGTGCTGAAACGGCTGGGGGTGTTCACCACTGCCAAGGTCAGGCATCCGGGGCCGGATGCCGATCCAAAGACCGTCAAGCAGCTGTTTCGGATCGTCCGGCATTTGATCGACAAGGGCTATCCACTGGCCCTGTGAAACCCTGCCTGCAGCCGGTGCAGGAATCAAATTATAGCGCAAGTATTTCTTAGAGACTTAACATGATGTGTACAGGAAAACGAATCAAAACATCGCTTGACAGTATGATATCACAACAATTCTAAAAGGATTAAAATCTACATGATCGTTGGAGCTGTACCCACCCTCGGATCAATGATTTATGCCAGTAATCTTCAACATTTTCTTGATAGCAGGACCCCAATATATGGTGTTGGATATTAAGCCGATCTTGCTGCTTCCCATCCAATTATAGCCTTTTTCCTTGCAGCACCCCAACGATATTGATGAATTTTTCCCGACTTTGCAATTACACGATGACAGGGGATCAAAAAAGCGACTGGGTTGATAGCTATGGCGTTTGCAACAGCTCGGAATGCCTTCGGCCGTCGGATATAGGCGGCAATATCCTGGTAACTTACAACCCACCCTTCAGGTATGCTCAATAACGCTTTCCATACATTGATTTGAAAGTTCGTGCCTTTAAGATGCAGATTGAAGGGACGCATATTCTTTGTTGGGTCTTTTTCAAATATTCTTTTCACGATCGTGCTAACGGGCTTAGGATTTTCCTTGAAAACAGCTCCCGGCCATGCTGCATGAAGCTTATCCAACGCATCGGATCGGCTGTCCCCTTTTACGAATCCGAGATGACAAATACCTCGATCGGTGGTGGCAATCAGACAGTCACCGAATGGAGAGTCGGTGAAGCTATGAGATATTTCCAATCCTGCCCCTTGTTTTTTAAAATCTCCCGGTGTCATTGCTTCGAAAGTGACAAACAAATCATGCAATCGGCCGGAACCGGAAAGACCAGCATCTAATGATGTATCAAGTAAACTTCTTGATTCGGCCAGTTTCTGTTTTGAATAATCGAGAGTCATAAATTGCATGAATTGAATTGGGCTTATCCCGGCCCAGCGTTTGAACAGTCTATCAAAATGAAATTTACTCAAAAAGACGCTTTCCGCAATTTGATCGAGGGTCGGTTGGGATTTGAAATTTGCCTCGATGAATTGAATCGCTTTTTCAATCCGCTTATAATCATCTGACCGCTGAGAATAATCAATATTATCCATTTTCCCCTCCTTGTATTTGCAATCTTACATTATTTTAATGAAAAAAAACAAAGATTTCCACCCGAATATTGCTTTTAAATTTAGCAATATTCGGGTCGCAACTACTTCCTATTTATGATTATCTATTTAGCACAAAAGAAACGCTAACTTTAATTGAGATCTATAACTATTCATAAGGAGAAATTATGAAGGTCGAGGCCACTATACAAAAAACTGAAATGGTTAATAGGGTTATGGGGATAAAAGAATGGAGTCTGATCGTTATTTTATCTATTTTATGGGGAGGTTCTTTTTTCTTTGTAGGAGTGGCGGTAAAAGAAATGCCGCCATTAACTATTGTATTATGCCGGGTAGCCCTTGCATCCATTATCCTCTTGGTAATTGTTTATTTAAAAGGGGATAAAATGCCATCATCCCCAGGCTTATGGGGGGCATTAATAATCATGGGTGCATTGAATAATTTGATCCCGTTTAGTTTAATTGTATGGGGGCAAACACACATTGAAAGTGGTCTTGCCAGTATTTTAAATGCCACGACACCCATTTTTAGTGTTGTCCTTGCCCATTTTTTAACCAAAGAAGAACGACTCACAACGAATCGGATTTCAGGCGTAGTAATTGGCTGGATGGGCGTTGCAGTATTGATTGGGATAGAATCGCTGCGGGGGTTCGGAATCGAAGTGATAGGAAAAATTGCGGTCTTGGGGGCGACCCTTTCATATGCGTTCGCTGCTATATATGGTCGTCGGTTCAAGGGTATAAGCCCACTGATTGTGGCTACTGGTATGCTGTGTGGTTCCACAATAATGATGACGCCTTTAGCATTATTTGTTGAGCAACCATGGAACTTGTCACCAAGCTCTACATCATTGATGGCAATCTTTGGACTTGCTGCAATTAGCACATCATTGGCTTACATAATATATTTTAAGGTCTTAGCCACAGCAGGTGCTACTAATCTCTTGCTGGTGACATTCTTAATTCCTCTCAGTGCGATACTACTTGGGGTCATGGTGCTGGGAGAACAATTGGGGTGGAATGCTTTTGTTGGGATGGGATTGATATTTATGGGATTAATTGCAATAGACGGTCGTCTGTTAAAAAAAATCAAACCCAAAGAAGATCCTTGGTATTATGAGATATGAAAACCAAGGGATTACGGAAAAATACCATATCTTGTGGTCGAAAAAATAATGCAAAACTGAAGACTACGCTAATAAGTCTTTAATCATGTAATTGTGATTGATTGAAATCATTACCAGTCAGCTAAAAGTACTGATACCATCCTTCTGAGGTTTCAGACCAAGTTAATCTTACATTACAATCTTGTCAGGTATCTTTCAATTTTTAACACGTGATGGCAGCGGATTGACAAGATGATCATTTTCCCAGGATCAATCGCTGAGGATCGCATTTTTCTCGCAAAATGGCCAGTTCTTCCGCCGACGGCGGCGTGATCTGAGTCGCCCGGGAGGTGTCCACGGCAAAGCCCATGTTCTCAAGGACGTCTTTTTGACTCACGCCCTCAAAGCAGCCTTTCAGAACCATCTGTTTGCTATCCGGATCAAATCCCATAATGGCCATATTGGTGATCACGCAGGCAGGGCCCCCTTCCGGCAGGCCGGCGTTTTTACGGCCGTCAGGCCCGTCGAGCCACCCCGGGCTGGTCAGATAGTCCAGTTTGGGGACGAACTTGCGCTTGGCGTGCTGCATGAAGATGATGGTCCGGCTGACAAATGATGCCACGTCACAGGCACCGCCGCTGCCCCCACCACCTGCCGGCCGGTAAAGCGGTTCTGCATGGTGGCAAAGGCGTCCGCCAGGCCGCCGTTGACGGAGGTGGCGAACATCACCCGGGAATCGCCCACGGCCAGGGGCACTTCTTCCAACTGGGAATCAATGGCGCCGGTTTCAAAGAAAATGACGCTGCTGGGGGCGCTGATATGCTTGGCAGCCATGGCGGCCAGCATGGAGATACCCGTGCCGCAAAATACGATATCACCGTCCTGTATTTCCCTGGCGGCGGCAATGGCCATCATCTCTCTGCTGGTATAGTCTCGTTCAGTTGACATGGAATTTCTTTTCTCCATCGATTATCGATCTTGGGATGGTATTTGAAGTTAAAACTCAGGCCATGCCTGAGCGGCCCTAACCCGGATAAACCGGTGCTGTTGGAAAGGCGTACGCCGCAAACAACAAATTGCAAGCACCAAATCTCAAATTTTCAAGATCATAATTTTATTGCTGTAACGCGATTATTAATACTCATTGTGGTAACGTGAAACATTTTTTTGAACATCCAACATCGAATGATGAACTCGCTTCGCTCGACCCGTTTTTAAATTGTTAGCATACCTTATTCAAAATTCGACGTTGGACGTTGGATGTTCGACCTTCGTCGCCTTTTCACCATCCTATAACCGTGTCAATCCAGAATTGGTAGATTTTGGTTCAGGCCGAGGCCGCAACGACTTGGAAACCGCAGGTGGTGCAGCGCACCGTTGAGGATTTCCCAGAAGCGAGAACAAAGGCCTGGGCCGAAAGATGCCGATTCTGGATGAACACTTCAGCGGCGATCCAGCCCCACCGCATATCCGGTACGGGGATCGGCCTTAATTTTTTCCAGCTGACGGGGACCAATTCGCGCCATCAACGGGTCGGGTCATAGTCATAGTGCTGATAACAGGCGGTGGGATAGGCCCCCATGGGTGCATGCACTACGGCATCCACACAGAAGAAAGGGATCTGATTCTGATCCGGTGCCTGGCGCAATTGGCCGTCTTCGACCACTGATTCGCAGGTAACGATGAGGTGCCTGGCGGCCTTGGCCTGTTCCACATCGGCAAAGGGCAACCCGTTGATCCTGGCAGTTCCCTGGCGGTCGGCGCTTTGAACATGAATAATGGTGACGTCCGGGTTGATGGCCGGCACAAGAACCACCCGATCCGCCCGGCCCCACCCGTCAAAGGGGTTGTCCATAATCACCAGTTTCTGGTTGGGGATGCGTGGGTCCTCCTGACGCGCCTTTTCCGAGAGCCCCCATAGGTTGGCAATGTCCGACCCCAGCGAAGAACGGGTGGGCAGAAACGGGACGCCCATGGCACCGGCCATGAAGCGCAGTGTCATCTGGTAGTTGGTGTAATCTTCGACCAGAAGCTGCCCGGATTCGGCCGCCTTGCGGAAACGGACGCAGGTGGATGCAAACCGCCCGCTGCCGGCATAGGCGATCTCGATCTTGTCCACGCAGCCGGCGCCGATCAGTTCATCGACCCCCTGGCCGTTTGAATGGGCATAGAGATGCAGGTTGCGCTTTTTCTGGCGGATAATTTCATAAACCGCAGCCATGGGATTTCGGTTGATGGTAAACCCGCCGATGGAGATATGGGCGCCATCGGGGACGAATTGTGAAATGGCGTCAGACAGGGACATCAGCTTGTCGTTATTTACATTCATGGGTGTGTGTTCCCTTAAGTGGTCGAATCCGGAAGCTGACCGGTATCGAGCCACCCTCTCAGGCGGTAGTAGTCATCAACCAGCTGCCTCAGATCTTCGGACTTGATCCGGCGCCCGTCAGGCAGGGCCTCGCTCAACAGACGTTTGGGCAGCCAGTCATCTTTTGCACGCAACCCTTCTCTCAAATTGAACCGGCGTGCACTGTTCGTGACACGGGCCGCCAGCGTTTGAAGATCCGCCTTCTCCATGGTTTCACCAGTGGTGAGGGCGATCATGTTGCGGATCTCTTCCCATGGGTACAAATCACGGTAGAAGCGGCAAACGATCAGGGTATCGAAAAGCGTGCAGCGGTCCTCAAAGTCGATGAACATGGCGGCCTTATCTTCAATCTGGTCCGGATCGATGAGGCCGCTCAATTCAGGCTTGTAAAAGGTGGTCCGCAGGTGGCAGGCGCCCCGATCGGCCACGGCGTAGGCCAGGCCCATGCCTTTGAGTGCCCGGGGATCGTAGCCGGAAGGCTCCAGCCCCTTGACGTGAACCGCCATATCTTCCAGCCCCAGTTCCTCGCTGGCCGGCCGGATCCCTTCGGCCAGCAGTCCGCCCACATCCTGCCGAAAAACGATTTTCTTCAGCAGCGCGGCGATCTGCTCGGGCTGGTTGTAGTCGATCTCCAGATCGATTTTTCCCCTTCGTTTGGCTTCAATGGCAAAGGCGGCCAGGTTTCCCGAACTCATGGTATCCAGACCCATCCGGTCGCACAGATCATTCAGGTAGATGATCTCCTCGATCTGATCGACCATGCACAGCCCACCGAAGGCGTATATGGTTTCATACTCCGGCCCTTCCAATTTCAATCCCTGGTGGCGGCCGTGCTGGACCCGAACCGAATTACCGCAAGCCAGAAAACAGGTCCGGCACGCTTTAGGTCGTGCCTGACAGCGATCTCTTAAGCTTTGGGCGTTCACTTTTTCGAATTGCGGCAGCGATCCCCGTGACCAGTAGCGGGTGGGAAATCCCCCGGCCTTGTTGAGGATATCCACCATCATGGGCGTGCCGTTATTGCGGTAGGCCTGGGTGATGGGGTGGTCCTTGTAAAGCTTTAATTTTTCCTTGGCATAGGCTTTAAGGCCTTTTAGATCGGCAAAGGGGCGCTTCTGACTGCCGTGAAAAACGACGGCCTTTATCTTTTTGGATCCCAATACCGCCCCCATCCCCGTTCGGCCGCATACCCGCCATCCGTCATTTTTGACAATGGCAAAGCGGACACAGTTTTCGCCTGCCGGGCCGATCACCAGAATGCCCGGCGACTTCACGGCCACCTTCTTGCGAACGGCAGCCTCGGTCTCGAAGGTGTCCAGCCCCCACAGGTCGTCCGCCTCATGGAAAAAGACGCCCTGGTCCGTGATCTCCAGCCACAGCGGGCGATCCGACGCCCCCTTGATGATAAAGGCATCGAAACCGGCCCGGCTCATGGCGATGGCCGCACTGCCGCCGGCATAGGATTCGCTGTACAGGCCGGTCAGAGGAGATTTGGCATACATGCCATGACGGCACGACCCGTGGATGGGGCTGTCCGAGGCTGGTCCAAGGGCCAACACCAGGTGGTTGTCAGGAGAAAAGGGGTCTACGCCTGCGGGATTGCGCTCCAGCAGCAACTGGGTTCCCAGTCCTTTGCCCCCCAGACCGGCGCGCAGAAACGCGTCGGTCAACATCTCCGTCTGGCAGGATCGGTTGCTCACATCGACCGTCAGTGCCTGTTTAAAAAAACCATGCAT
>JABZFO010000184.1 GCA_014237405.1 Desulfosarcina sp. | reverse complement strand
CCAAGTGTCATACTCTCCGGGGCCCACAAAATCTCCAGCGGCAAGTTCGCGTTCAACCCACACAATTCGTGTATTACACTCCCACACTTTTCTCCCAAGTTCCTCTTTGCGCTTTTCCAGGGCGATGTCGGCCCCTTCCCTATTGTCATGAATAGAAATCACCTTTTTTTGAGGCCTGTCAAGTTGGTGTTCGTCGTAAATAAGTGCATACATAAGACACCTCCTTATTAGCCCGAATAATTGGCGGTACGATCATTTGTCCGTACCAATAACGCACTATCTCTTTTCTATATATCCGGGCATCCTGAAGTATGAATCATCGAGCTTGTTGCAAAAAAAAGCTTCCAACACCTGATCCACATCTCCGACGATGCCGCAGAGCAATTGAATATCGGTGGCCTGCAGCATGCCATCCAGCACATCGCTGATCGCGCAACAGATGACGACATCAATGGCCGCCTTTTTCATCTGGTCGAATCGCTCGTGAAGCGGAAAATTTTCTAAAAAAAGCTCGCGTCTTCCAACTTCGGTGTTGCGTTCGACATCGATGATCAACAGCCGGGTACATGAATCCAAAACCGGAGAAACACGATTGTTGTATATGGGGATAGCGATTCGGACCATTTCCGGATACCCTGTTCGATAGCGGCAGCGTTTCCCCAATGACCATAGTGGTAATTTGTCCGCTAGCTGCATCCGCAGGCGGAACAAAGATGGGATGCGTAATTGGCCTCGGCCAATGTCCACCACCTGGGATTCAGCGGGGTTAAACGAGGAGAATCGCGGTCTTCACAGTGAAAATGTCCACACGCAAACGAACGGTCTAAAATTACTTCTGCGTTTTTATCCCGTAGCGGATCGATTATTTCTGCCAGAAGATCGCTGTTTTTATGCACTTTACTGTCTGTGAAAAACACATCTGCCGTAGTTAATTGAATATCTGGTGCGTCCAGACAGGTCAATTTGCCGGTGTTGTCACCCACGTAATCAAAACCAGGCTCCCTTGAAATTCTCACCCTCGAGGGTTTCCACTTGCTCATATGGGCGAACAGACAGAGTAAAAGGTCAAAAAAAGGATAACCGATTTCGATACCGGGAACTCTGCGATTCACCGTACCCTTTTTAAATTGACTCGCAAAATTTATGCCCACAGTTCGTTTGCAACGGTAAGGCATATTATCTGGCTGTAATTAAAAGTAATTTCATTAATAACTTGATTCTAAACCAACAAGGGAATATAGAGACAGGGAACATATTGTACCCTTCTCCCCCATGGTCAATGGAACAAAATGAACCAAAAAAATATTCAACGCCAGGCGCAATTTAGTTCGCGCCTTTCCATCACCACCGTTCGTAAACAGGAGCCTCTAAAAGGATGACACCTTCTGAAACACGGTCTGAGAAACAGTACCAGACCATATTGGACAGCATCACCGATGGCGTCTATACAGTCAATCTGGACTGGCGGGTCACTTATTTTAATCGAGCGGCGGAAAAAATTACCGGAATTCCCAGAAAAGAAGCCATAGGACGATCATGCCTGGAAGTATTTCGCAGTAATGTGTGTGAAAGTAATTGTATTGTCCGTGAGACCATGGATACCAACAGACCCATCGTCAACAAGCCGATTTATTTTATTCGGGCCGACAAAAAACGGATTCCTGTCAGTGTCACAACCACCCTATTAAAAGATTCCCGAAAAAAAATCGTCGGTGGGGTTGTCACCTTCAGAGATTTGACCGATCTCAGCAAGCTGAGAAAAGCCCTGTTAAAGCAGCACTCCTATGAGGATATCGTGAGCAAGAGTCCCATCATGAATCGGATTTTTGCGACCCTGCCCCAAATTTCCCGGAGTCAAAGTACGGTATTTATCGAAGGGGCCAGTGGTACCGGAAAAGAGCTTATTGCCCGGGCGATCCACAACAATAGCTTTAATAACGAGGGACCTTTTGTGGCTGTCAATTGCGGGGCGCTGCCGGATACGCTGGTGGAATCCGAGCTTTTCGGCTACAAGGCCGGTGCCTTCACCGATGCAAAAACAGATAAACCCGGCCGCTTTGCCCAGGCCCAGAATGGCACCCTTTTGCTGGATGAGATCGGAGACATATCGCCTGTCGTACAGGTGCGGCTGTTGCGGGTTCTTGAAAACAGGGAGTACGAGCCACTGGGGGCAACAACGTCCATCCACACCAATGCCCGGATCATTACCGCAACCCATCATAACCTTGAAAAACGGGTCAAAGAAGGAAAATTCCGGGAGGATTTGTATTATCGGATCAACGTTGTCAAGCTTTCCTTGCCGGCAATCAAGGATCGAAAAGAGGATATCCCCTTATTGGTGAACCATTTCATAGAGCGCTTTAACCATCTGACAGGAAAGAACATCATCGGGATTTCCCAAGAAGCTATGGCCGCGCTGATGCTTTATGACTGGCCCGGGAATGTCCGCGAGATAGAAAATGCCATCGAACATGCCTTTGTTCTCTGTCTGGAGGATTTCATCAGCCTGGCCTGTCTTCCGGATCAAATCCTTCCGGCAACGGCCACCAATCCGATTTTGCCGGGGTTGACCCTAAAGGAAATCGAAAAGCGCGCCATTCAACAAGCCCTCGAACGAAATCAGGGGAAAAAAGTAAAAACGGCCAAGGAACTGGGCATTGATAAAAATACCCTCCGCCGAAAAATGATCCGTTTCGGCATCACACCGCCCCGTTAAAGGTCGCGGTAATGCCAACTGAATGATGACTTGGCCCGACCCCAGACGACAGAAAACCTCTGCGTCCAGTTTTGCAGAGAGCTACATTTGCTAAAAATACACACTCATTTGAGCGTGTACGGATTGATAGTCAACACGGGAACCGTCGATCTTTTTACTACATTTCCGGCGACGCTCCCGAAAAGCGTGTGTTCCAATCCCTTTCTGCCGTGTGTCCCCATAATCACCAGGTCAATATCTTCAGATTCAATGGTTTGTAAAATTGTTGTGGCCGGATCTCCGAAAGCGATTCTTCTCTGGAAGCTGGGACATCCTTGTAACTCTTTTTCACAAATTTTGTTCATGGTGTTTTCAGCATCTTTTTTAATTTTCTTTTGATCCCAAGCCAGGGAATAGGTTTGGGCAAACTCAAAAGTGTCATCTACCACATGAATCAGACAAATCGAACTTTTGAAATTCTCCGATGCCCATAAAACATACGGAAGAATTTTTGATTGGTTTTCGGTAAAATCGATAGGAAATAGAATCTTATTAATTTTCCAATCAGTCTTTTTGAACCCTTACGACCGTGGGTCCCCATAATCACCAGGTCAATATCTTCAGATTCAATGGCCTTTAGAATTTCAGTAGGCGGATCTCCGTAAACTATTTTTCTTTGAAGGTCAGGATAACTTTTAAGATGATCTTCACAAACTTTATCCATGGTCTTTTCAGCGTTTTCAAGGAGTTCCTTTTGAGCCTCTTCTAACGGGGGATAAGGACCAAGATACTTTACGCCCCAGTGTCGAAGATCAGGCGCCACATGAAACAGGCAAATCATACTTTTGTATGTTTCGGAAACGGATGTCATATAAGGAAGAATCTTTAAGGAATTGTCCGTAAAATCGACAGGAAACAGAATCTTATTAATTTTTAACATGGTTTTTACCTCCTTTATGTTAGCTTTGGGTGATTCCGTACCACTACTTACAACCAGTATTCAGGTTATGTTCGAAAAGTCTCTTCCTAAATTGGCAAGAATCATACCATGGATGCCGGCAAAGCGCAGTCACCAAAATCCATTGATTTAGTTGAGTTTAAGGTGATTTTAGAAAATAAATCGTAGACTCAAAACGGTGGGTGTAAACTGTGGAGAGACAATAGTGATCATTTTAATATTCAGTTCTTCCAGTGTTCCAACATTCCATTCTAACGATCCATAATCATAATCAACTCGTCTTTTTTGCGGCGGCCCGAGGTTCGGAAACCGGTGACAATGTCGAGCAGTTCTGCGGTGATGGTGGCCTGCCGCTGGGCACTGAAAAGACCGCGAAGTTCCCCCAGGCGTTCATCGATGTTTTTTTCGGCATTCTGCAGGGACCTGAGCCTGCTGGCCTGCTCGCTGGCCAGGGATTCGGCCTGGGCCCGGAAAAGGGTGACAAAGAGATACTGGCGGATCAGGCCGGAAAACAGCTCCTCCACCGGGATGGAAAACTGGGGAAGTGAGGGACCGGCCCATGGTTGTGACACCATATCTCCAAGCAGGCTGTCGACAATGGGGGCCAGGGACTGACGGCAAGGTGTTCCGGCAGTGCCTGCCGCATGCCCGTTAAAAAAGATATCGATATGGCTGATGTGATGCTCTGTCCGCCATTTCTCCAGGGTCTGCAACACCTGATACACATTGAAGTTAATTCCTCCGACCGACCCCGGGACCCAGAACTGTTCCTCTGCCGGAAAGCCCGATGCCTCTAGCCTGACTGCCAGCCGGGCCCCGATAACCAGAAAATGAATTTTCTCCTTCCGGTCCCACTCCCTGACCGACTGGATTATAAATTGGGCTAGTTTTTCATTGAAACGTCCGCACAGGCCCTGATCGGAACCAAAGGCGACCACTGACCGTCCGGCTGTAAAAGGGGCCGTCCCCCGGGCGGGCAGGCTATACTGTCCGAGGGCCACCTGCAGGCCAAGGGTGATCGTCCGCTGGTATTTTTCCAGGGAAACGGCGGCCCGTTCATACTGGCGGATGTTTACCGCAGAAAGCGTTTTCATACTTTTTACGATGGACTGCATCTTTCCTGTGGTATCAATCCGTTTCTGGAGAGTCTGGAGTGTTTCCATTGTCCTGTCCCCTCAGCCCTTCCACGCGCTTTCGGCAGAATTCAAGCAACTCGTCTTTTTCCTGGTCAGCAAGTTTTTTCCCCTGTGATATATTGCGGCAGATGTGCGGCAGACTGTCGTTTACAGAGGCACATATCAGCTCCTGTGCTTCATTGATCCTGTGCAGGGCAATGTTATCCAGGATACCGTCGGTCAGGGCCAGCATGACGGCGACCTGTTCATAATCATGCAACGGCGACAATCTATTCTGGCGGAGAACTTCCCGCACCCTCCTGCCCCGTTCCAGGTCGGCTTTTGTCTTATCGTCAAGGCGGGCGGCAAAACGGGCAAAGGTTTCAAGCTCCTCAAACTGGGAATAGGAAAGGCGCAATTTGCCTGTCAGGGCGTGATAGGCAGGGCGCTGGGCCTTGCCGCCGACCCGGGAGACGGATTTTCCCACATCCACGGCCGGCAGCACCCCCTTGGCGAAAAAGTCCGGCGAGAGGTAGATCTGTCCGTCTGTTATGGAGATGAGGTTTGTCGGTATGTAGGCGGAGAGATTCTGGGCCTCTGTTTCCGTAATGGGCAGGGCGGTGAGCGATCCGCCGCCGTGTTCCGGCCGCATATGGGTGGAGCGTTCAAGCAGGCGGGAGTGCACATAGAAGATGTCGCCGGGAAAGGCCTCCCTGCCCGGAGGGCGTTCGAGCAGCAGCGAGATTTCCCGGTATACCCGGGCATGGCGGGTAAGGTCGTCATAGATGACAAGCACATCTTTCCCCTGCCGCATGAAGTACTCGCCGACAGTGCATGCCGCATAGGGGGTGATGAACTGCAGGCCCGGGGCCTCCTTGCCGCCGGCCACAATAATCGTGGAGTAGGACATGGCATCCTGTTCGGAAAGGGCCTGCAGCACTTTGGCCACGGCGGAATCCCGCTGGCCGATGGCGGCATAGATGCAGATCACATCCTTTCCCTTCTGGTTGACGATCGTGTCCACTGCAATTGCTGTTTTGCCGGTCTGCCTGTCACCCAGGATCAACTCACGCTGTCCCTTGCCGATGGGAATCAGGGCATCAATGACCTTGATGCCGGTCTGCAGCGGTTCGGCGACCGGGGCGCGCTCCATGATGGCAGGGGCGGCGTTTTCCACAGGCCGTCTTTCAAGTTCCTGCAGGGGGCCCCTGGAATCAAGGGGCCTGCCGGTTGCGTCAATGACTCGTCCCAGCAGTTCACTGCCCACCGGCATATCCACCTGTCTCTCCAGGCGGCGGACCTCCATGCCGGCCCGCAGTGTTTCCTCCCTGCCCAGAAGAATAATGCCCACCCTGTCCGGCACCAGACTGGCCACAATCCCGAGGGTGCCGTCTTCGCACTGGACAAGTTCATCGGCAAAGGCTCCGGCAAGGCCGGTTGCCTGCATGATGGGGCCGTTCACCTCGATGATGCGGCCGACATCTTCAGCCTTCATTGAAGGTTGGAAAGCGTCCAGCGCCTGATCAAAGGCTTTTCTGTTTTTATCAAGCGTGTCTGTCAGCATGGTGTCTCAGCACCTTATCCGGTTATTTCCTTTTCCAGGTTGCGGGACAATACCGCTGTAAAATCTTTCAGATAATGGAGGATGTCCCAGCTGATTTTTTTTCCTCCCGCCTCGAGCGTAATCCCGGCAAGCAGTGATTCATCACATTCAAAGAAAATATTTGCCTCTGCGTCAAAAACAGTGCGGCAATGGCCGGCAAGCCGCTCTTGCAGGGAAGCGGAAAGCGGGAAAGCGGTGGTGATGGTGACCGCTTCGCCCATGCCGACCCGGGTTCGCACGGCAGCAAGGGACTGCGGGGCGCCTGTCCTGATTTTCTGCCAGAAGGTGTCAATGATCGTTTCTTCAAGATTTTTATCTGCAAGCGCCTTGAACGATGCTGCGGCAAGCTGCGCAAACTGTTTGGTGACGAGCCGTGAGGTCTGTTCGATAAAGTTCTCCTGTTCCCGGGCCAGGGTATCTTTCCATTGGCTGCGGGCCGCCTCAATCTCCTCTTTTATTTCGGCGTAAAGATCATTGCGGAGCCTGTCGGCATCAAATCTTGCCTTTTCAAGCTCCTGGCGGGCCTGCAGCGCCACCTCTTTCTGCAGGGCCAGGTAGCGCGCTTTCTCCCGAAGGGCGAGGCTCTCTCTCTCCCTCGCCTTTTCAAGCTGGTCGGCGATGCGCTGCTGCCTGCGCGCCATGGCGTTCAGCACCGGCGCATAGAGGAATTTTTTCAGCAGCCAGACCAGAATAAGAAAATTGACGATCTGTGCTGCCGTTGTAAACCAGTCGATCTGCATCAGTTGGCGGCTTTACTGATCGCATATTCCCAGAAGGGATTGGCGAAAATTAAAATCATGGAAACAACAAATGCGTAAATGGCTGTTGACTCAATCATGGCCATGGAGACAAAAAGGGTGCGGGTCAGGGCGGCGGTCTGGTCAGGCTGCTGGGCGATGGAGCGCAGAGCTGCCGCCGCCGCCATGCCTTCGCCGATTGCCGAACCGATCGCACCGATGGCAATGCACAGTCCGGCTGCCAGTGTCGACATCATGCCGATTAATCCGATGGTATCCATTTTTTCACCTCGTTTTTAAAGTAAAAATCTATTCCCCTTTTCTCTGCAGTGCCGATGCAATGTAGACCATGGCGAGCAGCGCAAAGATATATGCCTGTATGGCCCCGGTCAGAAGGCCCAGGGCCTGCATGATGACCGGGAAAAAGAGCGGGGTGACGATGAGCAGCACAAAGCCGATGACCGTGCCGCTCATGATGTTCCCGTACAGCCTTACTGCCAGGGCAAAGGTGCGGGTCAGTTCGCCGAGGATATTAAAGGGCAGCATGAAAAAAGTCGGTTTCAGATACTGACCCAGATAGCTGAGCAGACTGCGGGTGGACAGCCCGAAAACCGGCACTGCCACAAAAACGCAGAGGGCAAAGGCTGTAGTTGTTGACAGAGAGCCTGTGGGCGGCATGAAAAACGGCACGACGGAGAGCACATTGGAGACAAGAATAAAGATAAACAGGGTACCGACAAAGGGAAGAAATACGTAGGGCTTGCGATGGGTAATCTCTTCAATGTGGTTGGCCATGCCGCTGACCAGTACCTCCAGGAGATTCTGTCCGCGGGAGATTTTTTCCCCGGATGAGAGGTTGCGCGTCACCAGCCATGAACCGGCCACAAGGAGCAGCATGAGGAGCCAGGTGAAAACAAGGGTGGCGTTTATTCTGCCCCAGCCCCAGTCAAAAAAAATGTATTGGTCAGGTGAGTATTTCATCTGTTTTTCTGCGTTTTCATTCTGTTTGTTAAAAAAAGACGAACACATATAAAACCGGCAACCTGGGCCAGAATCCGTGTCCAGTCACCGGCCATGAACAGGTAAAAAACAAGGACAACAACGGATGCCCTGAAAAGAAAGCTTGCCAGAAACCACATGGGGGAGTGCTTCCCGTTGGAAATCTTTTGTATGGTCAGCAACAGGCCGCCAAAGTAGAAAAGGCCGGTCAGGATCCCTGCGCAGAATAAAAAGAGGTAAACAGCTGCAATCATCGAGCGCACCTCACAAGGGGTCAATGCAGAGGATCATGATTTCCCCTCTTTGTTCATCCATTGCCAGGCAATAAAACAGCCGACGCACAACCCTGCAAAAATAAGGGTAAGGGTCCATGAGACCCCGTTTTTATAGAGTCTGTCCAGAAAACGTCCCAGCATGACGCCGATCACCGTGGGGACGGCAATCATCCAGCCCACTGTGCCGATCATGCCCAGGCCGAAGAAAATGGATTTTCTTTTTTCCTGCTGGGCCTTGAGGCGCCGGTCACATTTATCGGCAATGATTTTCGACAGGTGTTCTTTGTTCGGGTCCGGTGATTGAGCCATGGTTATTCCATGATTTTTATGGTTTGCCCAGCTCGGCAAAGCGGCGGAGCAGGCCGTATTCCAATCCTGTCAGGGCTGAACGGGATTTTTTCTCCATTTCACTGATCTGTTTGAATTCCCCTTCCACGACCTGGGCCAGGATTTCCATCTCTTTCCCCAGTATGGCGTTGCGGGTGGAGATCGATACGCTTGGTCCTCTTTTGACCAGGGTGCCGTGGTCAACGGCAAAGTAAAAGACCGTGCCGTCGACATTTTCCACGGTGAGGATGCCCGGCACCAGGATGGCCACATAATCAATGTGTCTGGGCAGAAGGGTGAAGTAGCCTTCCCGGCCTTCGGCGATTATTTTTTCGGCCGTATCCGTTTTCCAGTAGATTGATGTTGGCAGAAAGATGCTAATTTCCACGTTTTCCCGCCTCGTCAATGGAGCCGATCATGTAAAGATCCTGCTCAGGGGTTTCCAGAAAATCACCACGTAGAATTTTCCGGCAGCCCTCGATGGTCCTGGCAAGGGGGACCAGTTTCCCTTCAAGGCCGGTGAACTGCCTGGTGGTGAAAAAGGGCTGGGTCATGAAGCGCTCCAGCCTGCGGGCGATTTCCACGGTTTTCCTGTCCTGTTCCGACAGCTCTTCCAGGCCGAGCATGGCGATAATGTCTTTCAGGTCCTCGTATTCGGAGAGAACTTTACGCACACCCCGCACCGTGCTGTAATGGTTATCCGAAACAATGCCCGGGGTCAGCATGCTGGAATTGGAAGCCAGGGGATCCACCGCCGGGTAAAATCCCTGGCTGGCCCGTTTGCGCGACAGGACGATGGAGGCGGAGAGATGGGAAAAGGTGTGGGAAGCGGCCGGATCGGTAAAATCATCGGCCGGCACATATACCGCCTGCACCGAGGTGATGGAGCCTGATGTTGTTGAACAGATGCGTTCCTCAAGTTCCGCCAACTCCGAGGCCAGAGTAGGCTGGTAGCCCACATGGGAGGGAATGCGGCCCATGAGTCCCGATACTTCAGAGCCGGCCTGTATGTAGCGGAAGATGTTGTCAATCAGCAGCAAAACGTCTTTTTTCTTCGTATCGCGGAAATACTCGGCCAGGGTGAGGGCTCCATGGCCCACCCGGAAACGCGCCCCGGAAGGTTCATTCATCTGGCCGAACACCATGGCCGTTTTGTAGAGCACCCCGGCTTCGTACATCTCACGGTAAAGCTCTTCAGCTTCCCGGCACCGTTCGCCGATGCCGCAGAACAGGCTGACACCCTCATAACGGCCCACCATATTGTTGATCATCTCGGTGATGATCACGGTCTTGCCCACACCTGCTCCGCCGAAAAGTCCGGCCTTGCCGCCTTTTTCCAGGGGAGTCAGCAGGTCGATGATTTTGATGCCGGTCTCAAAAATTTCATTTTTCACCGTCCGGTTGCCTAACGGAACCGGCTCCGCATAAATGGGCCGGTATTCCATGTCCGGGGGCAGATCACCGTTGCCGTCCACAGGGGCTCCGAAAACATTGAGCATACGGCCGAGCAGGTTCTCCCCAACCGGCATCATGAGCGGCCGGCCCGTACTGACAATGGTCTCACCCCGGTACAGACCGGAGGTGGCGGTCAGGGCAATGGCCCGCGCCACAGTCTCGCTGACATGGGTGGCGGTTTCAAGGATGATCGCGTTGTTTTTGGCGGTGAGTATCGTGTGAAGCGCCGGCGGCGTTTTGGTGAAATGGACGTCTACAATGCTGCCGTTTATACTGACGATTGTTCCCTGCTGCTCCATAAGCTGCCCTGTGGAAAGGTCTTAGGACCTCGGAAAAAATTAAATCCACGATCTTACTTGTCTTTTTGCCCGTGTTCTGCGTTGCGTCGATGGCCACATACAACAAGTATGAAACCATCGACACGCCTTGCCTGATCTTATATAAAACCGGCAAGCAAAAATCCAGCGCCATCTCTGTGGATTTAATTTTTTCCGAGGCCCTTACCGGGTTAACCCAGTGGTCTGGGGTGTCACAGGCGGTTCTTCTCGGCATGGTGCAACGACAATCCTTAGGGTTCGCGCAAAAATAACTTCACATTTTCGCATCTCAGCTTCAGCCCATCTTTGGCTGATACCTCATTCGCAAAATCCTCAAAATAGCTCGCTATTCCTGTGGTTTTGCTCTCTCGGATCAGCCAAACCTGAACCAAATCTGAGCGCCAATTCTGCGTAGTTATTTTTGCGCGAACCCTTAAAGCAAGGAATTTTAGCGCGGCCGGAAGCCACTCACGTATGCGGCGAAACAGTTGCGTTGTCTGTCTACTTCTCAAACCGCGAGCGGATCAATAGCAGCGGGCGATCGATGCGGTTCAGCACACCCACGGCCACGCTGCCGTAAAAAGCCCGCTCCACCCCACCCTGGCCGTGGCTGGTCATGGCCACCAGATCCGCCGATTCTTGCTTTGCGGTGTCAACAATGCAGGCCACCACGGCCCCCCGACCGATTCGTATCTGTGCGGCAATGTCTATGGACCGCCATTTATCGACGATGGCCTGAAGGTAGGCTTGGGTGGTCTTTATCCGTTTCCGGCGCTTTTCCAGATATTTGTTCACATCGACCACCTCATCGCGTCCCAGCATTAAATCGGACGTCTCATCCACATACAGCAGGATGACGCTGGAGCCAAGGCGCCGAGCCAGACTCTCCACATGCGGTAAAATGGCCTCTGCCCGCAAAGAGCCGTCCAGGGGTACAAGTATTTTTTGGTACATGGCGCATCTCCTTTCCCTTTTCTTCGATTTTTCACAGCACGAAACATGCCATTGGAAACCCATTGGTGGTTTCTGCCAAGATCCATCCAGGGCTCTCCAAAACCATGGGAAAGGGCCTCCACCCCCTTTGGGCTCGCGTAAAAATAACTTCACATTTTTGCATCTCCGCTTCATCTCATCTTTGGCCGATGCCTCACTCACAAAATCCTCAAAATAGCTCGCTATTCCTGTGGTTTTGCTCTCTCGGATCAGCCAAACCTGAACCAAATCTGAGCGCCAATTCTGCGTAGTTATTTTTTGCGCAAACCCTTTTGTGCAATGGTATCTGCGGACGGGCGGCACCTGCCACCTGCCGTAGACGATTTTGGCGGTGACCGGTCATCGCCATCTTTTACAACCTGAAAAAGAAACTGACAGGAAGAGACGTTGATGCCGACCGCAATCCGCGGCATGCAGCCATGCACGGTGCGGCTACACAAGGTTGGACTATCGGTTGCCGGAAGCAACACCGGCTTTGCCTCATGGCATGGCCCTTGCTTAAAATACAGCAGAGGAGACCAGTACTCAAGGAGGTGCACCATGGCGACACTGCCTGTCATTCTCGTGGCCGTCGATGGTTCCAACCAATGTATGGATACCATAACCTACATCAGCCGCATCCTTTCCCCGAACCAAATCAATATCGAGCTGTTTCACGTCAAGACTGAAGCGCCGGAAGCCGTATTTGATCTGGGCGGCGCTGAAGGGTTCTCTACGTATGAGGCGGAGATCAGCAACTGGAACAGCCTGTACGGAACTCAGATTCAAGATTTTATGGACAAAGCCAGAAAGGTGTTAACGGATGCAGGGTTCCCACCTGATGCGGTTAATGCAACCATCCGATCCAAAAAAATCGGCATCGCCCGCGATATCATCGACGAATCCGAGCTGGGGTGTTCTGCGGTCGTCATCGGTCCGAAAGGCTTCGACACCCTGCCCGATTTCATGATGGGCAGCATTGCGGCCAAACTGGCGGAAAGCATTACCCATGTGCCGTTGGTCATCGTCGGCAGCCAACCAGAGCCCCACAAGGTTCTTGTGGCATTCGATCGTTCCCGACGCATCCGCAAGGGCTTTGATAAAGTCAGCCGACTATTTTCCAAATCGCTTGAGGAAATCCTGCTCTGCCACATCATCCGCCCCCTGTCCGTTCCCCATCCGGTAACATGTACGTATTTCACCACTAGAACCGAAGCACACTGGCTTGATGAGCACTCACGAAGGATCACCAGTCGTGCGGGTGCCATTGCCAGAGATGCCGACACCCGTGGATTCGGAACCATCGTCGTCGGCCGCCGTGGAACCACTGCCGTAGAAGGATTCACCATGGGCCGGGTGACGCGCAAGATTCTCTCTCTGGCATTCAACAAGGCGATCTGGATCGTTTGAAGGCCCCATTTCAGCAACCACTCAAATCACCCCTGGTGCTTGCGGGAGATTTCAACTGCCCGGCCGATGACCCCGCCCTGTCGCCCATCCGGACCAGGATGGTCGACACCTGTAGCGCCGTCGATGTCACCGGCGCCCGGGAAGCCGACGCCGTGGGAACAATGGTTCTGTACAACATCCGCATCGACCATATTTTCTTCGACCCCCGGTACCTGTCGGTGAACGACGCGGGACTGTTGCCCGAAAGCCATCGACTGGTGTCCGACCACATCGGCTACCATGCCGATCTTTTCTGACCATGTAATCTTGAAAAAGGGACATGACCACGTGGTAATGGCACAGATAGTCGGGGTTCTGGGCTCTGAGTTCTGGGCTCTGAGTGATAGGCTCTGTCCTCCGACCTCTGTCCTCAGACATTTATATGTATCAGGCCGCAATTTGAGATGGGGTCGACAGGTCGGGCTCTGTTTTCAGATGCACCAGAGAGCGGTCAAGGGCGCGCGCATAAAGACCGATGGTGTGACGCGCCGTATCCCCGGGGTCAAACCGCACCAGGCTGTCTGTCATGATTCTTTGCACCTGTGATGACCGGAACTCGCGGGGTTGGCTGTAGAAGGCCATGGCTTGATCAATCGCCCATAAAAAACCGGTGGCATCGAAGTGTTTAAACAGGAATCCCGTGCCGTGGCTGGCAGCCGGTTCCAGGTGCTCGACACAATCGCGGATGGCGCCCGCGTCGTGGGCAATGGGCAGGGCCCCGTAGCGCTGGCCGATCTTGCAGGGAAGTGCGCAGGGGTCAAGGTGCATGGGCATGAGTACAAAATCTGCCCCACCATATGCCAGCCGGTAACGTCGGGAATCAAAATCACACACGGCGACCCGATCCGTGGCATGAAGCCGGCCGATTAACGCGCGCATGTGCTCCTGAAAATCGCCATCGGCGATAAATACGACCTGAAGGCGCTGCTCGCGGTACCGGTCCAGAATGACTGGAAGGGTGTCGGCCATGAGCCGGCATCCGGGCCGGGAACCGTCCAGTCGCGTGGGCCAGAAACACACCGGTGCAGTGGAATCCATGCGCAGGTTCAGGGTTTCCTGGAGATGGAGTTTGTTGAACAGTTTTCCGGCATAGTGGGCGTCCGGTCCATAGGGTCTCATCAGGGCCCGGTCAGTGGCCGGGTTGAAGGATGGATCCGGAGCCGGTGCCACGGCACAAAGATTTCCCGCCCGCAATTTGTTTTGCAGTTCGGCCTTCGGCAAAGCAGCGGCATGGTAGTTTCGTTCATCGGTCAACGCGTTTAGAAAGGTCTGACTCAGCGTGTTGGCCGAGTGAGCGGCAAACACCCCGCTGGTCAGCAGATCCAGGGGATTGGTGTTTCTCGTTTCCGGGTAATTGACAGGCATTCGGGAATAGAAACAATGCTGCCAGAATGATGCCGCGTCTATGCCCCGCTCTTCGATAGTTGACAGGAGCAGCCTCGGTGAATCCAGACGGTACAGGGTAAAAAGGCAGGAAATGCCGTTTCGGCGGGCCATGGCCGGGATCAGCCCCGTCATCCAGTCGTAGCAGTGGATCAGGTCCGGCTGAACTTCCGGGATGATGCGGTTGATCACCTCTCGCTGAAATGCCAGGGCAATCCGGATATTCTCCCAGTCCGTGGTCAGAAACAACTTTGGATGGTAGTAAAAGGACCTGTCCTGGGCCAGATGAATCCGGTTGTGGGGTAGTTCATGCGGACGATTATGGATATCAATGCCAGACATTCGCTGAGCATTGGCCTTGAACACATTGCGGTAGTTGGGCATGGCCAGGTGTACATCGACGCCATGCTCGTAAAGCGCATGGATCTGGGCCGCACAGATGTCACCGAGCCCGCCGGCCCGGGCGGAAATAGACCGTGACGCCGGCCCCATGCCGTGAGGCACGAATGTCACTTCCGGGGTCACCACCAGAATTCGGGGGTTGTCAACCTGGCTTTTCATGAATGCCTCCACGCTTAAGGCCTGTCCGAAAATAAGTGGTGCAAGATAATATCGAGGCTGCAAGGAAGAGGTGATACGGGCTCAGGTGGCCATATGCTGAGGAGCTGACGGCGCTGCCAACAACGGTAGCATTTGAATGCGAACTGGAATTACTCGAGATATCTCAGCCCCATGCCGTACCGGATGGCGTTTTCGTCAGTCAGTTCCTGCCGCCATTTAACTTCCGCCAGGCAGATGGATCGCGGCCACTCTTCGTCGGCCGTGGATGACGGCATGGGCGGGTAGCGGACCATCCGAACGATGAGAATGGTTCCGGACTCATATTTCGAGGACGTCTCGATATAGGACCCTCCGCTCGAAAAATTGCGCAGGACGCCATCCGATGCAAGGACCTCCCCGCTGCTGGTGTACGGCCGGCATGTGATGACTGCCTCAGTGGGATTACGCGGAACAAACCGCTTTATAACTTTTTTCTCTGTTGTGTCTTCCATTTTTTCACCATGGATGAAAAGTTGGCGGGTCCATGTGAAAAAGTCAACGATTTCAGTATAGACCGTTTTTTGCGAGCTACAGGACTCCTTGCCTTTCCCTCACATATCTTGCAGATTTCACCTCATTTTCCATTATTTATTGTGGCGACTCTAAATCTTTTCGGCGGGTTTTTTCGCGACGGCAAATCCATCCCACTGTGCTGATATAGGTGAAACCTTCGCATAGCTCCTCGCGCCGATCTTTCTCCCGTTGGTTTTCACGGTGGCCCGCCTGCTTAAAATTGAACTTGGTTTCTTTGTTATCTTTAATTTCCTTCATACTGCACCTCCTGATCATTTCACCGGCCAATCGCCTTCTTGACCAACACGTAAGGAGGTAAAAGCCGGGGTGCTGCTTAGCCAACACTTACAAACGGTCTAACCGGTTTTGATTTCTATCTTCTTTGCCTCGGTTTCCCGGGTCTTTTTAAACACCAGTTTCAACACCCCTTTTTTGTAGGTTGCATCGATCTCTTCCGGGTTTACTTCCCCGGGCAGTTCCACCATGCGGCAGAAACTGCCATAGGTCCTTTCCACACGGTGAAAATTTTCATCCTTCGCTTCCTTCTCCTGCTTTTTTTCGCCACTGATTGTCAGGGTCCGGCCATCCAGCTTCACTTCGATATCCTTGGCCTCACACCCCGGGATTTCCGCCTTGACCGTGATTTCGCCCTTCCCTTCAATCACATCCACACGAGGCGCCCATTCCCCATCTCCGAAAAGTCGTCGTGGGACCGGTAAATCCATGTCGAAAAACCGGTTGAACAGATTATCCATCTCATCTCTGAGGCTGACCACTTCCTTGCCGAATCGTCTTCTACGGGGCATCAAATCAAACATGGCTGTTCCTCCTATTTGTATGAGTCCATTTTACAAAACGCGGGTGCCCTACCAGTTCGATTTTTTCTTTCATAGTTTTCAGGTTGAAGGGCTTCAGCAGCAGTCCGTCCACAATACCGGATCCGTTCAGCATATCCGTGGCATCCCGTTCGCAGTGGCCGGTCATGATGATGACCCTGGTTCCGAAATGCTTTTCTTTAATCTGACCCGCCAGTTGGTAGCCGTCTATGAAGGGCATGTCATAGTCGGTGAGAACCAGGTCATATTGCGCCTTGGTCAGGTAGTAGAGGGCATCCACCCCGTCCTCTGCGGTTGTCGGGTGATAGCCCAGACACCCTGCCATTCTTGACACCAGTGTCAAGATGCCCGGATCGTCGTCCACGATCAGGATCCGGATGGCGTCGGAATCAAGCGTTAACCCATCGGCGGACTGCGCGGGGTGACCGTCCAGCGACGGGCGAAAGGTTTCGGGTGATGCGGGCAAGCGAGTGTCGGACAACGGTTCCGATCCGTGTATGATCTTCGTTGACATGCGCGATCTCCTGTTCTATCGGTTGGGGCATTTCAAAGCAGCATCAGAAAGCGAAAAAAGCGTCGGAGCGAGGGGGAACTCTTTAAGCTATCTTATAAAGCAGCAGGTGCGGTAGAAACAATTCGTAAAACTGCCCAATTTCCAAATGACCTATAGGTAATTTTACCCACTGTAATAGTGAGCCGGGCGGGTTAGGGCCCTTCGAGGGGTCTAAAAACATCGCAATTCCTGCAGATTACAATCCACTATCAAGGACGTGGTATAAGATCAGGCAAGGCGCGTCGATGGTTTCATACTGGTTGTATGTGGCCATCGACGCAACGCAGAACACGGGCAAAAAGACAAGTAAGATCGTGGATTTAATTATTTCCGAGGTCCTAATTAAAAGCAGTTAATTTTACCGGGGCACTTACGGCTGGTTGGTGATATATCCCTGGGAAATGGCGTATCGCACCAGGTCGGCGGTGCGCTTGAGGTTTAATTTGGATCTGATGTTGGCATGGTGGCGATGGACCGTGCGAACGCTGATGCAAAGCTGTTCGCTGATCTGCCGGTCCGTATTCCCTTCTGCGATCATCTGCAGCACCTGGCGCTCTCGTGGAGTGAGCGGGTCTGGGACGGCTTTATAACTGCCCTTGCAGATGGAAATAATGGCCGAGGGAAATGCGATAGCCAACTTTTTAGACAGGTAGGTTTTACCTTTTCGGATCTGGGCGATGGCCTGGAGCAGCTCATCCCCCGAGTCCTCTTTAAGCAGGTAGCCTTTGACACCGGCCTCCAATGCCATTGAGAGAAATTCCTCCCGCTTGTGCATGCTCAGCATGAGCACATGAATATCGGGGTACAGAGAATGAATTTCATGGGCCGCTTCGATACCCCGCAGCCCGGGCATCGAGATATCCAGGATCACCATGTCAGGCACTGTTCTTTTCAGCAGTTTAAGCAGTTTAAGGCCGTCCCCGGTTTCACCGATTACCGTGAGCCCCTCTACAGCATCGATCAGGTTTTTGATGCCTTCTCGCATCATCACATGGTCATCAGCAAGTACAATGGTGTAATTATTCATTGGCTGACCGTTTTGTTCGGACATGGCAGACAGATGGTGAGCCGCGACCCTTTTCCCGCCTCACTGTCGATGGATAACTCCGCTCCGATCATTCGGCAGCGGAGCGCCAGGGCAGACAGCCCCATTCCTTTAGAGCCATTGGTCCGATCAGATTGCTTGTGGGCATCAAAGCCGATGCCGTTGTCTTCGATCCTGATATGGATGATGTCACCTTCTCGTTTGGTGGCAACCAATACCCATGTTGCTTGCGCATGCTTGTGAATATTGGTCAACACTTCCTGAAAGATACGAAACAGACAGACCTGGGCCATTGGGTCCTTAATCTGGTCAAGCAAATCTATATCCGTCTCCACCTGAACCTTCGAATACGTTGAGAATTCACGAATCATCTGCTCGGCGGCAATGGTAAGCCCCAGAGCATCCAATGCCGCTGGTTTCAAGCCGTGGGCAATGTTCCGGATATCGTCGATGATCTTGTCTGAATAGGTTAGCAGCTTATCGCACTCTTGAATCAAATCGGTCGCATCGTCCGGCAGCCGGTTTTGAATGCCTTTCAAATGAAGCTTCAGTACATTCAGGTCCTGGCCGCACTGATCGTGAAGCTCCATGGCAATGCGCCGCTGTTCATCCTCTTGCACTGTCAGCAGATGACTGGAAAGATCACGCAACGCGTTTACCAAATCACGAAGCTTTTCCTGCAGTTGAAACCGATGCAGAGCCAGTCCCAGCCGGGCACCCGCTTTTTCCAATGATTCTACCACCCTGATGGGGAACCTGTTTTCCCGGCAATCGGCCGCATGGATCAAACCCCGTATGTTTTCATGAATGGGAACCGGTATCAGGGCGACGGATTCGTATCCATGGGCATTGCACACATTCCGGGTGGTGCCCAGTTCCTCCGAAGAGGCGGTTGATAGAAAACGACTGGTTCCGTTGATGTAAAACGACCCTTTGGGAGTAAAATAAGGCAGGTCGGAGTTGCGTTTTCCTTTGATGACATCGATGCACATGCACTGATCTGTGTAAAGGGAGAGCGGGTTCTCGGATTCGTAGAACGCCTGGCTGAAGCCGTCATAGGCCTCGTAGGGAATGTTGCCGGCGTCATCACGAATGCGAATGCCCACCGCATCGCATTGCAGATAGGATTTAACCAGTTGAACATACCCCCCCAACAGCTCTTCCATGTCGGTGGCACGGCAGACCAGTTCCAGGCAGTTTTGCTGCAATGCGAAGCTGGAGGAGAGCTGCACATGGTCGGTGATATCCACAAGTGCGACACTGAATTCCGGTTCTTCACCGAATTTTTTGGAAATGGCCTGCATCTGCAACTGAGCATCGAAAAAGACTCCATCCGCTTTTTTAATTTTCAGTTCGAAGATGGTTGTTTCCATGTTCTTTTGGCAGTTCAGCTTTTGGAAATAGAAGCCATGCTGATCATCCCGGTGGATGAAGTCGGTGATGCAGCGGCCGATCAGCTTGCTCCTGGGCGCATTGAGCGAGATGGTAGCAAAAAGGTTTATTTCATGGATCACACCGTCCCGGTCGATGACCAGATAGCCTATGGGGGCAAGGTGGAACAGACTGGCATACTTTCGATAAAGCTGTTCGTATTTATGCTTGGCCGCCTCGATGGAATCGCGGCTTTTGGACAGATCTTCGTTTTGCATCTCCAACTCGACCTCAAGGCGCGGGTCCGCCCACTGGGTATCTTTGATGTGTTGCCCTGCCATGATGGTCCGTCCTTCGGGCATTTGGTAGTGAATAAAGAATTGCCGTCCAGCCTCTTGCTTTTCTGAGCGGTTTTTTTCCCTCCTGCCTCAGCACGTGATTCAAAACTTGGCGGATTCAGAATGATTAAAAGATAGAATTCAGGCAGGATGTTAAACCAATAAAAAAAATGTTATAGAAAACAGGCAGGCAATGTCAACATATTTACCCATTCTGCGAAGAAAAAATGAGTACTTTTAACCATTTTTATTTGGGCGTAATACTTTTAAACTGAAATTGAAAAAATAATATTTGTGGTTTTTGGTTTGCGTAGCTGTTTTTCATAGGAGGGTCACATTATGGCGATGCAAAAAAACCACCAGATAAAGATTCTCGCGGCCATGACGCATCCGGGCTTCTACCCGCACCCGGTCAAATCCATCGAGCGGCTGGAAACGCACATCTCGACGGTGTTTTTGACAGGCCTCTTCGTCTACAAAATCAAAAAACCGGTGGATCTGGGTTTTCTGGACTTTACGACCCTTGAGAAGCGGCAGCATTATTGCCGGCAGGAAGTCGCCTTGAACCGTCGCCTGTCTCGTGGTGTTTACATTGAGACCCTTCCCATCACCGCCCAGGGGGACGGCTACGCCCTTTCCGGGCCTGGCGTCCCGGTGGAGTTCGCCGTGAAGATGCACCAGCTCGCAGAAACCGATTCCATGCAACAGCGTTTGAAGCGCGCCACGCTGGATGACAGGGATATCGAAGAACTGGTCCGCCTGCTGGTCGGCTTTTACGCGCATGTCTCGATGGATAGTAAAATGGACACAGCCGACGCCCCGGCCGCGGCCTCCCTCCCCTGGGAGGAGAATCTGCAGCTGATCGAGGCATTTGCCGGTGTATGGATCGACCGGCGACAATTCGAGATCGTCCGGTCCGCCACACGGTCTTTTTTTAAAAAGCATAAAAACCTTTTTCACCGCCGCAGGAAAAACGGAAAAATACGGGATTGCCACGGGGACCTGAGGACCGATCACATCTACTTTACAAAAAACGGTATCCAGATCATCGACTGTATCGAATTCGATAACCGGCTGCGCTACCTGGATGTCATCAGCGACCTGGCTTTTCTGGCCATGGACCTGGAATACAACCTTTTCCCGAAAACGGCCAAGACACTGATCCGATTGTACGTGGAACAAACCGATGATATCGGCGCCCTGCCGCTGCTGAATTTTTACCGCTGCTACCGGGCCATGGTGCGCTGCAAGGTAAGCTGTTTCCGCCTCCGGGAAATCGGCAGCCGGAGCGCGAACCATGACACGCTACGGGCGGCGGCCGAACGATACCTGGCCATGGCCCATGGCTATGCCGCCGCCTTCAGCCGGCCGATCCTGTGGATGGTGTGCGGCCTGCCCGCCTCGGGAAAAAGCACCATCGCCAGAGCACTGGCAGAGGTCTTCGACATCAGCGTAATCCGCTCGGATGTGATCCGCAAAAAACTGTTTGCCGGTTCATCCGGCCTATCCGATGAATCCGCTTTCGAACAGGGGCTTTACTCGGCCTATGCCACCGAGGTTACCTACGAACGAATGTTCGATCTGGCCCAGGAGAACCTCAAAAAGGGGAAAAGCGTAGTGATCGATGCAACCTTCAGCCGGGCGGCGCGGCGGGCCGAAGTCCTGCGAATAGCCAAACACCGGCAGTCAACACCTGTTTTCGTTGAGTGCAGGGCCGCAGAACCGATCCTTGCCGCACGGCTGCTGAAACGGGAAACCGAGCCGTCGGTGTCCGATGCACGACTAGTTCACCTGGAGGACTTTAAAAATCGCTTCGAACCCATAGCCCGGATCGGGAATGAAATCCATATTCCCGTGGACACCGGAACCTCACCGGCGGTTTGCCTTCGGCAAATACTGCTGTCCGATTCCCTGTGGGACGGTGTCACCCGGAAAGGAGGCAAAGATGTTTAATCGAATAGTGGCCGCTACAGACATCGTCACCACCGCCGATGCGCCGGTGATATCCGCCGCCCGGGTGGCCCGGCAGCAGGGCGCCCGTCTTTATCTGCTCCATGTGATGGAGTCCGCAGCCTTCTTTGGCGAACATTGTGCACGAGGTGCGGATCACCGCCGGCTTCCCGTGGGAGGAGATCTTGCGGTGGGCCAAAGAGATCGATACCGATCTCATCGTGCTGGGTCCCCATTCGACCCGGGCGGAAGAAAAGGGGGTTGTGAGAATTGCCGGCCGTGTCGGGTCGACGGTGGAAAACGTCGTCATCCGGGAGACCTGCCCGGTGATGGTGGTCAACCGGCCCGCGGGCAAGGATCAATTACTGTTCCAACGGGTCCTGGTCGGTGTTGATTTCTCCCGGTCCTGCGAATGCGCAGTCTGTTTTGCGGCAAAGCTGGCCACGCACTACCGCAGTAGGCTGTTTGCGTTTCATATGATCCCTGTGCCCCCGTTCCCCAAATACACCCGGACCGACTACACGGCCGATGTGGCCCATGCGAGAAAGCGGCTCGAATCATTTTATGAGGCGTACCTGGACGGTACCGACCACCAGTACCTGATCCGGGGCGGGGCCATGCCCCACCTGGAAATACTCAAATGTGCCGGGGAACAGGATGTCGATTTGATCATCATGGGGTCCCACACCAAGGAAAAGCCCGGCAAATGGTACCCGGGCAGCGCGGTGGAGCGGGTCGGCTACCGGGCTGACTGCCCGATGGTGGTGGTCACCGATCCCGGGGTGCTGGCTCACTGGGACGGCACAGTCTCCGCCGACGATCGCGAAAGCAAGGACCGGTTGATCCACGTGTTCACCGGAACATAACCTGGAAAACTGATAAAAAGATTGGGCAATATTACCAATGTATTAGACAGAAAACCGGCTAAACAGGTATCAGCACATCCTGAACTAGGTCGGGTTTATCCGGGTCATGAGGCTCGGTGTTGAAGGCAACCAGCAAACTGTCTGTTTCACCGGTGTTCTGAATGGCATGGGATATCCCCGGAGGAATGATCAATCGGCAGGTCATATTGGTGGGAATGGAGAAGTCCTCTGTAGCACTGTCACTTCGAATCCTGACCAGGGCCGGACCACAAACCACAAGCGTTTCCGTTCCCCGTAGGTGATAATGATTCCCTCTAACGGCCCCGGGCCGGCTCACCACCACATGGGCATTCCTCTGGTTCGCCAGAAATTCTCCTTCCAGGGGTTCAAATACAAATCCTCGTTCATCCGAGAAACGGTTGATGGTTTCCTTTTTAACCATTTTCTATCAACGGTGAATTAGCTATTAAGCGGAAAGGGCCCGGCGCCGGGATTTCATCTCGTCCACCTTCTGGTTGTAAAAGGAGATCACCTCCCGCCGGTTGAGCATGCCCAACAGAATCCCATGATCGTCGGCCTGCACCACCGGCAGGCTGTCGATATTCCTCGTGGTGAATTTCTTCAGCACGGCGTTGAGGTCTTCCTCCGGCGTGGTGACGATGATATCTGATGTCCCCACGTCCTTCATCACCACCAACTGCTCGATTTCGGGAGAAAAGAGAACCCCACGGATATCGTTGATGGAAAAGATCCCTACCAGCCTTTTTTCATCGTCCACCACGGGGAAGTAGTGCTGTTTGGTCTCGGAAAAGGTACGCTTGAACTCCAGAAACGGCATGTCCTGGGGGATCAGGATCACCTTTTTCACCAGGGGCATGAGGTCGTTCACCGGAATAGCCTGGAGAATATCCACGAAAAAATCGCCGGCATGGGCCGGCGAATCCACCTTGCTCTGCACCTGCCGGTTGAAGATGGTCCATCGCCGGGAGGCCATGTAGGCCACCGAACAGACCAGCAGGCTGGGCAGGAGCAGATGGTAGGAGTTGGTCATTTCGCTGACAAAAATGATGGTGGAGATGGGGGTGTTGGAGACGGCCGTAAAAAAACCGGCCATTCCCACCACCACGAACGCGCCGGGCTGGGTCACCACCGAGGGCATGATGGCGTGAAATATCTTTCCCACCACACCGCCCATGGCGCCGCCGATCACAATGGACGGCCCGAAGACCCCGCCGCTGCCACCTGAACCGATGGAAAAGGAGGTGGTCAGCACCTTGCCCAAGGCAAGGGAAAGCAAAAACGGCACGGCCAGTTCATTGTTGATGGCCTTCTGAGCGAACCCGTATCCAAAGGCCAGGGTATGGGGCAGAAAAAATCCGATGAGGCCGGTCAGCAGACCGCCAATGGCCGGTTTGATGTGATTGGGAATCTTTTTTATGGATTCGAAGAGATGGATCGTACCGTAAAAGGCCTTGATATAAAACACACCGGTGGCCACCAGGACCATGGCCAGTACCAGATAAGGCCCAAGCTCCAGGGGGTTTTGGAATTTGAACGGCGGGGAATCGAATAGCGAGCCCCAGCCGAACACCAGACAAAACATGCAGTAGGCCACCACCGAAGAGATGCCTGCCGGAATGATCACCTCCGATTCGAAATCCGGGTCCCGGTAAAGCACCTCGGCGGCAAACAGGGCTCCGGCCAGTGGGGCACGAAAGATGCTCCCCACGCCGGCACCGATACCGGCAGCCATCATGATCCGGCGCTCGCGGTCGGAAAGCTTGAGGGTGGTGGCCAGAAAAGAACCGAAACCGGCACCGATCTGGGCAATGGGCCCTTCCCTGCCCCCGGATCCGCCGGTTGTCAGGGTAATGGCAGACGCGATGGTTTTGATAATGGGTACCCGGCTGCGAATGAATCCACCCTTGTTGTGGTAGGAATTAATGGCGGCATCGGTGCCGTGTCCTTCCGCTTCCGGTGCGAATGTGTAGACCAGCCATCCGCTCAGGATCCCCCCGATGGCCGGCAGGAACAGCAGCATCCAGCGATTAAAGGGAACCGATGTGGGTGGCAGCAGGTGGTGTTCGCCGGCCGGCCCCGGAGGTCGGTAACCGGCGGTCATATCCAGGAAGAAATGAAGCCCCAACTGGCACAGATATTGAAAAACGATGGAGCCGAGGCCGGCGATGAGGCCAATGGCGATGAAATAGAACGACCAACGGGTGGCCTGGGCAACATTCAGGCTTTTCAACTTTCGATTGATTCGCCGATACGTACTCTGTTTCGTTTCCGTTTGCGGCATGATCTACTGGCTGTTTTCCAAGTCTTTGACCCCTTGAAAGACTGTATCAAACAGTTTTTCCACATCTCCCTCTTCCATGCAGGAAAAAGCGACACGCAGGTTCGATTCCCCCAGCGATATCAATCCCACGCCATATCGATCCAACAGATGAACACGAAGGGTTTCCGCATCCACGGTTTTGAGCCGGATGCACATGAAATAACCGGAGTTGAAGGGGTAAACCTCCCACGCTGCGGCATATTTGGGATCCTTCGAGACCACTTTGACCCGCTTTGCCCGGGCCATGAGAATGTCGAACTTTTCCTTCTTTTCGGCAGGGTTTTTTTCGTCCTGCATGGAGTTGAGCAGGATGGTCTGGCTCAAATGGGAGGCGTTTGAAATGGTGCCCCGGATGCACCCGGCCGTTTTACGCTCCAGTGCATCGAAAAGCGGTGCCGTGTCGCCGTTGAACATGCCTCCGTAGGTAATAAAGCCCACCCGCAGTCCCCACACGTAGTTCTCTTTGGTGGCCCCGTCCAGTTTTACGGCCAAGATACCGGGGTGCGCCCCACACAGGCGGGCAAAGATAGATTCCTTCAGCGTTTCCGGTTCATAAAAAAGGCCGAAATAGGCGTCGTCGGTGACCGCCAGGACATAGGTACCGCCAGCGGCCGTATCCGTGAGGATTCTGACAATGCCGTCCGCCTCCCTTTCGGAAATGGTATACCCTGACGGATTCTGGGGGAAGTTGAGCACCACCGTAATCTTTCGGTTGTCGGCCGCCTCCTGGCGGACCGCCTGTTCAAAAGCCCCGAGGTTGAATCCGCCATCCGCAGTAAACAGTTCGTAGTGGCGAATACGGGCATTTTTGCGCACGGAGAAAATCATGCTGTAATTGCCCCACATCATTTCGGGCAAAATGATCACATCCCCCGGACTGGTCCACACATCGGCAAATGTGGCAATGCCGTGGGTAATTCCGCAGGTGACCACCGGCAGGCTCACCGTTTTTCCCGCCAGGGACTGATTTTTTTCAAGCATCTCCGCCTGCCACTGTTTTCGCAGGGCGGGAATGCCAAAGGACGGGGCGTAGGTCAGCGACTGGCCGGGCCGAATATTGTCGATGAACGCCATAACGCTGTCAAACCGCATGGTCCGGCCGTCCTCCTTGGCGATGCCGATGGTGGCGTTGATGGCATGGGCCTTTTCCTTGGCTTCGGCACTCTGGCTCAGGATGCCTTTGGGAAAGAAGAGTTTTTTGCCCACATCGGACAGCATGTCATAAACATGAGGGGCGGCGGCTTTGATGGTCTGGTTCAGCTGTTCAGCTAAAGGATTCATGGGTGTCCATCCTCAACGGGTTTCATCCAGCCGTGGAATCGGCAAAAAGACAAGGGCAACTGCGCTATTGCAACGATTTCTGTATTTGGCCGCAACAGAAGGTTCCGAGGCACTAAGAAACAATGATACGCGGACAAACACAGTAAAGGGAATATTTACTTCCTGAATACAAAAAATGTCAAGGGAAAAGCGCTTGAAAAATCAAGAGGATGCGAGCCAGCATGGTTTCCATCCCTTGCCGGGATCATCAGTTCCCCCCCCTTGGCCGGCAACACGCCTTCAGCGGGTTGATCTTCTGCGTGGCTCCACCCATGCTCTTGCCGGCATGGGTGGCCAGATTGCAGTTGCCGTTCTTCCACTTGGTGGTGGGCTCGGGGCAGGCGGAGCAATACCAACCCGAAGCGATCTCGATGGTGCGGCCACATCCTTTACACTGTTCCACGATTTCATAGCACACGCCACCGTTGAATCCGCAGCCCTTGGCTGTCATGAAGGCACATTCCATGCCCTTGCGAATCGTTGTACATTTCATTGCAAACATCTCCCGGTATATATGGTCTAAGCAAATAAAAAGGCCAAAGAGAAAGGTTCCTTCGGCCTTTTCAAAATCCAGCGATATATATTCAGGTCAAATTGGTTTGTCAAGCATTTTTTTACGCCTCGGCACCATGCTGGTACATGTGAACATCGCGCTGGGGGAACGGAATGGAAACGCCATTAGCGTCGAATGCCTTTTTAATCTTTTCGGTCAGATCGAAATAGACGCCCCAGTAATCTTCCACCTTGACCCAGGGGCGAACCACGAAGTTCACACTGCTGTCCGCCAGTTCGGAGACGGAGATTTGCGGTGCGGGATCCTTCAAGATACGGCTGTCCTGGGCGATGATATCCACCATCAGCGCTCGGGCCTTGTCGATGTCATCGCCGTATCCGATGCCAAAAACCATGTCCACACGGCGGGTTCCCTTGACCGTCCAGTTGACGATGTTGTCGTCGGTAAGTTTGGCATTGGGCACGATGACGGTCTTGTTGTCCGCAGTTTTCAACTGGGTAGTGAAAATCTGGATGACCTCCACCACGCCGAACACCCCGGCAGCTTCGATGAGATCACCCACCTTGAAAGGCCTGAAGATGATGAGCAGAAAACCGGCGGCAAAGTTGGACAGTGATCCCTGAGCGGCAATGATGATGAATGCCAGCAGGCCGATATAGGCCAGACTGGAGGTAAACGAAACCAATGTGGGGTCGACCTTGTTTTTGGTCATGAGGCGCTCCACCAGCTTTCGGACACCTTGGGCCACCCAACGTCCTACGATGAAAATCGCCAGGGCGGCAAGCACCTTCAATCCATAAACCGTCAGCAGTTGGTAAATCTTATCAACGATATCTTCCATTTTCTCTTTTCCTTTCCTGACGTTGCCGGGGCGGACTAGTGGTCTTCACCGGCAGGTTAACTGATATGCAATGGTTTTATAGCCGGTTGAATGCGGCTTAGGGCTGTCCCCGTGACCCGGTAAAAACAGTTCCGGGCCCCGAGTGACAGTCGGTCTTGATTGTCAATTCTTAGTCGACCTTGGTAAACTGAACCCGACGATTCTTGGACCGGCCAAGTTTGGTTCCGTTGTCGGCGATGGGACGATCCGGCCCGTATCCCTTGGCGGAAAGACGGGACGGTGAAACACCCTTGCCCACCAGGTAATCCACCATGGCCTGGGCCCGTCGCTGGGACAGGTCCATATTGAAGGACCGTGCACCGGTGCTGTCGGTGTGGCCTTCGACCACGACCTTCAACTGAGGATTGGCACCAAGGGCTGCGGCGAATTTATCCAGGATTTCGTAGGAGGAGGGTTGAATATCCGCCTTGGCCACTTCGAATTTGATGTCATTGAACGTCCAGGATGTAGCACCGGCGCCCAAGGCGGCCAGGGGGCAGCCGGAGGCATCAACCTTCAAGCCGGCGGGAGTCTCCGGGCATTTATCCAGCGAATCCGGCACACCATCACCGTCACTGTCCAGCGGACAGCCGGTGGAATCCACTTTCACGCCGGCAGGGGTTCCCGGGCATTTGTCCAGATAATCCGGCACGCCGTCCTTATCGCTGTCCAGCGGGCAGCCAACCGCATCGACCTTCACGCCGACAGGGGTTCCCGGGCATTTGTCCATGGCATCCGCCACACCGTCGCCGTCGCTGTCAATCATGTCGCCAATAAAAATCTTCCTCACGTAGTCGGCCATCTGCTGGCCGCTGGCCAGGTCATCAGCATTGATGGCAAAACCGCAGCCACCGATGTGTGCGATTTCATCCATCAGTTTTTGCCCGTCAGCTGCATCACCCACAAGGATTGGGTAAAAACACAGGTTGTCGCCGTATGTTTTCTTGATAGCGGTAGCCGATGCCACCGGCGCCATGCCCATACTCTTGCCGTCAGTGACGATAATTAAGGCATGTTTTCCGTCAAGCCCGGCCAAGTCCGTGGCGGCGCCGTCGATGGCCCGTGCCAGGGGGCTGGTGCCGCCAGCTTTGGAAACCGCGGAAAGGGCTTTTTCAGTAGCCACTTTGTCGAAATCACCCATTCCATCAATCAGCAAGGTAGTTTTTCTGGAAAACAGGGGATCATGCCCGAAGGTGCGCAGTCCACTTTTAATTCCCAGATCCGCCGGAACGGTTTGAACCATGTTCCGCACCACCGCTGTTGCAATATCAAACTTCTTCCACTGCTGATAACCGTCCTCCATGGAGGAAGATGCATCAAGAACAACGACCACATTCTGCGTTTTCAGCGCATATCCACCCGCATCGATATCAACCGGGGTAAACGGGGGTACCGGCTGGTAAGAGGTGGCACAGGCACTCATTAAGGCAGCAATCATCAACATAAGGCCAAGCTTTGATACAGGGTATTTCATTACAACTCCCTTCCGTTGTCAGGAAATTTTAGGTTAACATCTTTTTTACGATTGTGATTTTAAAACAGCGGAACGGTAAAAGAACAAATTTTACATCAGGAGCAGAAGACAAACGCCAATGTGGTATTTGATTCGGGGGATCAACTCCAGATTATAAAACCACCTATCTTAAATCAACAATTTTCTACTCAGTGTCCGTCCAGAAACGAGGATTTTCGTTCAAGATCAAGGCGTGCGAAAAATTTCGAGCTGTGCAGTTAGGCATTAGCATTTAGCCGTTAGCATTAAAAAGGGGTGGAAATGAGAGATTTTAGAAAACTTCTGGTTATAACGGATTTTGGGGAGCTTGATTTCTATCAAGCCCAAGCTATTGTGGGGGTCAGAATGATAGCCCACAACATATTGATATTACAGGCAATATTTGTCTAGACTTTTTGT
>JABZFO010000156.1 GCA_014237405.1 Desulfosarcina sp. | reverse complement strand
GTGCGCACTTTCGTCGAGGTGGGGCCCAAAGCGGTACTTTCCGGACTCGTCCGGTCCACCCTCAAAGAGAGGGATGTCACGGTCATCGCCCTTGACCGGTCCTCTGGAAAAGCGTCCGGTATCATGGATCTTGCCCACGTCATCGGCCATCTGGCGGCCCTTGGCACAGACCTTGACCTAAACCGGTGGGAAGCCGAGCTTACGGCCCCCCGCCCGCAGAAAATGGTCATCCCGCTGTCCGGAGCCAACTACCGGGCGCCCCGCAAAACGAATTCGGCACCGGTATTAGACAAAGCGGTCACGTTCCCAACCCAAAAAGCGGAAAACGACCCTGCCGCGTTATCAAAAGAAACGATGGTTAATCCGACCAAACCCATGGACACGAATAAACAGATGAACGATACCACACTGATGAACCGCCCAGATGCTCCGGTTGCACAGCAAGGGGAAGTGAAACCGATAGCTAACGCCAACATGAACGAAGCGCTGGCCATCGTCCGGAAAGGGCTGGAATCCATCCAGTCGCTTCAGCAGCAGACGGCCACGGCTCACCAGAAATTCCTGGAAACCCAGGCCCAGGCCAGTCGAACACTTCAGGAAATGATGAAAAGTACCCAGATGTTCGTTGGATCAGCCCTGGGTATGCCCATGCCGTCTGTCGCGGACATCCAAGCGCCCGCTGTCAATCCGGAACCGCTTTCATCCAAGCCGGCGTCAGTGGAGACACATTTACCACCGGCAGCGACGTCCCCTTCCCCTGTTGCACCGGTTGCCGTATCAGTAATGACCAGCCCGGCTTCTTCGACAGCGGTCCGGCAACAACCGAAAACAGCTCTGGAAAATACAAAACCGACCCTTGCCGCTGAGGCCATATCCAAGACCCTAATCGACATCGTTTCCGAACTCACCGGCTACCCCGACGAGATGTTGGGCCTGGACATGGATATCGAGGCGGACCTGGGCATCGACTCCATCAAGCGGGTGGAGATCCTCTCCGCCATGGAAGCGCGCATGCCCCACCTGCCCCAGGTCACCCCGGACATGGTGGGATCATTGAAAACGCTGGGCCAGATCTGTGACTTTCTTTCCGAAGATGAGAGATCTGCCACAATGGCGCCTCCCGATAAAGTCGAGCCTGGAGTTCCGGGAGCCGAAGATTCTGCAACGGTCCAAAAAACATTACTGTCGGTAGTTTCCGAACTCACCGGTTATCCTGACGAAATGCTGGACCTGGACATGGATATCGAGGCGGACCTGGGGATCGATTCCATCAAGCGGGTCGAGATCCTCTCCGCCATGGAAGCGCGCATGCCCCACCTGCCCCAGGTCACCCCGGACATGGTGGGATCATTGAAAACGCTGGGCCAGATCTGTGATTTTCTTTCCGGCGGCGACTTAAAACAGGCACTCGATACCAATGAATATTCGCCGATGTTATCGGTGCAAGAGCATGCCGCACCATCGGAGACGATACCCCGTCAGATCATTGATGTCGTTGAGACCCTGAAAAAGTCTGATCGCGTGCTTCGTATCGAACCGGGTCGCTGGGTATGTGTTTTAAATGACAATACCGCCATGGCGGAATCCATGGTCAACCAACTGGAAATTCAGGATATCCCGGCTCGACTGATTCCCTCCGATGACGTGGCCAACGCGGCGCGTTTTTCCGGTGTGTCCGGCTTGATTCTATGTGGTTCGACCGACCCGGAAACCGCTTTTCTGGCCGCGAAACATGCCGCTCCAGAGCTGCTCAGCGCGTTAAAAAACGGCGATGCCCTGTTTGCCGTAATCACCTGCATGGATGGGGCGTTCGGTTTTACTGGAAAACCCTTTAACGATCCTGAGCAAGGCGCTCTGCCGGGTCTGGTCAAGACCGCCGCTCTGGAGTGGGAATCGGTGATCTGCCGGGCCATTGACCTTTCCCCTGATTTTTCAGGCCCGGATATGGCCGCCCAGCAGGTCGTTTCAGAACTGCTGACGGTCTGCGACCACGATCCGGTGGAGATCGGTCTGAGTCCTGATCGCCGGGTGACATTGATACCGGTTCCCACCGAGATCGCTGATGGCCCCATCCAACTGGATAAAAAAGAGGTGGCCGTGGTTACCGGCGGCGCCCGCGGGGTAACGGCCGTTTGTGCCCTTTCCCTGGCTCGGGCCAGCGGTGTCTCCATCGCCCTGGTCGGCCGATCTGCACCGCCCTTTGCGGTACCCGCCTGGATTCAGGGTGTCGACGGCGAAGCGGCCATGAAAAAGGCCATTGTTGAAAACGCCTTTACCGGGTCCCGGCCCACACCAAAAGCACTGGAGGCGGCATACCGGAAACATGCGGCCAACCTTTCCATCGCTTGGACCATAGATGAGCTCAAGGCATCGGGTGTCGATGCCGGCTATTTCAGCGCCGACGTGACCAATCGGAACAGCCTGAATGAGGCCGTTAACACCATCAGGAACCAGATGGGCCCCATCACCGGCCTGATCCATGGCGCCGGCGTGCTCCACGATCGCCTGATCATGGACAAAACCGTCGAACAGTTCCGGCTGGTCTACGCCACCAAAGTAGAGGGGCTTAAAAATCTGCTGGCCATCACCGAATCGGACAAGCTCCGTCACCTGGTCCTCTTTTCATCGGTCAGCGCCCGCACGGGTAACACCGGTCAGTGT
Source organism: Desulfosarcina sp. (assembly GCA_014237405.1). Classification (GTDB taxonomy): domain Bacteria; phylum Desulfobacterota; class Desulfobacteria; order Desulfobacterales; family Desulfosarcinaceae; genus Desulfosarcina. The sequence goes on along the minus strand of JABZFO010000156.1, from coordinate 26,856 downwards.
GACTATGCCATGGCCAACGAAGCGCTCAACAAAATGGCCCGGGTGGAATCCCTGCGTCGCTCCGGATGCCGCGTCACGGCCATCAACTGGGGCCCGTGGGACGGCGGGATGGTGACACCGGCCCTAAAAAAAGCCTTCAACAGTAAGGACATCCAGCTGATCCCCATTGAAACCGGTGCCCGCCTGATGGTGGCTGAAATGAAAAATGCCGATACCTGCCCTGTGGAAGTGCTCATCGGCAGCATGCTGTCCACCGATCCCGCCGCCGTCGGTCCGCTTGGCCATCCAGAAATTCCCATGGCCCTGCTGGAAAGGCGTGAAGTGGATCTTAACCGCTACCCGGTGCTCGCCTCACATGTTATCGGCGGCAAACCGGTGGTGCCTTTTGCCCTGATCACCGAGTGGATCGGCCATGGTGCGCTGAAGGAGAATCCGGGCTTTTCGTTATACGGCTTCGACGATTTCCGCCTGCTCAGCGGCATCTGCATTGAACAGGAAAAAAAGCTGGTCCGCCTCATGGCCGGTAAAGCCAGAAAAACCGGCGATACCTGGCAGGTAGATGTGGAACTTAGAAACGGCGTTAAAAACGGCAAGGATGTGGTCCATTCCCGAACCAGGGCACTTTTAGTGGAGCGGTTCCCGGATGCACCGGTCTACACGGGCAACGTCAATAACGGCAGCCGCGCCTACCCTAAGGATCTGGATGCTATTTACAGCGAAATCCTTTTTCACGGCGACCACCTGCGGGCAATCAAAACCATCGACGAATATTCCGACCATGGCATGACCGCCCGGCTGACCAGTGCGCCGAAACCCGAGGCGTGGATGCAGGATCCCATCCAAGGACGCTGGATGGCCGACCCCATGGTGCTGGACGGCGCCTTTCAGATGGCCATCGTCTGGTGCTTTGAGCAGACCGGCAAGGTCTGCCTGCCCAGCTATACCCGCGCCTACCGGCAGTATCGATCGGCATTCCCGGCCTCCGGGGTGACGGCGATCATGTCAGTAACCGCAAACACGCATCGCAAGATGGTTGCCGACTTCACCTTTCTGGATGAGGACCGTCAGGTGGTGGCCACCCTGAACGGCTACGAAGCCACCGTTGACGAATCACTCATCCATGCCTTTAAAAATAGTGGATTACAATCTGTTATTAGTAAAGAATCCTGACCTGGCCCAAAGGGCCAAGTTTTCTACGTCAGAATAAAATTAACCATGATTAAACTACCCGTAAAAAACAGCCGTGACACCTACACCGTCAATCCGACCAAGCTCATTGCCCTGGGGTTGAACTATCGGGCCCACATCGCCGAAAGCGTTTCGGTGAAGGTCAAAGGATTCACCTATGAGGTACCCACCGAACCCCTGCTTTTCCCCAAAACACCCAATGTGCTCATCGGGCCGGATCAAGCCATCGTTATTCCGAAATTTTTAAAGGAATACGGATTCAAGGCCCTGCGGACCGATTACGAGGCGGAACTGGCGCTGATCATCAAAGATCGATGTAAAGATGTGCCGGTTGACGAGGCCATGGATCACATCTTCGGCTATACCTGCATGAACGACATTAGTCAGCGGAACATCCAGAACGGGGACCGCACCGGATGGTACCGGGGAAAATCCCTGGACACGTTCGGCCCCATCGGCCCACAGGTGGTGCTGACCCAGGACCTGCCCGACCCCCAGGACCTGGACATCTGCTGTCGGCTCAACGGGACCACGGTTCAAGAGGGCAATATCCGCCAGATGATATTCAAAATTCCCGAGATCCTCTCTTTCGTCTCCAAAAATTTCACCCTGATGCCCGGCGATATCATCCTCACCGGCACCCCGGCCGGAGTAGGGCCATTGAGCCATGGCGACACCGTCGAAGTAGAGATCGAACATATCGGGGTTTTGAAAAACACAGTGATAGACGAAACGATCTGATTTCTGGTTCCGTCTACCCAAAAAACAACAGACTTATTTCGAAAAAAAGGGCGGGAAATCCCGCCCTTTTTCTATTTCGCGGCTGGAAGCCGCTCCTACATTAAAAGCAAAAGTCGAATTTGGAAATCACAACTCAAGTGGCGTTACGGAGTTGACCAGTTCCGCCGAGCGCAGTTCTTCGATCACATCGGGGGAAACCGGTGTATCTGTCTGCAGAAAGATGATGTTCCGGTCGCCGTCTTTTTCCTGCCCCACATGCATCCGCCCGATATTGATATGGTGCCGCCCCAGGGTTGTTCCAATCCCGCCGATGGCCCCCGGCCGATCTTTATTGAAGATCAACAGAATATGCCCCTCGGGAACCAGTTCCAGGCGGAAATTGTTGATCTTCACCACTTTGATATCGTTTCGGCCGATGATGGTGCCGGCCACCACGTTCTCACCCGCGTCCGTGCTTACCCGCAGCGTGATCAGGTGGGTGTAGTCTTCGGTTTCTGATGTGGTGGATTCGGTGACTTTGATGCCCATCTCTTTGGCCACCACCGGGGCGTTGACGAAGTTGACCGCGTATTTCACCATTGGCGTGAGCAGCCCCTTGAGGATGGCCGTGGATACCGGGGCCATGTCCATGCCTTTGAAATCGCCTGTATATTCGATCACCACCGCTTTGACCGGCTCGTTGGCCAACTGGGCCTGCAGGCACCCCATGCGGTCACCCACCGCCACGTAGGGACCGATTTTTTCCAAAAGCTCCCCGGCCACGGACGGTACATTGACCGCGTTGATGATGGTGCCGTTGATCAGGTAGTCGATAATCTGCTGGGCCACGGCCACGGCCACATTGGTCTGAGCTTCCTGAGTGGATGCGCCCAGATGGGGAGTGCATATGATACGGTCCAGGTCGAACAATCGGCACTCTCCGGGCGGCTCGGTTTCGAATACATCCAGTGCCGCACCGGACACCTTGCCTGACCTCACGGCATCCTGAAGGTCGTCTTCGTTGACGATGCCGCCCCTGGCGCAGTTCATGATCATCACGCCGGCTTTCATCTTGTCGAAGGCGGCTTTATTCAGCAGGCCGGTGGTCTCCTTCAGTTTGGGCACATGAACCGAAATGTAGTCGGATCGTTTGTAGAGTTCATCCAGGGTTACACTTCCGAAACCGGCTTTTTCTATCTGCTCGGGCGCCACAAAGGGATCGTACACCACCACCTGCATCCGAAGCCCCTTGGCCCGGTCTGCCACGATGGAACCGATCTTGCCGAAACCGATGACACCCAAGGTTTTGTTGAACACCTCCCGCCCCTGCAGCTTTTTCTTCTCCCAGCGACCGGCCTTTAAAGAAAGGGTGCCCTGGGGGATGTTCCGGGTTAAGGCCATCATCATGGCAATGGCATGCTCTGCAGTGGTCACCACGTTACCCGTGGGGGTGTTCATGACGACAACGCCCCGTTTGGTGGCAGCGGGGATATCCACATTGTCCAGACCGATACCGGCACGTCCGACCACTTTCAGAGTTTTTCCGGCATCGAGTATCTCCTCGGTCACCTTCGTGGCGCTGCGGATCACCAGCGCATCGTAGTCGCCGATGATCTCCTTGAGTTCCTGGGGAGAAAGCCCCGTCTTTACATCTACATCGAGTCCCGCGGTCTCGCGAAACATCTGAATTCCCGCGTCGCCGAGGGCATCGCTGACAAGCACCTTGATCATCTTTTTTCTTCCTCCTTCTCCTGCAGGTTTCACCGCTATACGTTCTTCGATTTTAAGAGGAAAGTCAAGGTGCAAGCCGCATCATGCGGTTTTCTGCAAATTCTGTTTTCGTTTGCTTTCAAATTGTTAACGCGACTATCGTGCGTTATTTTGAACTAATTTCAAAGATAATTGATGATATCTTCAGTTTCAGTCGTAGTAATTGAAAAAACATCAGGATTGAAAAATGGGGCATCTTATGACAGGTAATGACGTAAAAAAAGGGGCCCGCTTACCCATGATATCCGACCACCGCATCTGCTTTGCCGATGCAAAAAAAATGACCGACGTCGCGCCTCAAAGCGTTCACCTGGTGGTGACCTCTCCGCCCTATCCCATGATAGAAATGTGGGATGAAATGTTCTGCCGGCAGGCCTCGATCAAAAAAGCGCTGAGCAGCCAGAAAGGCGTAAGCGCATTCGAACTCATGCACCGGCAGTTGGACCGGGTGTGGGATGAACTCCACCGGGTGCTGGTTCCCGGCGGTATCGCCTGCATCAATATCGGCGATGCCACCCGGACCCTGGACGGCGAATTTGCCATTTACCCTAACCACAGCCGCATCCTGTCTCACATGCTGGTGCTTGGATTTACCAACCTGCCCAACATCCTGTGGCGCAAGCAGACCAATGCCCCCAACAAATTCATGGGATCGGGCATGATGCCACCTGGCGCCTATGTGACCCTGGAGCACGAGTATATCCTGGTATTTCGAAAGGGAGGGAAACGGCTGTTCAATACCCAGGAAGAGAAAACCAACCGGCGGCAAAGCGCCTTTTTCTGGGAAGAGCGCAATCAGTGGTTTTCCGATATCTGGATGGATCTGAAGGGGACACGGCAGAAAACCGGAGATAAACAGCTGAGACAGCGCAGCGGTGCCTACCCCTTTGAATTGGCCTACCGCCTGATATCCATGTTTTCCGTCATGGGCGATACGGTGCTGGACCCGTTTTTAGGCACCGGAACCACACTGTTTGCCGCTGCAACCGCCGGCCGAAACAGCGTGGGTTACGAGTTGGACAAAGCCTTCCAGTCTATGATTTGTGAAGGATGCGGAGAGGCCGTCGACCAGAGTCGCCGTCGCATCGGCGACCGGTTCGATGGGCACCTGCAATTTGTCCGTGACCGTCAAGCGGCAGGCAAACCCATCAAATATACCAATCAGGTGTACGGATTCCCGGTGATCACCAGGCAGGAAACCGAACTGATGATTCCACTGCCCACGGCCATTCATGAGACGGCGCAAAACCAGTTCAGGGTTACCTATGATATCCCGGAGGCTGCGGTCACCGGTGAACCTGTTTGACTAATATTACATGTCGAGGCCCTTATAGTTCGCCATTGAGCCGGTAGATGAACACCAGCACTTCGGCAACGGCCCGGTAAAGTTCAGCGGGGATTTCAGCCTCCAGTTCCATGGCATCCAGCACGTTGGCCAGGTTGCGGTCTTCATGGAGGGGCACGTCGTTTTCCCGGGCCACCTGGATGATCTGCTCGGCGATGTAGCCCTTTCCCTTGGCCACCACCCGGGGCGCCATGTTTTTGGCCTGGTCATATTTAAGAGCAGCGGCCTTTGTAATCCGTCTGTCGTTCATATGCTCAGGTCCACCTGCCGCAGGTTCGGGATGGTTAGATCTTCACCATCGAATTCTGCGATTCTTTTCTCGTTGACCACCACGCTGACGGCAACGGTGTTGAAGATCTCTTTGAGCATCTCACCGATTCGGTGATGCTCAGTTTCGATGGCCGCCTTAACTTCCTCTTCCTTGACGAAAAAAGTGATATTCAGATCCTTGCCCACCATCCACAAATCGGTGCGAACCGTTCCCATGCGGTCCATGTCCAACAGCAGGGACACCCGGGGATTCTTGTGGGCATCATCCCGTCCCTTTTTAGCGTAGTACACCTTGAGTCTGGCATTGCGGCGAGTGTCGGTCAGAAACAGCAGGTGGGAAAAAGCCTGGAACAGGTCCGGGTCCACGGGCTTTTCCGTTGCCATGAACTGCTGCTGCTCGATGTGCGAAACCGCCCGCTGAACCACGCTTTTCAACGTCTCCAGCATGTGCCGGTCCGCCCCCTGCTGATCCAGGGGTTGCGACTCCAGAAATTGTTTCAGGATCAACAGGTTGGGTTTCAAATCCTTGACCATGAGGTCACGGATGACCGGATGACCGGCCAATTCGGTTGGCGTCATTGGCGTCGGCCGGGTCTGAAGGGTGTTGATCGCCTGCTCCAGGCGTTTTTCAAAATAGAGTCCGGAATTTTCGACAAAATCTCTGACCCTGGCCACCAGCGTGGTCATGTCCCCGGTCGGCGATGCCGGATTCAGGGCCTGCTGCAGATTGATCAGGGCTCCTTTCATCGGGGTGGGCAGGGGCAAAGAAGCGGTCTTCTCCGGCTGAATCGTCTGATCGAGCACCTGCTGAATCTGCTCCCGCAGTACCGCCATGTCGACAGCCGTGGGCGGCGGTGACGGGCCAGCCGTTACAGATGCCGCTTTTTCCGCAGGGTTTGGAACCATTTCCGCCTGCGGGCGATTCGCCGTTAATGCGGCCAAGGCCTGTGGGGAGACACCGGCCTGGTCTTGCGGGGCAACGTTACCCGCAATGGGTGGCGGCACGCTGGTTGAACCCGAGTGTCGTGCCCTTGGCGCCACCTCAAAGGCGATGCCATTGTCGGTTTTCACCACGGTGAGGGGAATCGTCTGACCCTGGCGAACCGGAATGTCGATTTTTGCAAAAGCCTTGAATTTCCCGAAATCCACCAGCGTCAGCCCATCCTTTTCGAACCCCGTAATCCGCCCCTGGAGAGACTCACCGGAAACCAGCGACCGGGAATGGGCGGAAAGAAACGGCTTGTCGGATACCGGCTCGAACAGGCGAATCTCCAACCGTTCACCGGTTGGGACGTTAGCCGCCTGGCCGCCTGTGGGCACCATGACCATGCGAAGGCGTTCCCCTCCTGCCTCCACCCGGATCTGGATATCCTGGCCCGTGACGACCGGCAGGGGCAGGCGGGCATAGGCCTTGAACTGACCGAAAGAAAGCAGGGCGTCGTTGCCCTTTTCCACATTCAGCACCGATGCCGCCAACAGATCCCCGGCCCGAAGCGCCAACGGCGCCAGCAGGCCTTTGCCCAATTCTGTCACCTGCTGCGGCATCTGCAGCAGCCACTGGATATCCATGATTCAATACCCCGATCAGGTTCCCATGTGTTGATAGACGGTCGTTCAAGATCAAGGCCTGCGAAAAATTTTACCACAGGCATATAGTTGATATTCCGAGGATAAAATTTTGAGCATAACGCAGAGATTGGGCGAAAAGACCGTTTCTGGATGGGCACTATCTACCGGGTATCAGATGCTGGTGTTGCTGGAAATCATTTCTCGCACATGGACAATCCCCCAATGTTTGCCTAACCCCAGGGTTTATGCTACAAAAAGTGCCCTTGCAAAAAACCCGTTAAAATGGCCCGGTAAAGGTACCCATGTTTTCAGGAATACAGGAATTTCTGCTTATCGTGCTCATTGTTTTAGGGGTTTTTCTGGTTCCCCGGATGATGAATCCCCGGCCGGCATCCCAAAAGGTTTTGCTGCGCCGCCCTGCCCTGAGGTTTTCCTGGACGCTTCGCCTGGCCGTCGTTCTATCCATTCTCTGGCCCGTTGCCTGCGCTGTCTACTTCAAGCCCTGGCAACAGGATGTCATCCCCTTTGCCATGGTGGGTATCGGACCGGTGGTGGTCGGATGGAGCCTCAAGTGGGTACTTGCCGGAATGAAAAACAAGCGCTAAAGTGGTCATCGCCGACGATGCCTCATCCATTTTAAATCAGGGCACTTGACAGTGTTGGGCGTTGTCACCGATCGATCAACACCTAACTAAAGAGAGGTTCTCATGGCACACGAAGATGCCGGACACTACGCGGCCAAACATCCCGGCGGCAAAATTGACAAGGCCATTGCCGACGCCATCGCCGGCAAGGAAAAAGAGGGGCGCATCACCTGCGTGGCTGCCCATGCCATTGCAAAAAAACAGGCCTGTTCCCCGCAGGTGGTAGGCCTGAACATCGACCTGCTGGAAAAACGGATCCGCAGGTGTCAACTGGGGCTGTTCGGTTATGGTGTGAAAAAGAAAAAAACAGTAAAACCGGCGGCCATGGTGACAGAAAACCTCAAGACCGCCATCCGTGAGGCCATGGATGGCGACCGCATTACCTGCCAGGCAGCCTGGGAAGTGGCCAAAAAGATGAGCCTGACGAAACTGGAAGTATCGTCGGCCTGCGAGGCCATGGAGATCAGGCTTTCAAAATGCCAGCTGGGAGCATTTTAATTTAATACGTCGGGGTTTGCTATTAGGTGTCATCCCGGCTTTTGCCGAAATGACGGATTTGGAATCGCTTACGGATTCGCCAACTGTTTAAGATAGCGGAACAGGTTGCGGGCGGATTTGGGCGGCGCGTTTTTCTCCTTTTCTTTACGGGCGCTTCGTACCAGCTGCCCCAGGCGCTGGTGGTCTGCATCCGGAAAGGTGTCCAGAATTTCATGGATAACGTCATCATCCCCTGCCACCAGTTGATCCCGCCAGGCTTCGATGCGATGGAATGCTTTGGCCTGCCGGTAGACGCCCTGTTCGATCTCTAATAGCGCCTGTTCGACAGGTTCCACATCCACGCTTCGCATAAGCGCACCGACATACTGCATCTGACGCCGCCGCGCCCCATGGGATTTCATCGAGCGAACAGCCTGGATGGCCTCCATCAGCGCCGTGGGCAATTCCATCCGGCTTAACTGGTCATCGGAAAGCGTAACCAGTTTCTCACCTGTTTTCTGAAGGGCCGTCGCCTCTTTTTTCAACCGCGTGCGGCTCTTTTCAAAATCGCCGTGCATCTCCATGGTTCATGATCTCCTATCTATCGCCCATCCAGAAGCGGTCTTCTCGCCCAATCTCTGCGTTATGCTCAAAATTTTATCCTCGGAATATCAACTATATGCCTGTGGTAAAATTCTTCGCAGGCCTTCCGTCTTCGCAAAGGCTTCGCCGAGACACGTGATCTTGAACGAAAATCCTCGTTTCTGGACGGACACTATCGAAAAATACCGTTCACGGTTTAACAAGAAACAGACTCAGCCAGGGTACATAGGTAATGACGATCAGCACCCCCAAAAGAAGGATCAGGTATGGCAAGGATGCCCGGTAGAGCAAGGTGACGGGCTTTTCGAACTTCAAACTGGAGATGAAAAGATTGATGCCCACCGGTGGTGTGGAGTAGCCGATCTCAAGGTTCACCAGAAAGATGACGCACAGGTGGATGGGATCCACCCCATAAGACAGGGCAATGGGAACGATGATGGGTACCACGATAATGATGGCGGAAAAGATATCCATGATGCACCCCACCGCCAGCAAAAACAGGTTCAATCCGGCGAGAAAGAGCAGTTTGCTGTCGCTGAAAGCGGTCAGGCATTCAAGGATCCGGTTGGGAATCTGTTCATCCACCAAGAAACCGGTAAACCCTAAAGCAACACCCAGGATGATGATAATGGCGCCGGACAGAACCGCACTTTCAACGATGATCGCCGGCAGGCCGTTGAAAAAAGAAACCTCTTTCAAGATAAAGCACTCCACCACGATCACGTAAATAAGGACAACGGCAGACACTTCGGCGATGGTGACAAATCCGCCATACACACCCACCAGAATGATGACGATCACCGGCCAGTCCCAGATTCCGCTTAAAAACGCGGATTTCACCTGTCCGAAAGAAATGCCGCTGGAGGGTCTCCGCCGACCGGACGCCAGCTGCTTGAAAAAGGCATAAGCGCAAAGCACCACGATGAGAAAGAGGCCCGGTACCAGTGCCGCCTTGAAGATCTTTCCGATATCCACCTGCGCAACGACCCCGTAGAGGATGATGGGCAGGCTCGGCGGGAAAAGCAGACCCAGGCTTCCCGAGGTGGTCAACAGTCCCAGGGTGAACCTGTCGCCGTATCCTTTGTTTCGCATCACCGGATAGAGGATACCGCCCAGGGCGACAATGGTTACGCCGCTGGCCCCGGTCAGGGCTGTAAAAAAGGCGCATGAACAAAGGGCCGCCATTGCCAGTCCGCCGGGCAGCCAGCCCATGAGTGCTTCGATGAAATTCATGATGCGCTGGGGAGCACGGGTTTCGGTAAGCAGGCAGCCCACAAAAGTGAACAGCGGAAGCGCCACCAGCACCGGCATGGCCCCCAGCCGGTTCATTTCGATGAGAATCATCTGAAGCGCCAACAGATCGTGATCCACAAGGTAGAGGCAGGCAATGGACAACGCGGCAATGACCGTGAATACCGGGGTTTCCAGAAACGCCAGGATCAGTATGACGACGATGGCAAGGGTGATCGGATTCATCGGGTCGGCTTGGCCCGTTGGGTGATGTCGACAGTTTGCGTGGACACAAACAGGTACAGCAGGCCGGTCAGGTAGCGAAAAACAGCCGCGCTGAAAAAGATGGGGAAGATGACCGACAGCCGGCCCCAGACGCCGAACATGGCGACTTCGTTTTTTACAAATTCAAATGATATGACCAGCAGGATTCCCATCACGGCGGCACCGGATAGATTACGCGCCACCGCGGCCCACAGCCGGATGCGCTCGCTGCAATAGCGCAGTACCAGTTCCAGCCGGATGTGCCGCTGCTGCTTCAGGGCCAGGGATGCGCCCAGCAATGCCAGCCAAAGGACCAGATTGGGGCCTGCTTCAAAAATTTTATGGGACGGGAGATGAAAGATGTTGCGCGAAAGAATGTTAAATACGATAAAAAAAACCAGCAGCGAAAAACAAAGGACAATGAGACTTTTTTCAATGAGCGCCAGTGCATCGTCCAGTCGTTTGATGGTTTTGATCACATACCCCAAATCCCATATCCCCTTTTCACTTCACCTTTACCCGGTATTCCGCGATCAATCCACGGATCTGATCGAACAGTTCCTTCGAGTAAAGGGACGGGATGCTCATTTCGTAATTCTTTTCAGCGCTTCGTTTGAATGAGGCAATCTGTTCAGGGGTGGGCGGGATCAGCTCAACACCCGCCTCGCCCAGCACCTGCACCGCCTCGGCGTTGTCCTTCCGGGTCAACTGGACCAGTTTTGCAGAATACTGCTTGACCAGCCGGCTGACGATTTCCCGGTTTTTCTGGCTCAGGCTGTAAAACGTTCGTTTGTTCATCAACAGGGCACCGGTGGAGTTTACCATGGGGTAATCGAGCATGTATTGCACTCTTGCGTACCACTGGAAGGCAACGGATGCAAGTGGCGGAGAATAAAATGAATCGATCATTCCCGTTTCCAGACCGGTGTTGACGTCGGCAAGTTGGAGCGGGTAAGCCTGCACGCCGAAGGCATCCAGGAAATTTTCGGCAACACGGTCCCCCTTCCACACCCACATCCTGGTTTGCTGCAGTTTGTCCACACTGTCGATACGCTGTTTGGAAAACAGGTAAACGAAGCCGGCTTCGGCAAACCCCAGCAGGACATACCCCTTTTCTTCAAATCGGGCGGAAAATTCATCGAACATCTTATCTTTGACGTAATCGATCTCTTCATGAGTGTTAAACAACAGCGGCGCTTCGAGAACCCGGATCTCCGGCAAGACAAGCCCCAGTCCCACCCCGGAAAATCCTCCGGCATGGACACGGTTAACCCGCATCTTTCTCAGCACATCCGCCTCGTCCCCGCTGACTCCGCCGGCATAGATTTTAAATTCCACCTCACCGCATGTTTCTTTTTTCACCGCATCGGCAAATTCATGGAGGGTATTGGTCCACGTACTGCCCTCGGGCATGACCACGGCGATTTTGATGATGGTGGACCCGGCAATGGCAACTGAAGAAAGGCAAACAAAAGTCAGAAAAACAATGGCAAGCACATTAATGATTAGTTTGGTTGGTTTCATTAGTTTGGTTGGTTTCATTAGTTTGGTTGGTTTGATTGGTTCATTGGTTTGATTGGTTGCTTTGTTTAAATTTGTTGGGTTTGTTGAGTTTATTGGGTTTACTGGTTAATTCGTGTCCATTCAAACCAACCAACTAATCAAACCAATTAAACCACTAACCTTTTCCCTATCAATCCCCTAATCCCTAATCCCTCAATCCCCCATCCCATTTCTCATTCAAACAGCGAATCCACCGCAGACATATAGATGGCAGCTCGGCGGCCAGCAATAGCATTGTACAGGGACACATCGCTGCCACCTGCCTGATGGTCTGCAATTCGCTGCATCACGTCAACAAACGCCTGCCGGTCCTGCTGTTGCTGAAGGCAGAAGCGGGCATAAAAAAGGTCCGACAGCAGGTATTCGTCTCCGGCAATCTGTTTCAACTGTTGATAGTGGTATAGGGCTTTATCCTGGCTTCCCCCCATCATGGGCGACCGGGAGCCGAAATAGGCCATCAGGAAAAGATGCGCACCGCCATGGTTATAACCGGGATCCAGTTCGATCGCCCGTTCCATGATTTTCCGTGCCACGTGTGCCCGGGATACGGCCCGGATGGAATCAAGGTTGCGGTTGACCCATGCCCCCAGGTTGAATCCGTACCAGAAGAGCGGCGCCGCATCCTTTGAATCAAGCTTGTCCAGATATGGCGCAATGGTATTGACCTTTTTAAAAGCGTCTGTCGCCCCCGGCACCCTTTTTTCCAGTGCCATCAGGGCATAGTCACCGCCCTTTTCATAGTAGCGGTTCACCTGATCCTTTAATAATTCTCCGGTTCGCTTTTCCGAATCAGATGGCTGGGCGATATAAAGAATCGCTTCAAGGCGTGTTTCCACAAAACCGAATGCATAGTTTCCATACAGCCGTGACAGCAACGTCAGCAACTGGCGATCATCGGGACTGCTGGCCAGCATCGCTTCCAGCAGTTTGATATTGGCCGGAATGGCTTTTTCCATCAAGTCCAGGTCGTCATCATTCTCGAATGCCGTGATGCCGGTATCCACCAGACCGGTCATCTGTCGAACGATCAGCGTTTTGGGCGAACAGGCAATCACCACCACCGTAATCGTAACCAGCAATAAAAACCGTTTAATTGCCATAAAATATCCCGTGATTAGCTATCTACCTGATTTTGCAGATCATATTTTAAGCCAGGGTCTTTGTGAATCAGCTTTCGGTGGGACTTGAGCTCTCCTGTCCTGGCATTTCACGCAGGTTTTCGGGAATGTTACCGGTGGTGAAAACACTGCTGATGATGCGGACAAGACGGTAAATGTGGCGTTTTATCTCTTCGGGCGATCGGCCGGGATATTTCTTGAAGGACATGACCACACCGGTAACGGATGCGTAAATGGCGTGGGTCACCAGACGACTGCTCATACCGACATCGGTTTGATCATTCACCTTTTCCAATATGTCGAGAAAATTTCGCTGCATCGCGTTATACCGCTCCAGCGCTTTAGGCTGGATTTGCCCGGTAATCATGAAATGACCCATCATTTGAAATACGGATTCATTCTCCAGCAGATAGTCCACGCTTCCCAAGGCGAGTTCTTCTAAAGATGTGCGCCCCTGCGCCACACGGCAGCCGATATGCCGGCCCGTTTGGCGATGTCCCGCATGCCGATCTTGTGAAAATCCTTCTGACTGAAGAGATCCATGGCAGCATCGATAATCAGGCTCTTTCGTGTTTCGCGCTCTTCTTTCCTCAACTTCTGAAACGTCGACATTATTGGGCTCCTGCATGTTCAGTTTGTCGTTAAACTCACTAACGCAGTTAACTTAAATTAACAACTCTTTTCCAATTTGATTGGTTCTGGTAAAGGATGTTATGATTGTACTGGCTTGACATGAATCTGACCCAAAGAACCCCTTTCCACAATGCATTTTGGAGGGATTGAATGATCAAACAATTTCTGAGAATCGCTTTATTGCTCTTTGCGGCCATACTCACCCCATTGCTGGTTTTGGCCGGGTCTATTGCCGATGCCGATGCATTGTATGAACAAGGCGGAACGGTGAATTTATTCAATGCAATCAATATGTGTGAGACCTTTTTAGAAAAAAGCCCGGAGAATTTCGAAGGCAACTGGAAGTGCGCCCGCGCGTGTCGTGAATATGGAGAAAACGCCAAAAAAAGCAATTACGACGGATGGGAACAGATCTGTGCGGAATACGGGAAAAAAGGCATGAAATATGCTTCGAAAGCCAAGGCACTCGATCCGAATCATCCGGCAGGCTACTACTTTTACGGACTGAACGCGGGTATCTATTCCGATGGAACTAGTATTATCACGGCGGTGAAAGAGGGTCTCAAGAACAAGACCCAGAGCAGTTTTGAAAAGGTCTACGAACTGGATAAAGCCTATGAAGAGGCCGGTGCCATTCTGGCCCTAGGCCGTTTCTGGGCCGTCCTGCCCTGGCCACTCTATGACAAAAAAAAAGCGCTGAATTATTACCGTGAATTCCAGCAGACCGAATATTTTCAAAGCAGCATTGAAGGTCGGGTTTATTTGTCCGAACTGCTGATAGCGCTAGGTGGCGATAGGAATAAAGCGGAGGCAAAAGACTTGCTCACGCAATCGGTTCAGGCCGGTGAACCCTACTTTAGAAATTGGGCTCAACGGCTGCTTGACAAGATTCGATAAAAAGTAAGGCATAAGAATAAGGGCCTATGTCCCCCTGTTGAGGCACCCACCATCATGTCAACCCGATTTTTTCAACAGCCTGGCCACCGATTCGATATGAAAGGTATGGGGAAACATGTCCACAGGCTGGACTTCTTCCACCTCGTACATCTCCTTGAGTTCCAGCACATCCCTGGCCAGGGTGGCCGGGTTGCAAGACACATAGACAATCTTCTCCGGCGCCAGCTTGAGTACTTGCCTGACCACATTCTTGTGCATTCCGGCACGAGGGGGATCGATCACCAGAAGATCCGGAACCGTGTCGATGGTTTCCAGTGTATCCTTGATATCCCCAAGGATGAATCGGCAGTTGTCGATGCCGTTGGTGCGGCAGTTCTTGCGGGCATCGGCCACGGCGCTCTCCACCAGTTCCAGGCCGATCACCTCGCCGGCCTGTTCGGCCAGCCAGATGGCAATGGTTCCGGTGCCGCAGTATAGATCCAGTACCGTCCCGTCTCCCTTGAGCCCAGCATACCGGCCCACCGTTTCGTACAGTTTTTGTGCACCGCGGGTGTTGGTCTGGAAAAAGGAATTGGCGGAGATCTCGAATTCAAAGGCGCCGATCCGATCCTTCAGCACCGGTTCACCAGCCAGGTGGATTTCCCGTTCGCCAATGGCCACGCCTGAGTGCCTGGCCGTAATGTTGTTGACCACGGACACCACTTCGGGAAATTTGGATAGGATCACGTCGGCCAGGGGCATGACCGCATCACGATCCTCGCTGGAAGTGACGATATTGACCATCCACTGGTCATGGGCCGCCGAGTGCCGCAGCATAAGAAACCGCCAGAATCCTTCGTGTGTGCGAAGCCCGTATACCGGACGGCCCGAGGCGCGCATATACCGGCGCACTTCTCCCAGAATTCGGTTGCCCGTCTCTGGCTGCAGCAGGCATGCCCGGGTATCCAGCACCTTATGGAAGGTGCCGGGCACATGCAGTCCCAGCGCAAAGCTGATATCCGAATCGGTGCCCATTTCATGGGGCATCAGCCAGCGTCGGTCTGAACAGGAAAACTCCATTTTGTTGCGATAGCCGAAAATGTTTTCCGACGGCAGGGTCGGATGAACGCGGGTACTGCTGATCAGGGCAATATGTTCCAGTGATTCGGCGACATGGCGGCGTTTCAATTCGAGCTGGTTCGGGTAATCGATGAACTGCCACTTGCAGCCACCGCAAAAACCGCTGTAGGGGCACGGTGGGTCCACACGCATGGACGACGGCGTCAGCAGTTCCTGTACAACGGCTTCGGCGTAGTTTCGTTTCTTTCTGATGATGCGGGCGGCTACCCGGTCACCGGTAACGGTCTGATCGATGAAAACGGCAAAACCGTCGATCTTCGCCAGCCCTTTTCCACCAAACGCAACATCGATGACGTCACATTCTATGATCTGTTTTTTCTTAACGGTCATTCGGAACCTTTAATAGTCAATCTGGCTGAGGTTTTCGGTGAACCTTGAACCCTGACCCTCTGAACCCTTGAACGGTTACAGGACATCCACATGGGCCATGGTTGTGGTTTTGTCAAGCATCAAAACGGTTCTGCCTTTTAAGCATTTTCCTGGAAACGGGTTATACAGGTCGTTTTTTCCTCCGTTTTTTTCTTGCCCTGCAAAGCGATTTTCTTTAACTTGAATTGAGGAAAACTTGACGGATTTGCAACAGATCCCCGTTTCGTAAAAAAAGCGTCCAGACCATTCGTCCCATTTTAGGGCCTCGGAAAGAATTAAATCCACAGAGATGACGACGGATTTTTGTTCGTGGTCAAGGCGCGTCGATGGTTTCATACTGGTTGTATGTGGCCATCGACGCAACGCAGAACACGGGTAAAAAGACAAGTAAGATCGTGGATTTAATTATTTCCGAGGTCCTTACATTCGATCACTTTCAAGCTCCATTCAAACCCGAACAGGACCTTGCCATGAAAAACACGGATTATTCGAAGCCGCTCCAAGTCGATGGAAAGACCTACACCTTCTTTGACTTCAATCAGTTTGCCGCCGACACCGGGGCATCAGTCGAAAAACTGCCCTTCTCCATCAAAGTCCTGGCGGAAAACCTGCTGCGAAAGCTCGACGGCTGCGTGGTCAAGGAGGCGGACCTGGCCAATATCGTTCGCTGGCGCCATGCGCGATGCGGTAAAGGCCCTGGGCAAGGATCCGGCACGGGTCAACCCCCTGGTTCCCACGGAACTGGTGGTGGATCACTCCATTCAGGTGGACTGCTTCGGCACCGACGACTCACTGGAAAAAAATGTGGCGCTGGAATACAGCCGCAACAGCGAACGTTACGAACTGCTCAAGTGGGCTCAGAAAAGCTTTTCCAATTTCAAGGTAGTGCCCCCCAATTCGGGAATCTGCCACCAGGTGAACCTGGAAAACCTCGGGCGGGTGGTCATCACCCAGAATGAGAACGGCAATGCGATCGCCTATCCGGACACCGTGGTGGGCACCGACTCCCACACCACCATGATCAACGGCATGGCGTCAAGCTCACCGGCACCCTGAAAGAGGGCGTCACCGCCACGGACCTGGTTCTCACCATCACCGAAATGCTGCGCAAGGTGAATGTGGTGGAAAAGTTCGTGGAGTATTTCGGCCCCGGTATGAAAATCCTCTCCGTCACTGACCGGGCCACCATTGCCAACATGACTCCGGAGTACGGTGCCACCCTCGGCTTTTTTCCGGTCGATGAGAAGACCATTGACTATCTCGAGCTGACCGGCAGAGCCGACCGAGCCAGGCTGGTGGAGTCCTATACCAAAGCCACGGGCATGTTCTACACCGGCGAAGCAGACCCGGAATTCACCCAGGTGGTGGAACTGGACCTGTCAATTGTGCAGCCGTCCCTGGCCGGCCCGGCCCGGCCCCAGGACCGCATCTCCCTGCCTGATCTCAAAAAGACCTTTGCCGACATCCTCGGATGCGAATACGACCGCGATGCGGAAGTTCAGCAGATATCGAAATTTCACGACGAATCCGGCTGCAAAACGGTGCGGGCCAAACGCTGCCGACCGGTGGCCCAGCGCCAGTTCGACACGGAACTCAACGGCCGGCCAGTGAAAATCGGAGACGGCAACATCGTCATTGCCGCCATCACCTCCTGCACCAGCACATCCAACCCCCACGTGCTCATTGGCGCCGGCCTCATCGCCAAAAACGCCGTCGCCCAGGGCCTCAAGGTGCCCCCCTTTGTGAAAACCTCCCTGGCCCCGGGATCCAAAGTGGTGATGAACTACCTGGAGGCGGCCGGCCTGGTGCCGTACTTCAACGCCCTGGGTTTTCATCTGGCCGCCTTCGGCTGCACCACCTGCATCGGCAACAGCGGTCCGCTGCATCCTGACATCGAGAATGTCATCAAGGAAAACGATTTGAACGTGGCCGCAGTGCTTTCCGGCAACCGCAATTTCGAAGCCCGCATCCACCAGAACATCAAATCCAATTTCCTGGCCTCGCCCATGCTGGTGGTCATTTTCGCCCTGGCCGGCCGGGTAGACATCGATCTGACCTTGGAACCGGTGGGCATCGATCCCAACGGTCAGCCCGTTTACCTGGAGGACCTGTGGCCCTCCCACGACCAGATCGACGAACTTGTCAAAACCCACGTTAAAAAAGAATTTTACGAAAATGAATACGCCCGTATCTTCGACGGCGATCGTTTCTGGGAAGCCCTTGACGTTGCTGCAAGCACCACCTTTGCCTGGAACGACGCATCCACCTACATTAAAAACCCGCCCTATTTCGACGGGTTCTCCCTGGCACCGCAACAATCGGGTGATATCACCAACGCCCGTGGCTTTCTGTTGCTGGGGGATACGGTCACGACCGACCATATATCACCTGCCGGCGCCATTCCCGAGGATTATCCGGCCGGACAGTACCTGATCAAAAACGGCGTTCCCAAGGAACAGTTCAACTCCTACGGTTCCCGCCGGGGCAACCACGAGGTGATGATGCGCGGCACCTTCGGCAACATCCGCATCAAAAACCAGCTGGTGGCCCCCAAGCAGGGCAGCTTCACCCTGAAATTTCCCGAAAAGACGGAAATGTTCAACTACGACGCGGCCATGGCCTACCAGGCTGAAGATACGCCGCTGGTGGTATTGGGCGGCAAGGAATACGGCACAGGCTCCTCCCGGGACTGGGCCGCCAAGGGTACCAACCTGCTGGGCATCAAAGCCGTCATCGCCCAGTCCTACGAACGCATACACCGCAACAACCTGGTGGGCATGGGGGTGCTTCCCCTGGTGTTTGCCGACGGGGAAAGCGCCCAAAGTATTGGGCTGGATGGTTCGGAAACATTCACCATTTCCGGAATCGGCGGCATAACTCCCCTAAAGCAGCTGGCCGTTAAGGCAGTCAAGCCGGATGGCAGCGAAATCAATTTTACCGTCACCTCTCGACTGGATACGGATGTGGATGTGGAGTATTTTGAAAACGGCGGGATTCTACCCTGCGTAATTCGCAAGATGATGGCGGGCTAAATTAGAAACAAACCTCCCACAGGATAAACGCCAATCAGGCGGCTATCTATTCAGAGCCGACTGATTTCATTTTAAACCTGCCAGTTTTTTCACACGAAGAAGGCCCGGGCTCAAGTTCAGGTGCATGAGCGTGGACCGGTAACCCAGATTTACTCCGGGCTCATCACTGAAAACCGCGTTCATGGCCCGGTCGCAGAGAAACATGGCGCATACCACCGGCCGAACCGTCCATATGCAGCCATCGCTCCCCAGATAGACACATCGGTTCCCCCCGTTGACCCGGCCCAGAACCGTCTCCAGGTGGTCCAGTTGCGCCGGGGTGGCGTGCAGTGCGTTGACCACCGTGTCGGCGAAAAAAGTGATGATACCGTCTTTGGAACAGCAGGCGCTGGTCCGACTCCGGTAACAGGTAAGGGTGCACACGTCATTGAAGTGCCGGTTCAAAAAGCCATCCACCGATTGCCTGAATTGCATGTAATCACTAACTTTTTCAGTTAGTTTCATTAGATCTGAGTCACCGAGTCGCAAAAGCCCGTGTCTGACTGTTTTCAGCGCTTCGAGCTGTTCTTGCTGGTATTCGTTCATTTTCCAGGACCGCGATTTTGGGGTTCTCACAAGCGGCAAAAGTTTCGCTGTGCCGGGTTTAGGAGATAACCCGTTGATTGTCAATGGGATGCCGATTCTACTGAAAAAATGGGCGAAGTTCAGCGATCTTTTTCCTTGACGATTTTCCCCATTTCCCTGATAACCGGAGGTCATATCGACCGTTGATTTAGGGCCGCACACACTGCCAATACCACACAGGAACGAGCCACCATGTCAGATCATAACGGACCCGCCGGTCATCCCATGGACGAAATCGCACAACAATTCAAGGCGTCCACCAAACCCTCGCCGGATCAGCCGGCGTCGGAAGCCGTCTCGGCCTTTGTTCAATCCGATGATCAATCCGAAACCGCCGATACCACAACATCTGAATTTGAATCGGCCCAAACAGCCGAAGCGATATTCGGCCCATTGTCCCTTTCACCGGATCAGATCGACGCGCCGACGTTTTTCGTGGACAAAAAACTATCTGTCCTGTGGACGGCCCCAAGCGGCACAGATGCCTTTTCCCAAACCCTGGCACTGGAGTTGAAATCGGCATCCACACGCAATATCTTCAACCTGCTGCTCAGGCCGGCCATCAAGGGAACACTTTCCGACTGGCAGGCGTTCTTTTCATTTGTCTATATCATGCTGCGTCGCTCAACCACCAGGGACACCTTTGATACGGAAACGGTCTTTATCTCCAGGAATCACATTCCCGCCACCGACAACGAGACCGCCCTTCGCCCGGGTATCCACCCGTTTCAGGTGGACAGCTGCATTATCGGACGAGATAACGATGCCACCGAACCGCCCTTTCGCATTTTTGGCCTGGAATTCAAGGAAGGGACGCTCTTCCTGCTCCGGCAGGATCTATGGCACCCCGCGGCAGCCGGTGATAGGGAAAAGGAATCTGCCGACGACGACATCGAGCTCGTCGATGAAAAAGAATCGATCTGCGTACTGTCGGCACGGCTCAACGATTCTCACCGCATAGCAGACACAATGCTCCCCGAGGTTTTCTTCAAATTGATGAATCGAATCTGGGATGAAGCCGATGGCGTTGTCAGATCCCTCGGCGGCATACGGGCCGGCTGCAGTGGTGCACAAATCCACTATATGTTTACTGAAAGCGCCGGAAGAAATCCCATCTTCAGCGCCATCTGCTGTGCGACCCGGTTGAACAGCCGGATGCAGGCCCTGGAAGAGAAATTCAAGGCACAACAGGGATGGGCGGATGATATCTGCATGAATATGGGCATCAGCCACGGCAAGGATGATCGAAATCTGGATCACAAAAAATGCCGTTGCCCAGCTGCCTAAAAAACTCATGGACCAGGTGGTGCTGGGTGTTGATCGCCAGGGGCGGTTTTTCCGCAACTTTTTCACCCGGCTTTCAGATCTTCCACAGGGAACCGGGCCCAGTCAGTCGAAACCGGATCTGGGCACGCTGACCATTGCCCGAGTCGTAAGAATTGAAAACTAAATTGAGCGAAAAGAAACGACCGTATCAGCCGGTAACAAACGAGGTTTAGTCATGTCGGAAAGCAGCCCGTTGGTAAGGGTTCACGTCAATATTGAAATATCCGCGGCATCCCTTCAAGCGGTGGTTGCCAACATAAAAAGGAAGGCGGGTGCAGATGAACAAGGCCGGTACCGGGTGGATACGGCCGATGCGCTGGCAGCCATGATCTCCAAATTCCTTCAGGAAAAAGGGTTCGACGAATTTGCCCGGGATGTGGATAATTATTGACGCGGTAACGGAACAGCCGCCTTGTAAAGGGCAACGTTGCCGCGAATCGCATATGGATCGAGGCCGGCAGGGACCAGGAAACTATCCCCCTTTTTCACGGTCAGGATCTCCCCTTGACCGCCATCGTCGAGGCGCCCTTCACCCGCTGTGCACAGGAGCATCTCCACACTTCTTTTTGAGGGAGAAAAGTAAGGCTGCCCTTTCGTGGTCCGGATGACGGTGAGTGAAAATTCCTCTGCCGGGCAATCGTAGCCGGATTCAGCAGGCCTCACCGGTCCGGCGTCGATAATCTTAACCGACGTCTCCACAAACTTTACAACCCTGAGCAGTTCCGGCACGTCCACATGTTTCGGCGTCAGCCCACCCCGAAGGTTCAGCAGTGCCGGGGACAGGACCCCCATATCCGCCGGATAGGCGCGGGCCAGTTGGACCATCCACCGGTAGACCGGCGATCTATCCGCCCATGGATTCGCCTTATCCAGAACCTCCTGGGCCGCAGCCTGCCGTTTATCGGCCGAGAGCGTCATCATGGCTTTGAAAAATTTTCTGACCCCCCCCCCCTGACGATTTTTCAGATCCTCAAATGCATCTTCAAGTAACTGAGGGCATACCGGCGCCAACAGGTCTACGACCGCTGCTGCCGACCGGAATCCGTTCAACCCCCAAAATGGCGTCAGGGCGCAGATAACTTCCGGCTTGTGGTTATCATCCCGGTAGTTGCGGTCCGGCGCAGCCAAGGCCTTTCCTTCACGATTCTCTCTCGAAAATCCCTCTACCGCCTGGTGTTTGCTGGGATGGGCCTGAATGGAAAGCGGCCGGGCTGCGGCCAGTACCTTGAACAGGTATGGCAAGGTATTGCCGAACCGCATGGCGACATCATTTCCCAGAATGTCAACAGGCTGCTGGTCGATCAACTGCTGGAGCGGGATCCGATCTCCATCAGCAATCACCATGGACGGGCCTTTGGGGTGTGTGCCCATCCACAGCTCCGCCTGGGGTTTTTCAGCAGGACTGGGTTGACCGAGCAGGTCGGCAATGGCGGTTTTCGATCCCCAGGCATAGGTCTGGATAGCGTTTTCGAGACGGTAGATTTGCATGGCTAACCGTTTGTCTTCCCGGCAAAGGGTTGTTTACTAACAGATGGCACCTTGGTATACATAATCCGCTGAATTGTTGGCCTCAATTGAAATCGATGAACACTGCAATACCATGAACCTCAAAGTAAGTGAAATCTTTTACAGTATTCAAGGCGAATCCGTTCATGCCGGTTTGCCCTGTGTGTTCGTCCGCCTGACCGGATGCAACCTGCGCTGTCGCTATTGCGATACTAAATATGCCTATCACGAGGGAATCGCCATGCCCGTGCCGCAAATCATCGAACAGGTGCGGCAATTCGGCTGCGACCTGCTTGAGATCACCGGTGGGGAACCTCTGGTTCAGGAATATACACCGGCGCTGGTGGAAAAGTTGCTCGGGACCGGTTATCAGGTACTGATGGAGACCAACGGTTCCCTGAACATTGATCGGGTAGATCGCCGATGCAGCCGGATCATGGACATCAAATGCCCCTCCAGCGGGGAACACGCCAAGAACGACCCGGGCAACCTGAACAGGCTTACCGCCAATGACCAGGTAAAATTCGTCATCGGCGATCGCGACGATTTCATTTTTGCTGAACAAATGTTGTCCCGTCTTCCGGCATCCTTGCCCTTGGATCGCGTCCTCTTTTCAGCGGTGTTCGGCCGATTGCCTGTAGATCAACTGGCCCGATGGGTATTGGACGCCCAAATAAGTGCCAGGCTCCAGGTGCAATTGCACAAAGTGATCTGGCCGGATCGGAATCGGGGGGTTTAGCGGCATATCATCTGAGGACCACCGACTCTAATTTGGTGGTTCACAACCTTCATTTCATACTTTAATAAACACAAGGAAACCCAGCCATGAACAAAATAAAAACAGCCTCAGCTTTTTTTACGGACAGCGCCACGATTTCGAGCTTCAGGCCGCCGAAAAAGTGGCTGCGGCCATCGGTGTGAAACGGCATCTGGTCACCCGGGTGGATCTGAAACCGATCGGTGGATCGGCACTTACCGATGACATCGCCGTACCCAAAGCCCGCAGCGCATCCCATATGGCCGAAGGGATCCCCGTCACTTATGTGCCGGCACGAAACACGATTTTTCTCTCCTACGCCCTGGCCTGGGCCGAGGTGCTGAAGGCCTGGGATATCTTTATCGGCGTGAATGCCGTGGATTACAGTGGATACCCCGACTGTCGGCCGGAATATATCCAGGCTTTTGAAACCATGGCTAACCTGGCCACCAAAGCAGCCGTTGAAGGAAAGGGGCGTTTTCGCATCCATACGCCGCTGATCGACCTGACCAAGGCCCAGATTATCCAGGCGGGAATGGCGCTGGACGTGGACTACACGATGACCCACAGCTGCTATGACCCCTCCCCTAAGGGCCTGGCCTGCGGCAGCTGCGATTCGTGCATCCTTCGCAAAACTGGGTTTGCGACTGCCGGTGTACCCGACCCGACATCCTATGCTCCCCAATGACGGTGCAATCCGCACCCGGACAAACCGGTAACAACAAATCGCAAACATAAAAATAAATAACAAATAAGAATTTAAGGATTAAGATACTAATGATTATCGGGATGGTTCTGGGACTGGCAGTGGCGCTTCTGGTGGGACTGGTCAACGTGGAGAAGACGGAAAACCCCAAGCGGATTCTGATGTTCAAAACACCGCTATCTCTATTGTTCCTCGTTGCCTGGACGCTGCAGCCGGCGCAACATTCATGCTTTGCCGGTCTTGTCCTCATCGCCCTGTTGTTTTGCCTGGGCGGAGACGTCCTGCTGGCATTCGGCTCCCGCGGCACCTTTCTGCTCGGGCTGGTCAGCTTTCTTATAGGGCACGTGATGTATGCTGCCGCCTTTTTTGTGGTTGGCGAGGTCGGCCCTTTAATGGCCGTGGGAGTGATTCTGCTGATGGTTGCGGCCGCATTTACCTGGTGGTGGCTGGAACCCCACCTATGGGATATGAAGATCCCGGTGCTGGCCTATATCGTGGTCATCAGCATCATGGTTTGCGGCGCCTTCGGTATTGTTGGTGATCCGACCATCCCGGCTTATGCGCGAGGCAGTGTCTTTGCCGGCGCCATACTGTTCTATATTTCCGATCTTTTCGTGGCCCGGCAACGCTTCGTGGTCGGTGCCCATGTAAACCGGATGGTGGGGTTGCCCCTGTACTACGCCGCCCAGTTTCTGCTGGCCTTTTCCGCCGCCTGGATTCCGGGGTAAGGGGCTTGGTGAAAAGTATAAAGCATTCTGGCCCAAGGACCAGCTTTTCTATGGCTAAATAAACATGCAAACGTACCGGCATATACTCCCTCGCCCCTTGAGGGGAGAGGGCCGGGGTGAGGGGTTGATCAGACAGGCAATGCATTCCACGAAAAACAAAGCCAGACAGTTGCGCAAAGCACAAACAGACGCCGAACGCCGCCTGTGGCAACTGCTGCGTAATCGATCTATCGCCGGTTGCAAGTTCCGGCGGCAACATCCCATCGGTCCCTATATCTGTGACTTTGCCTGTCTTGATCGTCAGCTTGTAATTGAAGTAGACGGTGGACAGCACGCGGACCAGGTCGAAAAAGACAACACCCGCACCGCTTATCTTGAATCAAAGGGCTTTACGGTCATGCGTTTCTGGAACCACGAGGTACTGAAGGAGACCGAGGCGGTTTTGGAAAAGATTTTGAGCAAGATCTAATCTGATTCCCCTCACCCTGTCCCTCTCCCCAAGGGGGCGAGGGAACGTTACCCAACAAAGGTGCAATAACTGGACTTGTTGAATTTATGGAATTTAACAAATTGACAAATCGGGGCGATGCTCTTGTACGGTCTGGCAAGGCGCGTCGATGGTTGATTCAAGGATATCGGACGTTTTACGAAACCGTCACCAGTTCACCGGCAGCCGGACAGTCTGCTTGGCCTTGTTCTGAAACAGCAGATATTGGTTTACCCGGCCGAACCGATATAGATCCCGGGTAATGGCCACATCCGACCGGCAGTATTCCAGGATTTTGGCCATCTTTCCCTCTTTCCACCATCTCAGGGCATCCAGCCCGTCTGCTGTTTTGCCGGCATTGAGCGTGACCGATGCCAGGCGATCCAAAGAGAGCCGGTAGCCCAATTGATCTTTCACCTTCTCCAGAATGTCCAGCGTGGGAATCTGCCTGAAATCCAGCTTGGAATAGGCAGAGAGCACCCGGTAATCGAAACCCTTGATGTTGAACCCAACCACCATGTCCAGCTGTTGAAGGTGGTCCAGCAGCATCGGGACCTGCCCTTCGACAAACTCGTAGTAATTGTCTGTCTGGGAGTCGTAAAGCACTGCACAACTCACCCGCATGCGCGCTGCACGGTGCCACCCGCCCACCTCCTGGGCAGACAGCTGGGTCTCGATGTCCAGCACCCCGTAGTGAATGTTCTTTCCCTTTAAATTCATGGCAATGGAGGATTCATCCGCTGCTTTCTCTTCCTCTGCAACCAGCGGTTCGGGAAAGACGAGTGGTACCGGCGAAGCTTGAACGGAAATCAGGGCCTTCAATAAAAAGATCGCCCCGGCTTTATCGATGGGACGGTTCCCGGAACCGCATTTGGGGGAATGGACACAACTGGGACAGCCGGTTTCACAGGGGCACCCGGATATGGCCGAAAGGGTGGCGTCAAGCAGCCCCTTGCCATCGGAAAATGCCTGGACGCAGAGCCCGGCCCCACCGGGCAGTCCATCATAGATAAAGATGCCGGCGCTTTCCAACTGGGGATGAAAAGGGGTGGAAATGCCTCCCAGGTCGTTCCGGTCCGCCAGCACCAGAAGGGGGAAGACGCCAATGGCCGCGTGCTCCAGCGCATGCAGCCCCCCCATGACGTGAATCCGGGCCTTTTCCGCCATGGCGGTCACCGCTTCAGGGACTGCAAACCAGATGCCCTGGGTCTCAAAAACCATGGGCGGCAGATCGAGAGGAATTCGCTCCAGCACTTTACCGGTTCGGGTTTGAATGCGGTCATAGCCGGTGATCTGCTCGGTGACCCGAAGGCGACCGACAGCCATCATGGTTCCGTAAACTGGCTTCTGGTCAGAAATTTCAAGAATCCGGGTCTCTTTGTGGGATCTCACCCGGGTATGGAAATTGACCCGGGACGAAGCGACAAAGACTTTGCGGATTTCCGGGTCCAGGGAATCCACCAGATAAGGCCTCCCCCGATGCAGATAGATGGCACCGGGATGGGTTTCCCGGTAAACCCGAAACCCGTCGATCTCCCCCAGCGGGGTGTTGCCGGCCGTGTCGATGATGGCAAACCGGGCACCCGATCCCCGCAAGTTCACATGGCGGTGCGGGTTCTTCATCGGCGAAAAGCAGGTGGTGCCGTCGGCACTCAGATACAACCCACCGGACGCGATCAACTGCCTGAGGCCGGCCCTCACCGGTGCCGGCGCCAGCATGGGGTCACTGGTTTTCAGCGGCAGTTCTGCTGCAGCGCAAACCAGATGCCGGGAGATGACATCTGGATTATGGGGATTGATCACGGCCGCTTCCGGCGGACGCGTCACCAGTTGATCCGGGTTTTTGATAAAAAAATGATCTAAAGCATCCTCCCCGGCCACCAGCACCACCGCCGATTCCTGACCGCTGCG
>JABZFO010000003.1 GCA_014237405.1 Desulfosarcina sp. | reverse complement strand
ACTTTCCGAGCTACGACCCCGGCGATGGCTGCTAAAATAGCAGATCACCAATGGACCTTTGATGAGCTGCTGGCCTATCCAGCAATGTGATGTCAACGATATGGGGACATCACCGGATATCAGGGCCCGGCGAAAAATAGACCCACATTTTGAATGTCTTTATCGTGACCCGAAAGCTGATAACCAAGCGTTTGGTTTTGTTTAGTATATGCAGGCGTCTAAGATGGAAAGGACTTCTGAAAGCAACGCATCATCACCATGCTCGATGCGTTTCGCGCGACGAGACCGAAAGTCGACCGATTTAACTTGTTCGACCATAATGAAGCCCGTCAGTCTACTCGTTTCGGGAATAGGTACGTGAAAGGGAAAACCGCGCTCTGTATTGGTAATCGGGCACACAATCGCCAAACCGGTGCTTCGGTTAAACAGGTCCTTGCTAACCACAAAAGCAGGCCGCCGCCCTTTCTGTTCATGACCGGATTGTGGATCAAACGTGATTGCAATGATGTCCCCTTGCCTGGGGATATACGTAGCCACCTACCAAACTTCCTTACCAACAGGCTCACCCCAGCCGACTTCACCGGTTTGGTAGTTTTCAGGAATGCGGGCCACAAGATCCTCAAGACGGTGCCGACCGCGTATCCTTTTGGCTGGCGTGACGATCATAACGCCGTCTTTTACGCGAATATCCACGTCATCGCCGATATCGAGTTGGGCATCTGCGAGTAGATTCTTGGCAAGGCGAAGCCCCTGGCTATTTCCCCATTTTTGAATTTTTGCAAGCATGTGACCACCTCCCTATGTATATCCAAAATATAGCCATCGGTGGTAAGATGGTCAAGGACGATGGACGCTTTCACGACGTGGAATCATCCAATCGTATTCTTCACAATCCCCACCAGCTTTTCCGGATCAAAAGGCTTTTTCACGAAGGCGATGGCATCCTTGATGGCGTGGTCGCCGTCGATGCCGCTGACCACGATGACCGGGGTGTCTCTAAGGTCTTTGTCTTTGCGCAGTTTGCGGTAGAAACGGGGGCCCCACTCGCCGGGCATCTGGAGGTCCAGGGTGATCAGGTCGGGCTTTTCCTGTTTGACCACCTCCAATCCTTCCATGGTGCTGGAGGCCGTGCAGGTTTCATAGCCGTTGTCGCTGAATACGGCTTCCAGATATTTCACAACAATGGGATCGTCGTCGATGATGAGAATTTTTTTAGGCATGATGGAAGTCTCCAATTAAATGGATTCCCGCCTTCGCGGAAATGACAAAGATAATGTTGACTCAGAAAGGGTAGGTTATGGTTCAGGCCAAGGCCGCAGCGATGTTGAAACCACAGGCGTAGCAGCGCTACGTCGAGGATTTCAACATCGTGAGAACGCCGGCCTGGGCCATAAGATGCCCTTTGTGGGTTAACATTACTTGATGTGGCACTCACCGCACATAATCGGGCCTTTTTTCTGCTCTTGGTGGCAGCCTTTGCAATTGGTGTGAAAAGCCTTGACCAGCGACGGCTGATCACCTGACCCTTCCAGATCGTGGCATTCCGAGCAACTCTGGTCTTCCGAGGATTCGTCTTCCACCAGCTTGCCGTCCTCGTAAAGGTGGTGGCACTTGGCGCAGTCGTCGATTTCGGCCATTTCGTTGTGCTCATCGTGAACGAATACCGATGGTGTACGCTGGGGGTTGTCGAATGCCGCGTTGTCCACGACGGTCATGTCGTCCTGGGACCATGCCGTGGTGAGGGCCAGAACGATCCCGATCAATAGTGACAGTGCGATCAGCGTGACATTTCTCATAACTCCTCCTGGCCTCACTCGGGCTTTTCCATGACTTCGTAGATGATGTCCCCGAAGAACTTGATATCCAGACCGATTTCATAGTGGTGCACGATGTCGTGCAGGCCGCTGTGGCAGTTGTGGCAGGGGGCCACAAGCACCTCTGCGCCCTTGGTCTTGGTCTCAAAAAGCTGCTCGGCCTTGACCCGGTTCCCCAAGATGCGGGTCATCTTGAATGGGGGGCCGGTGTTGATCACGCCGCCGCCGGCACAGCAGCAGTAGTTGTGCTCCCGATTGGGATGCATCTCGATCACAGTTTTGTATTTCTTGGCGATCTTGATGCGGCCATCCTTGATGAGATCGTAGTAGAATTCGATGGCATGGACGATGGTGAAGGGCGGCATGGACCAGCCCAGCCAGCGGTTGCCCATGTCGTACACCGAACGGAAGGCGTGGCCGCATTCGCCCATGACGATTTTTTTCACCTTGAGCCGGGCGGCGGTCTCGAAGTGGGCCCGTTTGAGGCGGCCCATGACCTCGTTGTCTCCAGTGAACATGGCCATGTCGCTGTTGTCCCACCCCACGGAGGCGGGCATGGTCCAGTTAACACCGGCTACGTGCATGATGACTGCCGCCTGGTAGATCAGCTGGGCCTGGAATTTGGGCTCCGGGGCGATGACACTGTACATGATGTCCGCCCCTTCTTTTTCCAGGGGGATGCGCAGGTCCGGGATTTCCGCCTGGGCCTCCTCTTCCTGCCACTGGAGGGTATCCGGCCATTCATCGCCTTTGACCCACATCTGGTTCATGGTCACCGAGTGGCTGTGGGCCGTGTCCTGGATGTAGAGTGGGGTGACCCCAAGCTTGTGGATGATGCGCCGGACGACGCTGAGCATATAGGCGATGTCGATACCGAAGGGGCAGTATTGGGCGCAGCGCTTGCACATGTTGCATTCGGTTTGGGCGATGATGGCCGCCCGGCGAATGAACTCCGGGCTGACCCGCCCTCTTTTTTTGATCATCTCCCAGATGGTCTGCTTGATTTTGCCCACCGGTGAATAGTGCGGGTCCTTGTCGTGGGACAGGTAGTAGTGGCAGGCCTCCGAGCAGAGCCCGCAGTGAATGCAGGTTTCCACGTAGATCTTCAGCCGGGCGCCGGTCTCTGTTTCAAGAACAGTATTGATCACCGACTCAATCTTCTCTTCGGTAAGCCTGGAGATACCGACGTCGATCCCTTCGTCCACCACCTTGGTTTTTTCTTTTTTTAACGGTTCCGCCATGTCGAAAACTCCTTTTCAGCTCACACCGGATTTAAACACGCGCCGGCCGCTGGTTGATCCAATTGGTTGCCCGCTACCAGTCCCGGGCGTGTCGCACCTTGCCGAACTCGGAACCCATGTACGCCCGGGTAAAGGGCGAAAAGAGCATGTGGCTGAGCCGGGTGAAGGGAATGGCCGCCAGCATGATGTCCCCGGCCAGTACGTGGAGACACATTATCAATGGATATGACAGCCACTGGTGGTAGGCGAAAAAGCCGGTGACAAAAGGCGCCGCCACGATGGCCAGAATCACGAAGTCCGAGCCAGAAGTGACGAACTTGACCTCCGGCAGAGTGAGTCTTCTCACCAGGAAGTAGACAGCCCCCAGGATGACGATAACCGTCATGACATCGGCCATGGCGTCGGGCAGGGTCCACCAGCTGATGCTGAAAGCCTCGTCCCAGAGCACCACGTGGGAGAGCAGGAAGATGGGCGTGGCCATCAGGCAGATGTGAAAGGCAAAGGTGACGACGGTGAGCACCGGCTGGCGACGCCAGTTCACCGTGGCAAAGGGGATGATCCAGTGGAAAATGGATCTCAGGCTGTAGCGCCAGCTCATGTAGGTAAAAATGAATTTCTCTTTTTCGTTCACCAGCATCAGCATGCGGACGATCCGGTAGGTGCTGCCCCCGAAGAAAAGAATAAAGGCAATCCATGCCAGCGGTCCGCTCACGAAGTTGTAGAAGCTATGCATGTATTTCTCCTAACCAATGATATCCGAAACAGGCACGATGCGCCGGACGTAGTTGCCCGCCTCGACGGTGCGCAGCAGCAGAAGCGTTCCATCCGGGCTGAAGACCGGGTCCCAGGCGGCATCACAGGATGTGGACCAGACCCGGTTGTTTACCGAGTAGGTGTACCGGCCCGTCTTCTCCACCTTGGCGGCCACGTTTCTTCCGTCAGGGCTGAAGATCGGCTTCCAGGCCATGTCCCAGGCATCGGACCAGGGGTTGCCGTCCACCACCACCCGGAACGTCTCGTCGTCCTTGGCCAGGGCGGCGATGCGCTGCCCATCCGAGCTGAATACCGCTTCGGTGACCAGCTTGGTGAAGGTGGCCGACCAGGGCTCGCCGTCCACGGCCACGGTCCAGCGGCCGTAGCTGGGGGCCACGATGGCTGCCAGCCGGCTTCCGTCGGGGCTGAACATCTGGTGCCAGATCTGGACAAAGCGGCGGTCCCAGAGGGTTTTTCCGTTCTCGGCCAGGACCCACATCCCTTTTTCCCTCACCGGGGCCACCACCGTTCCGGTAACCGGGTTGAACAGCGGCTCCCAGACGGTGGTGTAACGCGATTCCCACGGAACGCCGTCCACTGCGATGGTGTAATCATACAGGTTGAGCCGGACTTCGGCGGCCAGGTGCCGGCCGTCCTGGCTGATGGCCAGGTTCCAGACGTTGACGAAGCGTGTATCCCAGGCCTTGCCGTCCATAGCGGCAGTGAAGGTGCCCTCCTGGAATTTGTGGATTTCGCCCGAGTCCACGTCCTCCACCTGAACGGCGCCGGCGGTGTGCCGGCCGTCCGGGCTCAAGGCAAAATAGGTCATGTTGGCGAACATCTGTTCCCAGGGCTTCCCGTCAAGAACCATGGCGTACTGCATGTCCTGCTGAACGGCAGCGGCAATGACGGTACCGTCGGCGCTGAAGCAGGGCTCCCAAATGTAGCCGAATTTGTTCTCCCAGGCTTCGCCGTCCACGGCCATGGTCCATTCGCCCATTTCGGACACCAAGGCGGTGAGCCGGCCGTCCGGGGAGAAACGCAGGTGCCAGATTTTATCGAACACCGTTTCCCCCCAGGCCTGGCCGTTGACGCAGACGTTGAATTCTCCTTCGTCCACGTTGACGATGGCAGCGATCTTTTTTTCACCGGTCTCCCAGTCCCAGCTTCGGGAATCAACCATAATGCCTCCTCGTTGAAACGCTGGCGCGTGGATTTTCAGGTGGTGATGAACGATGGCAAGGGATGCTTTTCTCCACAAGTTTGTTTTTTGGCCCCATTCACAAAAGATGAAGGGTGATCACGCCGTTGCACGCTTGTTTATGGCCGACACAGCCGCTTCTACCGTGTCGACGCACGGAGCGACCCGGCTGATACCCACCATGTCGAAAATGGCCTTGAAATTTTCCGACAGCCCGGCAATACAGAACCGCATTCCAGCTGTTTTGGCTTCGGTGAACAGCCGGGTGAGCAGCGCGATCCCGGCACCGTTGACTGCCGAATGGTTATCGAAGCTGATGACGATTCCTTTGGCCCCTGAATCCAATGCACGATGCAGCGACGCCATGAGCAGGTCTTTGTGCTGGCCGGAGAGGGTTCCGCAGATGTATATGATGCCTACCCCGGACGAGATTTCTATCTGGATGGGGACGTTGTCTATCTGGTCGTTTTCCAGGCGTGCTTCCGCCCGTTTGAGGGCGGCATCCAGGGCGTTGCGGCCGATGGGCTTGTTGATAAAGTCCGTGGCATCCAGGTTCAGGGCGCGGACCACATGATCCATGTCGCCATGGCCGGTAATTACGATCACCTCAGTCTCCGGTGCCGTTTTCTTGATCTGCTTGAGCACGTCAAACCCGTCCATGCCGGGCATTTTCAGGTCAGTGAACACGATACCGGGCCGGTGTTCCCGGACCATCTGGAGCCCGGTCTCGCCGTTTTCCGCCGTCAACACAGAATAGCCGTAGGCATTGAGAAACAGACGGAACATGGTCAAGGTGGCGGTTTCATCGTCGATGACCAGAACCGTTTTCATGGCGTTCATATCAATGGTCATTCCTTGATCGTTTGGCAAAATGGGGTGTTGCCGGAGCGGTGTTGTTCACCGGTCGACAGGGCTATGATACTTGAAATTGGCACATTTGCAATGATTTCCTTGACGGACGGTATTTGCACCGGGGGTGCAATCTGTTGTATAATATTGTTGTGAACGGCAGGAATGCAATTTTTACCCTCCTGACGCTTGGTAAACAGATCCCGGCCCAATTTTTGAACCGAAACGCCATGGTTGATGCGAGAACCATTTCAAAAACCACCCTGCCGGATTCTTCCCGGGCAATTCCCCGGCCTCGGCTGATCCAGCGCGTTGCCGGTGCAGGGTCGCCCCGTGTGATCCTGATCACCGGACAGGCGGCCCAGGGAAAGTCGACACTGGCGGCAGAGCTTGCCCGCCAGCCCGGACCGGCTTCCGCGTGGATGCATCTGGATTCATCTGACAGCGATCCGGTAAACTTTTTTCACTTGTTGGTACACGCCATCAAAGCATCGCTTCCCACCTTGGATGTCTCCGCCTATTTGAAAAATCCGGCCATCGCCCTGGGACCGGAAACGGGGTCGGGCCGCCTTGCCGAATTGGCCGGTGTGCTCATGGATGCGGTTGTCGCCCAGGCACCCGTTCGGATCGTGATGGATGGGCTCGACCGGCTTTCCCACAACGCGGAGAGCCTGACGCTCATAGACAGAATCCGCGACGCCATTTTCCCGCCCAGCTGCCTGGTGTTCGTATCCCGGGAGACCCCGCCGCTGAAGCTGGAATCGCTGCGGATTCGCCAAGAACTGGTGGCCCTGAACAATGACGATCTGGCGTTTTCCCCCGAAGAGATCTTTCAATTTTATCATGAACTGTATGGTCTATGCCTGGAACCGCCCCAACTGGCGAGGATGCGGGAAATTACTGACGGATGGGCCGGTGGCCTGGTGCTGGCGTGGGAGGTTTTAAGCCATGTCCCTGAGGATCAGCGGATTGACTTTATCGACAACGGGTTGCCCGCTGCCATGCAGGGCGAGCGGCTGGCCTATTTTTCCGAGGCGGTCTTTACCGGTCTGGATGCGCCGACCCAGCGCTTTCTTGTTCGATCGGCCATCTTCGAGACCATCGATCCGAAATTGGCTGCCCGCTTTCTGGAGAACACGGCGGTGGGAAATGTTGAAGAGATTCTTACCACCATGGTACGGAAAAACCTTTTCATCCACCGCCTTTTCGACACAAAAATCGGCTGGGGCTATCGGTATAACCAGCAGTTCCGCGATTTTTTGATTGACAAATTCCACAGCACCCTGGACCAGGGAGAGCAGCGGGAGCTGCTTTCCAGGGCCGCCAACCTGGCCTGGGGTGCAGGAAACTTCGAGGGGGCTATTCGCTTTTTTCTTGAGGCGGAGGCCTTTGACAAGGCTGGGGCGGGAATTAAGAAGATCGCCATGGGACTCTCTGCCCGGGGGAGGTTCGCCGACCTGGCCGCGTGGATCGACATGCTGCCCGATGAAATGATTCACGACGATGCCTGGCTCGGCTTCTACAAGGCTGTTGGCCGACGGATCAGCGGAGGGCGAAAGAACATCCAGGCCTTTTCAAGGACGCTTGATCGTTTTAAGGTGGAAGGAGACACACGGGGTCAAATTTTGTCTCTGGCCTATCTCATCGAAACCGTGGTTTTTTTCGGCCATCCGGCGGTGGTTCTTAACCGCTTGCTCGAAGAGGCCTGGGCGATGCTGGAAAGGGTAAGCAGCAACCGTTATTATACCTTCGCCAAGGCGGTGTTGTGGATGCAGGTGGCATTCGGACACCTCTCCGGTGCCGACGATCTCCAGAAAGGGCTGTCTGCCTGCCGCAACGCCATGCTGATGGCCAGCACCATCGAAGACGAAACGCTTACGGTGAACGCCACTATCATTCATGTATTCGGGCTCACCCTGACCGGGGAGTTTGCCGAAGCGGAAAAAGCCCTTGCCACCATCCATAACCTGGTTGCGGATACCGCCTATCCGGAATACCGGGCCTTTCGCAATATCGTCCTCATGGAACTGGCTCTGTCCAAAGGCGACTTGGACTGTGCCCAGCTGCTGCTTGACACCAATCATGAAGATATCGATAAATTCGGTTTGCTTTTTCTTTACCCCATCCACGTGGATTTGTCCGGCCTTCTTCAGATTCATCAACGGCACTTTGGCGCGGTAGGGCGCACCGCCCGTCATCTTAAAGATGTGGCCACGTTGGCGGACAACCCCTTCTATAACGGACTGGCCCTTCGCCTGCGGGCACTGAAAGCCTATCATCAGGGTCACTTCGAGCGGGCGCGGTTGTGGGGTGAGCAGGCTGTCGATGTGATTGCCGACAGCCTCGGAGAGAGTCTTCACCTGTTTCGCTGCCGTTTGATTCTGGGCATGGTCTCCTATCATCTGGAAGGTCTGACCGAGGCACGGCAGACTCTGGAATCGGCCCGTGACTTTTTCAGCCGCGTGTCCAGCCACCTGTCGCTGGCCGAGGCTTGCCTGGGCCTGTCATTGGTGGAAAGGGCCGCGGGAAATGAGGATGGGGCGGACCGCCATCTGGAATCAGCTCTTGCCATGGTGGCGTCACAGGGATACGAGGCCTTCTCCATTTTGTCTTCCCGTGACATTGTCGATGCCTGCACACCGGCCGTTGGGCACGTCTGTTCTGAAGTTGTGCTTCTCGCCCACCGCCTGATGGACCGCCAGCTCGAAAAAGACCCTGTACCCACACCAGGAAATGAGGCGGATTCGGAAACGCAAACCCGGCGCCCACAGGCGACAGCCGGATCCGATGATACCCGGCCAAGGCTTGAAATCCGAACCCTTGGCGGTTTCAAAGTCCTCCGCAGCGGCGGTGAGGCCATTACCGACGCCCAGTGGGCCGGTCTTCGCCAGAAGCTGCTGCTCAAGGCCATTCTCGTGCACGGATGCCGGGAGATCCCCAAGGACATCCTCATGGATGCCCTCTGGCCGGATAGCTTTTATGATGCGGCTTTAAAGTGCTTTAAGGTCACCCTCCACCGGCTGCGTAAAATTCTAGAGCCGGACATGGATCGACTCACCGGCTCACCCTGCATTTTACTGAAGGATAACCTGGTCAGCCTGGACATGGGGCGGTGCCAGGTGGATGTGAACGCTTTTCTGGCGACTTGCGACGAGATCCGGCAGATCAAACGCGATGATGATGACGACCGACTCCTGTCGGCCTGCCGGCGGGCTGCGGAAATCTATCGGGGAGATTTTCTCCCTGAAGAACGCTATCTGAGTTGGGCTGAAATGAAGCGTGCCGCCTTAAGGGAACAATATCTCGCCGTGCTCATGGAGATGGCAGGGCTTTTCGAGCGGAAAGGAGATCTGGAACAGGCTGCCCGGAACTATGGTGACGTGATCCAGGCCGATCCTCTGGCCGAGAAGGCTTGCCAGCAGCTCATGCACCTGCTTCAGCGTCAGGAACGGCGCACCGCCGCCATCAAAGTATACCGGAACCTGGCGGAAACCCTCGCCGCGGAACTGGATACCGCCCCTGACCCTGCCACCACCCGGATTTATCAGGAAATAATGAAAACAGGTGAATAGACGTTTAGGCTGAAGACTGAATCCCCCAATCCCTTTGTAACCCCTCTTGTATCCTTTTTGTAACCTTGAGCGTGCTAAAAAATCGCCTGAAGGGGGCTGACGACACGTTCAATGTCCTGGGATCTCCTTCTTGCAGTGGGGCCGGGCTTTTATTCGCTGAGTCGGCACCTCCGGGTAGAGGCCCGGACACCCTTGTCTACAAGCTGATTTCAAGTATTTCAGTGTCTGATCTTTTCCGATAACAAAGCAGTTCGAGAACGGATAACCGGTTACAGAAAAGGAGAACCGTTATGGATGTGAACCGTAGGCAGTTTATCCAGATCACCGGCGCTACCGCTGCCGGTCTGGCCGTCAGCGGGCTGGGTTTCGACCTGAAACCGGTCAGAGCCCACGCCGGGATGCTGAAGACCAAGTACGCAAAAGAGACGACGACCATCTGCTGCTACTGTGCAGTGGGCTGTGGCGCTATCGTCCACACCAGCAAACGGGGGGACGGTCGGGTTATCAACATTGAAGGGGACCCTGGCCACGTGATCAACCGCGGCGCCCTGTGTGCGAAAGGGGCCGCCCTGAAACAGCTGACCGAGAACGAGAACCGGCTGACCCAACCCATGTACCGTGCGCCGTATTCGGACAAATGGCAGTCGGTGTCCTGGGACTGGGCCCTGGAAAAGATCGCCCATCGCGTGAAGGAGACCCGGGATGCCTCCTTCACCCATAAAAATGACAAGGGGCAGGTGGTTAACCGGACCACAGCCATCGCGTCGGTGGGTAGTGCCGCAATGGATAATGAAGAGTGCTGGACCTATCAGGCGCTCATGCGTTCATTGGGGCTGGTGTACGTCGAACACCAGGCGCGCATCTGACACAGCGCCACGGTTGCGGCTCTGGCAGAGTCGTTCGGACGCGGTGCGATGACCAATCACTGGATCGATATCAAAAACAGCGACTGCATCCTCATCATGGGAAGCAACGCCGCTGAAAACCACCCCATCTCCTTCAAGTATGTCACCGAGGCCATGGAAAAAGGCGCCACGCTGATCAACGTGGATCCCCGCTTCACCCGGACATCTTCCAAGGCGGACATCTACGCGTCGCTTCGATCCGGCAGCGACATCGCTTTTCTCGGGGGCATGATCAAGTATATCCTGGACAACAAGCGGTACAGTGAAGAGTACGTGGCGCTATACACCAATGCGCCGTTTATCGTCGGCAAAAAATACGGATTTAAGAACGGCCTCTTCTCCGGTTACGAGAAGATGCCGGAAGGCCCCTCGCTGGGCAAGTACGACAAGAGCCAGTGGGCCTTCGATATGGACAAGAACGGTGTGCCCAAAATGGACCGCAAGCTGAAGCACAAACGCAGCGTATTTCAGCTGCTGAAAAAACACTACAGTCGCTATGATTTCAAGACCGTTTCCATGATTACGGGGACTCCCGAGGCCGACCTGAAGCGGATTTACGACACATACAGCGCCACCGGTGAGAGGGGGAAGGCCGGCACCATCATGTACGCCATGGGCTGGACCCAGCACACCACCGGCACCCAGAACATTCGCACCATGGCCATCATCCAGCTGCTGCTGGGCAACATGGGGATGGCCGGCGGCGGCGTCAACGCCCTGCGCGGCGAATCCAACGTTCAGGGTTCCACGGACCACTGCCTGCTCTGGCACATCTGGCCCGGCTACCTCAAAACCGCCCGGGCATCCAACACCTCACTTGCTGCCTACAACGAAAAATGGACGCCGGTGAGCAAAGACCCCCTGTCCGCCAACTGGTGGCAGAACTATCCCAAGTACAGCGTGTCCATGCTGAAATCCTTCTTCGGAGAAAAGGCCAATGCCGCCAACGAGTTCGGCTATCAATGGCTTCCCAAGGTGGATGACGGGGCCGTTTACTCCTGGTTCGACATTTTCGACGCCATGTACAAGGAGAAGATGAAGGGGTTTTTTGCCTGGGGCATGAATCCGGCCTGTAGTGGCGCCAACGCCGGTAAAAACCGGACGGCCATGGGTAAACTGGACTGGATGGTCAACGTCAACCTCTTTGACAACGAGACCGGGTCATTCTGGAAAGGCCCGGGTATGAATCCGGCATCCATCAAGACGGAGGTGTTCATGCTGCCCGCCTGTGTTTCGGTGGAAAAAGAGGGCAGTATCACCAACAGCGGCCGGTGGATGCAGTGGCGTTACCAGGGTCCCAAACCCTTGGGCAACAGCCGGCCGGACGGGGATATTATCCTTGCGCTGGGAGAAAAGATCAAGGAATTGTACAGGGACGGAGGCGTTTTTCATGAACCGATCGTCAACTTGAAGTGGGATTACGAAACCGGCGGTGCCTACGATCCCCACAAGGTCGCCAAAGAGATTAACGGCTATTTTGTGAAGGACGTCACCATTAAAGGCAAGAATTTTAAAAAAGGAACCCTGGTGCCCAGCTTCGCCTTCCTCCAGGCCGACGGGTCCACCTCGTCGGGCAACTGGCTCTACTGCAACAGCTATACGGAAAAGGGCAACATGGCCGCCCGCCGGGGTCAGAAGGACGCAGTGAACAACATCGGCCTCTACCCGGAATTCGCCTGGTGCTGGCCGGTGAACCGGCGGATTATTTACAACCGGGCATCGGTAGATGCCAAGGGCGTGCCCTGGGACCGAAAGGACTGGGTGGTCTACTTCAAGGGTGAGGAGAAGGACGGAAAGTACGTGTCCCGCAAATGGCTGGGGGATGTGCCGGATGGCGGCTGGTACCCGCTCCAGAACCCGGACGGGTCGTGGCGGGATGATGCCAAGCACCCATTTATCATGAGAAAACACGGCCATGCCCAGATCTTCGGGCCGGGACGTGCGGACGGACCCTTCCCCGAACATTACGAGCCGTTAGAGTGTCCGGTGGAGAAGAACTATCTCAACCCGCAGATGGTCAACCCCACAGCAGCGGTGTACTCATCTGATGCTGATGCCCATGCCACCTGCGATCCGCGTTTCCCATACGTGGGGACCACGTACCGGGTCAGCGAGCACTGGCAAACGGGTTTGATGACCCGCACCCAGAGCTGGCTCATGGAAATGCAGCCACAGGTGTTCGTGGAGATGAGCGAAGAGCTGGCCAGGCTAAAAGGCATTCAAAACGGCGAGCGGGTCAACGTCTCCTCGGCCCGCGGGCAGTTGGAATGCAGTGCCATCGTTACCAAACGCTTCAAGCCCTTTAAAATGGGCGATTTGGTGGTCCATCAGGTGGGGATTCCCTGGCACTATGGCTGGCGGTGGCCATCCACCGGCAAGGAGGAGAGCGCCAACCTGCTCACGCCGGCGGCTGGTGATCCCAATACCCGGATTCCGGAAACCAAGGCATTCATGGTCAATGTGACCAAATTGTAAAAGGAGGGACGCGGCATGAGCAAAGTTTTTTTCATCGACACCACCCGGTGCACCGGATGCAGAGGCTGTCAGGTGGCCTGCAAGCAGTGGCATGACCTGCCGGCGGAAGCGACGCAAAACCGGGGAACCTTCGAGAACCCGCCGGACCTCTCTTTTTCCACCTACAAGCTGGTCCGGATGCGGGAAATGGAAACCAACGGGAAACTGAAGTGGCTTTTCTTCCCGGAACAGTGCCGGCACTGCATCGACCCGCCGTGCCTGGAAACGGCCGGTGACGAGGAAGCCATCTACCAAGACGAAAAAACCGGGGCCGTAATTTTTACAGCCAATACTAAAAACCTGTTTGCGGACGAAATTATCGAATCGTGTCCGTACAACATACCGCGAAAAGCGGCCGACGGCACCCTTGCCAAGTGCGACATGTGCAACGACCGCGTGACCAACGGCCTGCTGCCGGCCTGTGTGCAAACCTGCCACACGGGCAGCATGAATTTCGGGGACCGTGAGCAGATGACCGCCTTGGCAGAGCAACGGCTGGCTCAGGTTCGAAAGAAGCAAAAAAATGCCTCGCTGGTGGATGCCGACAGTGTGAATGTGATCTATCTGATCGCCGAAGCGCCGTTTGACTATCATGAGTTCGTCACAGCCTCGGCTGGCGCACACGGGGTGACCCGGCATATGGCTCTGAGAAAAATGGTCAGGCCCTTCACCCGGGCACTACGTCAACTGGCGTAGCAAACCTTATTTTTTACTTCTTGAAAGGAGAGGTCGCTGCTGTTGCGGCACCTCTCCTTTCTTTACCACGGCATTTGCGGGCTGGTTTTACCCCAACCGGAAAGGACATATTTAATGACCACGAATCACGTCTGGGATGCAGCGGGTGTTCAGCAGGCCGTATCGCAGATAGCATCAATTCGGCCGGCCTATGCGGACATCCTTGGCTTTTATGGCCCGGTCTTCGCTGCCCAGGTCAATGCTGCCGTCGATACCTGCCCGGAGGCGATCCGGATGGACGACTCCCTGTTGGAGATGAAATTGAATGAGGGATTTTCACTCATCGACCCGTCTGCGTTTACGGTTGATAACCCGTCGGCCGGGAAACTGCTGGAGGCACTCTGTCGGATCGCGGCTGCTGCCGGCGAAAAACTGGCCGGGGTTGGTGAGGCCCTGAACCGGTCCATCATAGGCGGAGCTTTGGTGGACCATCTTTTTGCCGACGTCCTGGATGATAAAGGCAGGATACGGGATTTCGCAGAATCCACGGATGTGGCGCCGGACCTGCTCTCCCTGCTGCTCTATCTGGCCGTCAAGCCCAGCATCGAAGCCGGCGCCCGACAGCTGGCAACGCATCTATCCGGCATCCAAGAAAAACGCGACAGCTGCCCGATCTGTGGCAGCGCCCCCATACTCGGTGAACTGGATCCGGAGGGGAAGCTTTGGCTTCACTGCCGGCTGTGCTGGCATCGCTGGCTGGTGGACCGCATTGCCTGCCCGTTTTGCAAAAACAGAGACGCCGCGTCCCTGGAATACTTTTACAGCGACGATGAACCGGAATACCGAGTGAATCTTTGTGGCAAGTGCAAGCGATACCTGAAAGTGGTGGATACCCGCCGGATTGACCGCAGCTTCTATCCCCCCTTGGAGCAGGTGGTTTCCATTCACCTGGACATGATGGCTGTTGAAAAGGGGTATGTTCACGCCATGGGGCCGGGGAGCCCGGCGAAATAATGAATAAAAGAGAGGGGCCGAGGATTCGAGGGGTCAAGGGTTCAAGGCGCACATAAAGCCAAAATCATTTGTTTTTTTCGTTTATATCCTTGAGTTTTCGAAAATAAGCTCTGGACATTTACGACGACATATGAAAAGATAGATTGGCGCAATATATAGTATGATATTAAACTTCAATAGGTTGAATAAAACTATGAAGGT